>CAZNAH010000030.1:16676-23222 GCA_964570735.1 uncultured Hyphomicrobiaceae bacterium | reverse complement strand
AGATGGTCGTGATGAAGTTGATCGCGCCCATGATGGACGATGCGCCCGCGATATGCAGCGACAGGATGACGAGATCCATCGCCGGTCCGGGCTGACCGGACGTGTTCAGCGGCGGATAGAGCGTCCAGCCGCCGCCGGACCCCATGCCGCCCGGAGGCCCTTCCACGAACAGGCTCATGATGAGCAGCGCGAAGGACGCGGGCAGCAGCCAGAAGGAAATGTTGTTCATGCGCGGGAAGGCCATGTCCGGCGCGCCGATCATGAGCGGCACGAACCAGTTGCCGAACCCGCCGATCATGGCGGGCATCACCATGAAGAAGATCATGATGACGCCATGGCCGGTCACGAACACGTTGTAGGTGTGCGGATCGCCGAAGATCTGCATGCCGGGCTCTTGCAGCTCCATGCGCATGCCGATCGACAGGATCCCGCCAAAGATGCCCGCGATCACCGCGAAGATCAGATAAAGGGTGCCGATGTCTTTGTGGTTCGTCGAGAAGAACCACCGCCGGAAAAAGCCGGGGTGATCTCCGCCGTAACTTGCTGCAATGTCCTTGGCCATGTGCTCAGTCCTTGTCGAAAATCTCACGGGCTCACACAACAGGGGCCCGGCTTATGTGCATCAATTCGAGGCCAGCCGTGTCTGAGGCTGTTCGGAAGCGCCGGGATCGGCGGAGGCGAATTTCTGCTTCGCCTCGGCGGTCCAGCGCGCAAATTCCTCATCACTCACGACGCGCACCGCGATCGGCATGAAAGCATGGCGCGAGCCGCACAGTTCGGAGCACTGTCCGTAGTAGAGTCCCGGCTTGTTCGCGATGAACCAGGTGCGCGTGACGCGGCCGGGGACGGCGTCCATCTTGGAGCCGAAGGCGGGAACCGTCCAGTTGTGCAGCACGTCGGAGGCCGTGATGAGGACATGCACCACCTTGTTCACGGGCACGACCACCTCGTTGTCGACGGTCAGAAGGCGCGGCTGGCCAGGCTTCAGGTCGGCATCCTCGACCATGTAGGAATCGAAAGTGAAGTTGCCCTGATCGGGATATTCGTAAGTCCAGTACCACTGCCGCCCGATCGCCTTGATGGTCAGGTCCGCCGGCGGAAAGGCATATTGCGCATAGAGCAGCCGGAACGACGGGATGGCGATGACGACCAGAATCAGCACGGGGATGACGGTCCACAGCACCTCGATCGTGGTGTTGTGCGACGTCTTGGACGGCACCGGGTTGGCGCTCTCGCGGTAACGGAAGACCACCCAGAGCAGCAGGGCCAGGACGAAAAGCGTGATCGCCGTAATGATGATGAGAAGGAGGTTATGGAAGCTGACGATGCCTTCCATGATCGGCGTGACGGCCTCCTGGAGGCCCAGCTGCCAAGGCTCCGCATTGCCCGCCATGACGGGGCCGAACCCGGCGCCCATGATGGCGCAGACGATCAAGGTCCAGACGACCGCCTTCTTGAAACCGTTCATGCTCGTTCCGTCCGAGAAAGGTTCTAATTGATGTCGATGTAACGTTTACGCGCCCTTGCTTGGATTGAACAGGCGCGAAAATGCCGCGGCAGCCGGAAAAAGCGCTTGGCGGAAACCGCTTAAAAGAGTGCTTTAGCACTTTGCCGCCCGCGCCGCAATTCGTCGTGACAGCCGGATTGCAACCACCGGCATATGGTGCCGGAACGCTGCGGGTCCAGTCTCAATTTAGCCCTAATCCTCACCGAGTCCCACACCCTCGCCGGGCCGCGGTCCCGCTCTCTCCCACCAGAGGTTCAGTATGGTCAGAGTCGTTCGTTTCGCCCTCCTGTACGCCGTAGCGGCGATGCTCTCCGGAGCGGCGTTCGCGCAATCCGAGGTCGGCTCGGGACAGGTCCGGGCGACTCACGGGGCGTGGCAGGTGCGCTGCGGGCAGCTTCCGGGGGCGAAGGCGGAGAAGTGCGCGCTGGTTCAATATGTCCGCGCGGAGGACCGGCCGAACATTTCGCTCACGGTCATTTTCCTGCGGTCTTTCGACAACGATCAGAGGGTTCTGCGCGTCGTCGCCCCGCTCGGCATCCTGCTGCCGACGGGCCTGGGGCTCAAGATTGACAACGCCGATGTCGGCAAGACGCAGTTCCTCAAATGCTGGAGCATCGGCTGCGTGGCCGAGGTCGTGGTGGACGATACGCTCATGGCCAAGATGATCCAGGGCGGCAGGGCGTCGTTCATTATCTTCCAGACGCCTGAATATGGGATCGGCGTGCCGATCTCGCTTGCCGGGTTCTCGGACGGTCTCAAAAGCCTGAACTGATTGAAGAGAGGAGGCGACAACGCGCCACCTCCTCCCGATGGTCTTGAGCCTCAGCGGCGGCGGCTCCACACGTCGTAATCTTCGTCACCCAGCCCTTCGAAGCACTTGGCAAGTGCATCATAACGGCTGCGCACGTCCGCCTGGAGGCGCTGGCGGGGCGCACGCAGGCACCAGCGGAAGTGATCGCGTTCGTTGGTGTTCCACTCCGGTCCACGCAGACGGCAGCGATATTTGTCGGCCGCTTCGGACTGGACGACCGCGATCTTTGCGTAGGTATCGCAGCTCGCGCGCTTGCCTTCGCGGTTGAAGAAGTCCTCGTCATCGCGGCCGCCGCCCCGCCGGCGGTCATCGGCGATGCGGCCGTAGACCTGGACTTCCGGCTGACGCAGCAGCGCGGTCGGCGGCGCGCCGTAGCGCATTTCGATTTCCTGAAGGAACCGGCCTTCGCCGCGCAGTTCAAGCGGCCGGGTGCGATCGCCGGCGCGCAGCGTCTCCCCGTAGGTCAGTTCTTCCTTCTGGCCGTTACCGTAAGTAACGCGCAGGCTGAAGATGCGGATGTCGCCGCCGCGCACGCGGATCGCGATGGCGTCGAAGCGCCCGTCGCGGCGGGAGAGCTTGATCCGGTCGCGGTCGCCGGGAAACTGCACCCGCTGCTCGCCGAGCAGCACCCACTCGTCTTCGCCGCGCTGGGCGGAAGCCGGGGTCGTGGCCGCGATCATGAGAGACATAAACCCGAATAAAAAGGCCGGGACGATGCCAAAGGCCCGCCCGAAAGCGATAGTCCTAGTCATGGGATGTGCTCCAAAGACGTCACCGAAAAGCGTATTGGCGGATGGGCGCAGAACACCGCCCAGCCGATTCTTATTAACGCCTGATCGCAGCTTTCCGGCTGAGATCCAGCTCATGATCATCACAATCGCAGACATTGGTGAAGCGAATTTATCAGCTTGAGGTGGCGTGCGGCGCAGTTGGCGCGACCAGCCGTTGCAAACGGGTCAGAAAAGCGGTTGCGCGCGAGGCGTGATACTATTACATCCGAAGCATGACAGGCGATGCCGCACAACCGTTCCCGCCCGAGAGCCATAATCACAGGGAGTGTCTTGAACGGGCGATGCGCCGCGCGCAGGCGGTCTGCATGGAAAAGGATATCCGGCTGACCCCTCTCCGGGAGCAGATCCTCCGCGAGATCGCATCGAGCCATCATCCCATCGGCGCTTACGATATTATCGAACGGCTCGCGAAAACCGGGCGGCGGCTCGCGCCGATTTCCGTTTACCGGATTATCGACGTGTTCATGGAAGCGGGGCTCGTCCATCGCATCGAGAGCCGCAATGCCTATTTCATATGCAGCGGGCAGCATCATACCGCATCGCCCGTCGTCCTGCTGTGCGAGGATTGCGGCCGCGTGGCGGAAACCGAGGTGCCCGAAGCCTGGGGCGCGATCAACCAGGCGACGAAAGCCGGACGGTTCCGGGTCAAGGATACCGTACTGGAAGTTAAAGGCGTCTGCGCCGACTGCCACTCCTCTGCGCCGGCACTGTGAGGGCACCATGCTGACGCGGCCCCACGAAGTGCCGACCGCCACGATCCATACCGCAGCGTCCCTGATCAGCGCGGCGAACGCGAGCGTCGAAGCATCCGGGCGGCGCATTCTCGACGGTGTCACGATCGACATTTCTCCGCGCGAGATCGTCACGGTGATCGGGCCGAACGGCGCAGGCAAGACGACGCTTGCGCGGCTTCTGCTCGGGCTCATTCCGCCTGCGGAGGGCAAGGTCAGCCGCGCGCCGGGCCTCAGCGTGGGCTACGTGCCCCAGCGCTTCAAGATCGAGCCGACCATACCGCTCACCGTCGAGCGCTTCATGACGCTGGGCGTGAGGGCATCGCGCGCGCTGGTGCTCGACCGTCTCGCGGAGACGGGCGCGGCTCACATCGCGCAGTCTCAACTGATTCACCTGTCCGGCGGCGAGTTTCAGCGCGTTCTGCTTGCGCGCGCCTTGGTGGCGAACCCGCAGCTTCTCGTCCTCGACGAGCCTGTGCAGGCCGTCGATTACGTCGGCGCGGCGCAGCTCTATGACCTCATCGACGACATCCGAAACCGGCGCGGCTGCGGCATTCTGTTGATCTCGCACGATCTCCACGTGGTGCTCGGCGCGAGCGACCGCGTGATCTGCCTGAACCGGCACATCTGCTGCGAGGGCGTGCCGACGGCGGTCGCGAACCATCCCGAATATGTGCGGCTGTTCGGGCATGCGGCGTCTGCGAGCTTCGGCGTCTACAAGCATCATCACGACCACAGCCACGACCTGACCGGCGAGATCCGCGAGCCCTGCAACCATGCTTGACGATTTCATGACGCGGGCCATTCTGGCGGGCATCGGTGTCGCCGTGCTGGCCGCTCCGCTCGGCTGCTTCGTCGTCTGGCGGCGCATGGCCTGTTTCGGCGAGACGATCGCCTATTCCGGCCTGCTTGGCGTGGCGCTGGGCTTCATACTCGGCATTGACCTGACGGTGGGCGTCATCGCGGTCGCCGTGACGATGGCGCTGATGCTGTCGGGGCTTCAGGGGCAGAAGGTTCTGCCGGAGGACACGCTTCTCGGCATCCTGGCCCATGTCGGGCTCGCGGGCGGGCTGATCGCGGCGAGCCTTGTCGCGAGCGCCCGGCTCGACCTGATGGGCTATCTCTTCGGCGATATCCTGTCGGTCTCGCGCGCCGATGTCGCCTGGATCTGGGCGGGCGCCGCCGCCGTTTACGCCGCCCTGTTCTGGCTGTGGCGGCCGCTGCTGGCGGTCACGGTAAACGAGGAATTGGCTGCGGCGGAAGGCGTGCCCGTGAAACAGACGCGCATCGCGTTCATTCTGCTCATCGCCATCACCGTCGCGCTATCCATGAAGGTCATTGGCATTCTGCTCATCACGTCGCTGATGATCTTCCCCACCGCGATCGCGCGGGCTTTTGCGAGAACGCCGGAAAGCATGGCCGCGCTCGCCACCCTCATCGCGGTCGCCGCAGTTTCGGCGGGCCTCGGCCTTTCGCTGGCGCTCGATACACCCGCCGGGCCGTCCATCGTGATCGTGCTCGCCGCCGCGTTCCTTGGCATCGCAGCGCCCGCGCTCCATCTGAAAGTTCGGTGAAACGCGCTTTATCTTGAGCGCAATCTCCACTAATGAGGGGTCATATTGCGAGGAGGGTTCGCCATGGACCTGCGTGAAGCCCGGCATCTCACTATCCCCGTCAAGGTCGGCGGCGTGACGACCGGCGGCGGTGCGCCGATCGTCGTGCAGTCCATGACGAACACGGACACGGCGGATATCGCGGCGACGGTGCGGCAGGTGGCGCAGCTCGCGCAGGCCGGCTCCGAGATCGTGCGCATTACCGTGGACCGGGACGAGGCCGCTGCGGCCGTGCCGCACATTCGCGACAAGCTCGCCGCGATGGGCGTGACCGTCCCTCTCGTCGGCGATTTCCATTATATCGGCCACAAGCTGCTGGCCGACCATCCGGCCTGCGCCGAAGCGCTTGCGAAATATCGCATCAATCCCGGCAATGTCGGCTTCAAGGATAAGAAGGACAGGCAGTTCTCCGACATCATCGAGATGGCGCTGAAGCACGGCAAGCCTGTGCGCATCGGGGTGAACTGGGGCAGCCTCGACCAGGACCTGCTCACGAAGCTGATGGACGAGAACGCCGCCCTGCCGCAGCCGAAGGATGCGCGCGCCGTGCTGCATGAGGCGATCGTACAGTCCGCCGTGCTCAGCGCGGAGCGCGCGCAGGAACTCGGCATGGGCGCGGATAAGATCATCCTCTCCGCGAAGGTGTCCGCCGTTCAGGACCTCATCAGCGTCTACACCATGCTTGCCGCACGCTGCCGCTATGCGCTGCATCTGGGGCTTACGGAAGCGGGCATGGGCACGAAAGGCATCGTCGCCTCGACCGCAGCCATCGGCATCCTTCTCCAGAAAGGCATCGGCGACACGATCCGCGTCTCGCTGACGCCGGAGCCGGGCGGCGCGCGCACCCGCGAGGTCGAGGTCGCGCAGAACATCCTCCAGGTGATGGGCTTCCGGACCTTCGTGCCGATCGTTGCGGCCTGCCCGGGCTGCGGACGCACCACCTCGACGCTGTTCCAGGAAATGGCTCAGGATATCCAGGCGCACCTCATCGCCAAGATGCCGGAATGGCGGAAGACCTACCCGGGCGTGGAAACACTGAACGTGGCCGTAATGGGCTGCATCGTGAACGGGCCGGGCGAATCGAAGCACGCCG
>CAZNAH010000030.1:9745-16666 GCA_964570735.1 uncultured Hyphomicrobiaceae bacterium | reverse complement strand
CAATATCGGCATCTCGCTGCCGGGGACGGGCGAAAGCCCCGCCGCGCCCGTCTTCATCGACGGCAAGAAGGCCGCCACGCTGCGCGGCCCGACCCTCGCGGCCGATTTCATGGCGATGGTGGAGCAGTATATCGAGCGGCGCTTCGGCCAGGGCCGACAGCCGGAAAAGGGCGAGCCGCCGGCGCAGGCCGCGGAGTGACGGCTGCCTGCTATACGGTTCGTCCGGCTAGTATGATGTATATGGTCAGACGTGCCGTTTGCGTATCTTACGATTGAGGGACAAAGCGTGACCGAAACCGATCTGTCAGACCTTCGCCGCCGCGTTTCCCTCCTTGAAGAGGAGATGGATAGCGAGAAACGCGTTACGCGGCATATTCTTCGCAAGGTCACGGAGAATGAGTCTATGCTTCTTGACCTCAAGAAAGAGGTTAGCGAGTTGCGGAACGACCTGACGCTGCTGCGCGCCGATCTGCCCGGCATCATTTCAACCGTCGTCGGCGCGCTCCTCCGCGAGATGCAGGAACGTAAAACCTGATTGACCTAATTGACGGCGCGGGCGCGCCCGCTATGATCGCCCGCGAAACGCTGCCCCAGTGGCGGAATCGGTAGACGCGGCAGACTCAAAATCTGTTGCCCGCAAGGGCGTGCCTGTTCGAGTCAGGCCTGGGGCACCACGGTTTTCAACGAAACATGGACGGTGAAGGGTGAGACGGCTAGCCCGCGTGGTTCTGCTTTTCGGCTTTCTTTTCGGGTTGAGCCCCTCCCACGCCGGGCCGGCTTTGCTTATCGAGGCTGACACCGGCCTCGTCCTTTATTCCGAGGATGCCGATTACCCGTGGCAGCCCGCCTCGCTCACCAAGCTGATGACCGCCTATCTCGCCTTCGAGGCGATCCGCGACGGCAAGCTCTCCCTCGATGATATGCTGACCTGCTCGGCCAACGCGATGGCTCAGGAACCGAGCAAGCTCGGCCTGCCGGTCGGGGCGGAACTGCGCGTCGAGCTTGCACTGAAGGCGCTGATCGTGAAGTCCGCGAACGATGTCGCGGTGATGCTGGCCGAACGCATCTCAGGCACGGAGGAAGCTTTCGTCGCCCGCATGAACGAGACGGCGAAACGCCTCGGCATGACCCGCACGCAGTTCGTCAACTCGAACGGCCTGCCGATGCGTTCGGCGAATGGCCAGCCCGTTCCGAGCGCGGTCACGACCGCGCGGGACATGGGCGTGCTCGCGAAAGCGCTCCTGCGCGAATTCCCTGAATATACCGAGCTCTATGAATTGCCGCATTTCAAGCTCGGCAACCGGCTCCTTCGTTCGCACAATTCGCTTCTGCGCACTTATGAAGGAGCGAACGGCATGAAGACCGGCTTCGTTTGCGCATCAGGCTATAACGTCGTGGCGAGCGCGATGCGGAATGGGCGTCAGCTCATCGCCGTTGTGATGGGCGAGCCCTCGGGCAGCGCGAGAGCGTTGCGCGCGGCGGGGCTGTTCGAGCACGGCTTCCAGATTTACCCGTGGAAGGCGATCTTCTCGCCGACGCTCGCCACCCTTCCCGTGGCCACGCCCGATGGCGCACAGGCCCCCGACCTGCGTCCGGTCGTGTGCCGGGGCGGCGGACCCAAGGTCAAGCGCAAGAAGAAGATCATCAAGAAGAAGCCCGCTGCCGCCGCACCGAAAAAGGCGGCGCAATAAGGTCACCGCGCGGGGGCGCCGATCACCAGCGTCCAGAACGTCTTGAAGCGGCTGTCGGGGCGGTGCTGCATGGCGATCCCCATATGGCGCGCATCGGAGATCAGCATGTTCTTCGAGTGAGGCGCGCTTTTCTTCCAGCCCTCCACCATCTCCTCGACGCTTTGCTGGCCCGCGCCGATGTTTTCCGCCGCGACGCTGAAATCATAGCCCGCCGAGGCAAGGCGGTGCTCGATATCGGCTCCGTCGGGGCCGTAGTGCGACATGCGGTCATACCGCGACATGTCAGTGGCGAGCGCGAAGGCCGCTTTCGACAGGCGCGGTTCGAGCGTGAGCGCGCGCAGACCCTTCTGGGTGCGATAGGCGTTCACGAGGCGGAGGGCCTCCTCGGGCTTGAAGTCCGGCTTGACGCTGGCCAAGGCCGCAGGGCTGGCCGCCGGTTGCGGCGCGGGCTTCGAGCTTCGGAACGGCGCGGAGAAATTGTCCCACAGATTGCCGAGCGCGGATGACTCTTCCTTCGCCTGCTGCTGACCGAAGAGCGCGGCGGCCTCCGTTTCCGATGTTTCGCCGCTGCCGCTGAATGAGAAAGACGGCATCCGGCTGACCGCGCACCCGCTCGTCAGAACCGCTGCCATTGATAACGCCACGATACGCCGCATTGCCCTCCCCGCCAAAGATGAGCCGGAGCAAGATACAACCTTAGAATGCATCCGTCAACGGCTGCGACCTTAACGACTTTTTCCCGCACAGAAGGGCGTAGGCGGGAAATCCGTCAACATCATGGAAATTGCACAGAGTGCGCTGTGCGGGGGGCCTCTACGCTTCGGCTGGACCGTTTTCGCGGTCGCTCCGGGCTTTTTCAAGCCGGTCGAGCTGGGCCTGCATCGCGGCAAGCTGGGCTTTCATCTCCGCGATGTCCTCCATGCGCGGAGCGGTGGGCTCGTTGCCGGCCGCCGGCTTTTCGCTGTGCGCGTGGTTGCCAGCCTCGGCGTCCTTCACCTGGAACGGGCCGAACATGGTCATCGCGCGCTCGAAGAGCTGCATGTTCTGCCGGGCCTGCTCATGGATCGCCTCGAAGGCGGCCGCGCCGAAGACATCGGCGAACTGCTTCGTATATTTGCCCTGCTCGCGCGTCAGCGTTTCCAGGCTGAACTCCAGATATTTCGGCACGAGGTGCTCGATGGAGTTGCCGTAAAACCGGATGAGCTGGCGCAGGAAACCGATGGGCAGCAGGTTCTGGCCCTTGCCTTCCTCTTCCACGATGATCTGGGTCAAGACCGCATGGGTGAGGTCTTCGCCGGTCTTGGCGTCGTAAACCAGAAAATCGCGCTCGTTGCGAACCATCTCGCCGAGATCTTCCAGCGTCACGTAACTGCTGGTCTCGGTGTTGTAGAGCCGCCGGTTCGCATATTTCTTGATGATAACCGGCTTAGATTTCTGATCCTGCTCTTGATTCAAGGGATGTCCAATCGGGTGTGTGACTGGCGCCGCGCGAGACAGCGCCTTCACATGCTTGTTCATCGACGTGCCTAATTTAGCTTCTCTTAAGGTGGCATCATAGACCAACGCCCGGCGTTGTCTGCATTTTTTTGCGTCGCACCCTCGCATTAGCGAAGGAAAGGCGGCCGTTGTCTCAACAATTTGACATTCCGAATGTCCGGCAACACTGTTAACATGCGGCAACGCACAAGTGACGACAGAGGGAGACAGCCATGGAAGGGCAGGACGCGATCGTTATAGCCAGCGCCGTGCGGACGCCGGTCGGTTCGTTTAATGGCAGCTTGAGCGGTGTGCCTGCCCACGAATTGGGGCGCACGGTGATCACCGAGGCCCTGAAGCGCGCCAACGTCGAGCCGGGCGACGTCTCCGAGGTCGTGCTGGGTCAGGTGCTCACCGCCGGACAAGGGCAGAACCCCGCCCGCCAGGCCGCGATCAACGCATCGCTCCCCATCGAGACGACCGCGATGACGATCAACCAGGTCTGCGGCTCCGGCCTGCGCTCGGTCGCGCTCGCCTTCCAGTCCATCCGCAACGGCGACAGCGACGTGGTGGTCGCCGGCGGCCAGGAAAGCATGAGCCTCGCGCCCCATTGCGCGCCCCTGCGGACCGGCGTGCGCATGGGTCATTTCGAAATGATCGACACGATGATCCGCGACGGGCTGTGGGACGCCTTCAATGGCTACCATATGGGCACCACAGCCGAGAACGTCGCGCGCCAGTGGCAGATCACCCGCGACGAGCAGGACCGCTTCGCCGTGGCCTCTCAGAACAAGGCCGAGCGCGCGAAGAAGGAAGGCCGCTTCAAGGATGAGATCGTCCCCGTCGTCATCAAGGGGCGGAAGGGCGACATCATCGTCTCAGAGGACGAATACATCCGCGAAGGCGTGACGCTGGAGGATATTGCGCGCCTGCGCCCTGCCTTCGATCCGAAAGACGGCACCGTCACGGCCGCGAACGCGAGCGGCATCAATGACGGCGCGGCCGCGCTCGTGATCATGAAAGCCTCGGAAGCCGAGAAGCGCGGCATCGAGCCCCTGGGGCGCATCGTGTCTTGGGCGACGGCCGGCGTCGATCCGTCCATCATGGGCACGGGGCCGATCCCCGCTTCGAAAAAGGCGCTCGAAAAGGCCGGCTGGACCAAGGACGACCTCGACCTCATCGAGGCGAACGAGGCGTTCGCGGCTCAGGCTTGCGCAGTCAACAAGGGCATCGGCTGGGACCCGGAGAAAGTGAACGTCAACGGCGGGGCGATCGCGATCGGCCACCCCATCAGCGCATCCGGCGCGCGCGTGCTGACGACCCTGCTCCATGAAATGAAACGCCGCAATGCGAAACGCGGCCTCGCGACGCTGTGCATCGGGGGTGGCATGGGCATCGCGATGTGCATAGAGCGCTAAACTTAGTACAAAGTCGGCTAGCGTCCATACAAAATACGCGGTATGCACACATAGTGCGTATCGATGCGCCTATAGGAAAGAAGGAAGCTTCCTATCGGGCCGGAGAGCGGTTCTCCGGCCTTAAATTTGGGCGCCATTGGGCGGTTTTATGTCAGAGATAAGTACTAGGTTATTGCCGTCAATCACACTCCAGATCATGACAGCTAAAGGGCCGGCAAACGTAACAACCCATGAGGTCTTTGCCGGTCATAAAGCCATACTCTTCGGTATTAACGGCGCCTTCACGCCACCATGCCACTACTATCACCTTCCCGGTTTCCTCGACGAGCGCGATAAGTTTCTGGCCTGCGGAATTGATCTGATCGCGTGCACGGCCATGAACGATATTTTCGTCCTGGATGAATGGGCCAAAGCCTCCAGCGCGGAGGGCAAAATTCTCTTCCTTGCGGACGGCAACGGCGATTTCGCACAAGCCATGGGCCTTGTCAGCGATCTCAGAGGCCGCGGGCTTGGCCTTCGCTCCACCCGCTATGCGATGTATATCGAGGATCTGCACATCCGCGAGCTTCACGTGGAACCGGACTCCGCGAAGGTCGATTTCAGCAGCGCCGCCGCCATGCTCCAAGTTCTCCAGAACCCGCGGTTCGGCCTGCGCAAAGTCTGACAGTGCCGACTTTTGTCCATACCTCCAGACGGTGGCAAGCTGAACCATTCAATGTCATAAAGGAATGGGCCAAGAAGAATTGCCGGGAGGAAAAGAATGTCACGAGTCGCGATAGTCACGGGCGGAACGCGCGGCATCGGTTACGCCATTTCGACGGAACTGAAGAAGCGCGGCTATCGCGTCGCGGCGAACTACGGCGGAAACGATGAAGCGGCCCAGAAATTTCAGGCGGCGACCGGCATTCCGGTCTTCAAGTGGGATGTCGGGGATTATGAAAGTTCTGCCCGCGGGCTCGCGCAGGTTGAGGCACAGCTCGGGCCGATTTCCATCGTCGTGAACAATGCGGGCATCACCCGCGACGCTATGCTCCACCGCATGACCCCGGAACAGTGGCGCGAGGTCATCCGCGTGGACCTCGACAGCATGTTCAACATGACGCAGCCGATTCTGAACGGCATGCGCGACCGGGGCTTCGGCCGCATCATCAATATTTCGTCGATCAACGGCCAGAAGGGCCAGATGGGCCAGTGCAATTACTCGGCGGCGAAGGCGGGCGTGATCGGCTTCACCAAGGCGCTCGCTCAGGAGACGGCTAAAAAAGGCATCACGGTCAACTGCGTGGCCCCCGGCTATATTGATACGGAGATGGTCGCCGCCGTGCCGGAAAAGGTGCTGGAGGGCATCATCGCGCAGATTCCCGTGGGTCGGCTCGGCAAGGCGGAAGAGATCGCCAAATGCGTCGCCTTCCTCGCGAGCGACGATGGGGGTTTCATCACGGGCGCGACGCTGACCGCCAATGGCGGGCAATATATCGCAACGTAACGCGTGGCCGGGCCATCCGTAGCGCGCGCGACCGCCGGGAAGATGCTGATGCCGGGGCGCCACTCGGCCCCCGGCAAAAGCGCTGGCGCTCTTAATGCTTCAGGAAGCTGAAGCGCTGGTTGGCGGCTTTCTGGCCTTGCTCTACTTCAAGCTCGCGGTCGAAGCCGAAATCCGGCGGCAGCGGGATATCGCTGCGGTTGTCCGGCGCGGGCAGCGAGCTTTCGCGGCCATAGCTGCGGCCCTCGCTCGCCCCGAGATGGCGGCCGACGGGAATATCGGCCTGAGCCGTCCCTGCGGGCGCGCCGAAGCCCGCGGGCTGGTTCACGGATGACCACTGGCTCGCGCCGAACCAGACCTGGATGAGCTGATATTCGTCGTCCGTGAGTTTCAGCCCGGCGCTGTGGCACTTCGCCAGCACGTAGTCGCGGTAAGCGCGCGCGACGGCCGCTGGCGAGCGCGTATGTTCGAGCCACGGGTCCATCTCGTCCACGGCGTCGAGCACGAAGGACACATCCTTCATCGCCAGCCGCAAGCCTTCCTGCGCGGCGCGGGTGACGACCGCCTGCGCTGTTTTGACGGGCGCAAAGCCGCGTTCATGGACTTCCGTCGCGATCAGCGTGAACAGAAGCTGATACTCGCTGGGGGGCAGCGGCGGGGCCTTGCAGGCATCGTAGATGCGCGAAATGGAATTCTGCAATTCCGCGAGCTTGCCGGAATTGCCGTCCTGCTGCCGCTGGAGCACGGCGGCCTTGGGCTGAGCCGCCGGCTGCGGAACGGGCTGCTCCGGGCGTTCTTCCAGACGGTGCCGCTTCGGATCGTAAACGAAATGGGGCGGCTTCTCGCTGAGTTT
>CAZNAH010000030.1:3525-9730 GCA_964570735.1 uncultured Hyphomicrobiaceae bacterium | reverse complement strand
AGGCGGTTGCTCAGGAAATTCAGGAAACCGCCAGAACCGGCCCAATTCGTGCCGATGGTCTTGGCGTGCCCGAGAATTTTCTGCGCGCGGTCCGCGAGATAGGCGATGGGAACCGGTTTCTCCGAACTCCGCACGACGTCGATCACCAGTTGCAGGATCTCATCGCCGATGGACGCGAAATCCTCGATCAGGGACTGAACCGCGGAATTGGAGAGCGCCGGCGCGCGGCGTTTCAGCGCGTGATCCTGCGCGGCGGCCTGGACAGGGGTCAGCGGCGGGGCCGGCGCGTGGACATGGACCGGAGCGTGAGCCTGCTGCGCAGCCGCGACGCTCTCCACCATGCCGCGCAGGTTGTCGCCATAGCCGAGTTCCATGCGCTGCCGCATGCCGTGCTGGGGCGGAAGCGCAGGCGCGGTCTCGTCCATCAGGAAAGATAGAAGCTCCCGTTCCTCGATCCAGCCGTCGCTGAAGGCTTTGTAGATGTCGGCCGTGCTCTCGTTCGCGTAGACGACGGTGCGCCGGTCATGCGAGCGCAGATGATGCAGAACCGGCGTGAAGTCGGCATCGCCCGAGAGAATGATGAACTCGCCGAAGCGGGTCGGGTGCTCCAGGAAATCCCTGATGTCGCACGCGATCTTGATGTCGGTCCCGTTCTTGAACTGGGACGACAGCGGCTGGCAATCCACGACTTCCAGTCCCGCCATCATGAAGTTCGTGCGGACCGTCGCGAAGTTGTGCGGATCGTGCGGACCGCCGCGGCTCACCAGCTTGCGGCCGGGATTGCCATAGCAGCGCGCCACCGCGAACCTGCGGCGCACATAGTCCTGTTGCGATTTGAACCGAACAAGGGCACCAGTCGCGATGCGGCTCATCCAGTCGGCCGGATTTCGTGCAAAACGCCCCGCAGCCTCTTCGCTTTGCCGGCGAAGGGACAGGTAGACGTTGTCGAAATCGACGAATAGCGCGGAAAGGCAGACCTCCGCGGACCCCGGAATCATATTTTTATACCCCGCTCGGACCATCGTCTGCCAATCCACCCAGATCAGTAGACGATAGCTTATTTAAAATCATACGCAATCCGCAAGGGGCCCTGCATCCCTTGCGCGCGCGGCGCCGCCCTTTTTGCCGCGTGTTGCAGGCTACGGTTAATGGTTGAGGTCTCGCCGCCGCATCTTGCCCCGATGATGTGCCGCATCTCCGGAGCAGGTGACTTCAGCCAAATCCAACCTGCATGGGCTGCATTAAATGCCGAAAGGGGCGATCTCGGCAAGTCCCGCTTTGCGCGCATCCGTTTTTCCACACCTCTACCGCGCTTTATGAACACATAAGAGCCCGCCAAGGTTGCGTTGAGCTGTCTTCGAGCGGTCCCTGCCCAACTCGCGGCGTTCATTCGCCCGCAGGCGCGAGCACGCGCCCGCCCTCCCCTTCCGGATCGGCTGCGGTCCGGTCATCGGCCGAATCGGACGCCACTTTCGGGGCGACGCCGAACGATGCGGCGTAAAGCGCAGGCAGGAAGGTCAGCGTGAGGACGGTCGCGGCAATCAGCCCGCCCATCATGGCGAGCGCCATCGGCCCCCAGAACGGTGAGAGCGAGATGGGGATGAGCGCGAGCACCGCCGCCGCCGCCGTCAGCGCGATGGGCCGGAAGCGGCGCACCGCCGAGCCGACGATCGCGTCGAACGGGGCAATGCCCGCGGCGAGATCCTGCCGCACCTGATCGACGAGGATCACGCTGTTGCGCATGATGATGCCCGCGAGCGCGATCACGCCGAGGATGGCGACGAAGCCGAAGGGCGCGCCGAACACGAGTAGCGCCGCAGCCGCGCCGATGATGCCGAGCGGGGCCGTCGCCACCACGAGCATGGTCTTGCCGAAGCTCTGCAACTGGATCATCAGCAGAACGAGGATCGCCAGCACCATCACGGGCATCTTGGCGTTGATCGACTCCTGGCTGATCGCGGATTCCTCCACCGCGCCCTGCATCTCGATCTGATAGCCGAGCGGCAGGCTGTCGCGCAGAGGCTGCAATTGCGCATAGATGGCCTTCGTCACGTCCGGCGACTGCACGTCGTCGGGCACGAGCCCGCGCACCGTGATGGTCGGCAGCCGGTCGCGCCGCCACTCGATGCCGGGTTCGAGCGCGAGTTGCACGCTGGCCACCTGCGAGAGCGGCACGGCCGCGCCGGTATTGGTCTTGACATAGGACGCTTCCACCGTGGAGAGCAGCCCGCGCGTCGTCTCAGGCTCGCGCAGCACGACGTCGATCGTCTCGTCCTTCTCGCGGAACTCCGCCACCGTGATGCCCGTCAGCACGCCCTGCAACGTCTGGCGCACGGCCTGCGAGGTCACGCCGATGGCGCGCGCACGGTCCTGGTCGATGGAGAGCTTGAGCGCGGGCACGGGTTCGAGCCAGTCGTCATGCACGGTGAAGGTCTGCGGGTGTGCCCGCATCACCTTCGTCACTTCGTCCGCGATGCGGCGCACTTCCGCGCGATCCGGCCCCTGCACGCGGATCTGCACGGCCCAGCCAACCGGCGGACCGTTGAACAGGCGGTCGACCTTGAAGCGCACGGTGGGGAACTCGTTGGTGACGATGTCGCGGATGCGCTCGATCACCGCGTCTCTTTGTTCAAGCTCCTTCGGCATCACGAGAAGCTGCGCGAAATTCTGGTTCCGGAGCTGCTGGTCGAGCGGCAGGTAGAAGCGCGGCGCGCCCTCGCCGATGAAGGTCGTGATGGTGCCGACATCGCCGTCACGCTTGAGCCGCTCTTCCAGCATCACGGCCTGCTTCTCGGTTTCCTTGAAGGCCGTGCCCTCCGGCATCCAGAGATCGACGAGAATCTCGGGCCGGTTCGAGGCCGGGAAGAACTGCTGCGGAATGAACGCGAAACCGCCAACAGAGGTCAGGAAGGCCAGCAGCGTGAAGACGATCACGGTTTTCCGGCGGCGCACGCACCATGCGATCACCCCGCGCAGACGGCGGTAGAACGGCGTGGCGTAGACATCATGATGCTGGCCGTCATGGCCTTTGCGCACCTTCAGGAAGGAATGGCCGATCCACGGCGTGAAATAGACGGCGGCGATCCATGACGCGATGAGCGCGATGCCGGTGACCCAGAACAGCGAGGCGACATATTCGCCCGCCTGGCTCTGCGCGAAACCCACGGGGATGAAGCCCGCCACCGTGATGAGCGTGCCGGTCAGCATCGGGAAGGCGGTCGAGGTGTAGGCGAAGGTCGAGGCGGACAGCTTGTCGTAGCCCTCCTCCAGCTTGCGCTCCATCATCTCGACGATGATCATGGCGTCATCGACGAGCAGCCCGAGCGCGATGATGAGCGCGCCGAGCGAGATGCGCTGCAAATCTGTCCCGATCAGCGACATCACGAGGAAGGTCGCGGCCAGTACGAGCGGAATGGTGAGCGCGACGACAAGCCCCGCGCGCCAGCCGAGCGAGAGGAAGGAGACCGCCAGCACGATCAGCAGCGCTTCGCCCAGCGCCTTGAGGAATTCGCCCACATATTTCGTGACGACCTCCGGCTGGTCCGCGATCTGGCCGAGTTCGACGCCGATCGGCAATTCCGAACGGATGCGCGCGAAGGTTTCCTGAAGCCCGCGGCCCACCGTCGTGACGTTGAAGCCATCGGCCATCACAACGCCGATCACCACGGCTTGCCCGCCCTGATAGCGGATCATGGAAACCGGAGGGTCTTCCAGCCCGCGCCGCACGGTCGCGATGTCGCCGAGGCGGATCGTCTCCTCGCCCGCCCGGATGCGCAGCGCGCGGATATCCTCCACGTCGAGGAGATCGCCCTGCACGTCGAGCCGCACGGAACGCTCGTCCGTCTGCACCGTACCGGCCGGGACGCGTGCGTTCTGGCCCGAGAGCGCCGCCTGAATGTCCTGCGCCGTGATGTTGCGCTGCGCCAGCACTCGCGAGGGAATTTCGATGTAGACCTTCTCGTCCTGCGTGCCGAGCAGATCGACCTTCTCGACACCCTCGATGCGCAGGAGAAGATCACGCGCGTTCTTGGCGAAATCCTTCAGTTCGGGATAGGTGAAGCCCTGCCCCGTGATGGCGTAAAGCGCGATATAGGTGTCGCCGAATTCGTCGTTGAAGAACGGGCCGATCACGCCTTCCGGCAGAGTATTGCGAATGTCGCCGACCTTCTTGCGCACCTGATACCAGGCGTCGGACACATCCTGCCCCCGCGCATCGCCCTTCAGATTGACGAAGATGACCGCGTTGCCCGCCCGCGTGTAAGAGCGCACGAAATCGAGGTGGGGCGTTTCCTGCACCTCCGTTTCGATCTTGTCGACGACCTGCTCCTGCATCTCCTCGACGGAGGCTCCGGGCCAGAGCACCTGGACGACCATCACGCGGAAGGTGAAGTTCGGGTCTTCCTTCTGGCCCATGGTCGCGAGCGCATAGGCGCCCGCCAAGAGGGTCAGGATCAGGAAGAAGCGGGTGACGCTCGCATGCGCGATGGCCCAGCGGGAGATGTTGAAGGCCCCTCCCCCTGCCGGACTGCCTGCGCCTGGAACTTCGGGTTGGTTCGACATGGGAGCGTCCGTTTTGTGTCTGGAGGGTGAGAAATCAATTGCTGGCGGTGGCCGCTGTGACCTCGGCAAGGGACTTCAAGTCATCCGGCAGCCTGATCCGCATGCCGTCGCGCAGGAACTGCACGCCTCCCGTCACCACGACGTCGCCCGGCATCAGGCCGTCCGCAATCTTCGCGCCCGCCTCGCTCACGCCCGCGACGCGCACGGGCCGCGCCGAAACGGTCTCGGTCTGCGCGTCGGCGACGAAGACGGCCTTTCCACCGTTCTGCTCGCTGAGGGCGGTCAGCGGCACGGTCACGGCGTTCGGGGCGGCCGGCAGCCGGAGCGTGACGTTCGCCGTCATGCCAAGGCGCATGGCGGGCGCCGGGTTCTCGACCGCGACGCGCACCGCATAGGTCCGGGAGGCGGGATCAGCCGCGCCGGCGATCTCACGGATTGTGCCCTGCGAACGCACATCCGGGTTGGCCCATAGCGACACCTGCGCCTTCTGTCCCACCTTGAGCTGCGTGATCTCCTGCTCCGGCAGCGCGACTTCGGCCTCGATGTCGCCCGCCTGCGCCAGCGTGACCACGGGCTGCCCCACGGAGACGACCTGGCCGGGCTCCGCGCGAACGGAAGTTACGATGCCGTCGCGATCCGCCTTCAGAAGCGCATAGCTCGTCGCGTTCTTCGCCTGATCGTACTGGTCTTCAGCCGAATCCAGCGCCGCTTTGGCGGAATCGAACTCAAGCTGCCGCTGATCCACGACCGCCTGCGAGATATATCCATTGGGGCGCAGCGCCTTGGCGCGTTCGAGGGCATCCTTCGCGACGGCAAGGCGGGTCTTGGCGGAGGCAACCGCCGCCTTCGCGCTGTTTTCGGACAGCTTGAGATCGGTCTCGTCGAGGCGCGCGACCGGCTGGCCGTCCTTCACGGTCTGCCCGACATCGACCAGCCGCTCCACGATCTTGCCGCCGACGCGGAAGCCGAGCGCGGTCTCGATGCGCGGCGCGATCACGCCGGAATAGGTCACGGCACGGTCGGGCAGGGCAGCCTCGACGACCATCGCCTTGACGGGGCGTATGGTCTCGGCGACTGGCTTTTCTTCGCCGCAGCCCGCCAGGGGAAGTGCCAGAGCCAGAAGGCTGATGGCTGCCCCTTTAGTTTTTATGAATGATGATTTTTGTTTTTTGACACTCTCTGGACGCATGACCTTACTCCTCGTTTGCTCGGACGGCGTCCGTTGTGGGTTATGCCTTCAAGGCTGAGAGAAGGAACGCAGCGAGTTCTTCGGGCGTCGCGCGGTTGGGGTCGTCGAGGCACTGCGCGACCACGACGGGATGCTTGACGCTGACCATGGCGGCGGCGACGCAGCGCGCCGCGAGATCATGTTTCTGCGGCCTGAACTCGCCCGCCTCGATCCCGCTCGCGATGATGGCCTCGACCATGGCGCGGCTTCGGTTGAGATGCTCCTGGATGGCGCCCCATTGCTCCTCCATCGCGACGACGACCATGTCGTGCACCTTCTTCTGATCCAGCAGCGAGTGCACGGTGTTGCGATGAAGCTCCACGATGAAGGCCGTTAGCCGCTCGGATGCGGAGCCGCCGCTGCGGACGATTTTCCACAGCCGCGTCTCAAGGTCCGCGATGATGCGCGCGCAGATCG
>CAZNAH010000030.1:0-3515 GCA_964570735.1 uncultured Hyphomicrobiaceae bacterium | reverse complement strand
TTGATGGCGGATTTCGAGGCGAAGAAGCGGTAGACGTTCGAGGGCGACATGCCGCACACCGATGCGATGTCCGCGACCGTGGTCTTCGCATAGCCGTAATGCCGAAACAGCCGCTCGGCCTCCGTAAGGATGCGATCGCGCGTTTCGTCCGCTGTCGGCGTCTGGTGAGCGGTGCTCATTGTGTCCTGCCATCATCAGCGATGAAGGCTGATGAAAAAAAATTTTCATCATTCTTATCGCGACATGGTGCATGCGTCAATCCGTTCACGGTTTTGTGAGAAACTAAAAGAGTTTGCCGCCGTCAGGCACCGGCAGCGTCGGTGCGATGAGCACGACGCCGCCCTCCTCGTCCGGAAAGCCGAGCGTCAGCACCTCGGACATGAACTTCCCGATCTGCCGCGGCGGGAAATTCACCACCGCCGCAACCTGCCGCCCGATCAGCGTTTCCGGCGTGTAATGCTTCGTGATCTGCGCGGAGCTGCGCTTGCGCCCGATCTCGGGACCGAAGTCGATGACGAGCTTGAGCGACGGCTTGCGCGCCTCCGGGTATGGCTCCGCCTCGACCACGGTGCCGACGCGAATATCGACGGCCTCGAAGTCCGCATAGCTGATGAGGTCCACGTCGCTTGCCCCTTTGACTTCGCTCATGAAAGAACCTCTCAGAATTGACTGGGTGCCGGGCCGGGCTGCGGCGCAGGAGACGGAGGCGGCTCGGCCGGCCCGACGGGAGGCTCGCCGAAACCATCGCCCGCCGGAGAGGGTGCGCGGCGCCGCGACATCGACCGCATCAGGTTATCGACGCCGTCGCACAGGCGTTCGACGCGCTTGACCATGTCCTCGCCCCGGCGCAATCGCCGGTCGAGCGCGGCCATGGTGCGCGCCATGCCCGGATCATCGTCGTCGAGCCAGACCGAGAAGACATCGGCGTAAACCGCAAGCAGGCCCTTCAGCCGCAGGAGGCCGAGACTGCCCTCCGCGTTGATGCCGGCGGCCTGCAACATCCAGTATTGCGAGCGCGAGACCGCGCCGAGCTGCATCATCGCGGAGCCGGGCCGGGTTCTCAAATCGTCGTGGATGCGCCGCAGCGCGGCCTTGTAGGGCTGCATCACCTCGAAGCGCGTGATGATGACGTCGAACAGCCGGTCTCGCGGGACATCATTCGGCGAGGGCGCCATTCTCGCAAAGACCGCATCGTCAACCGCGCGCGTGAACGCGGCGAGAATGTCGGCCTTGCTCTTGAAATGATGGCGCAATTCGCCAAGCGGCACCGACGCCTCCGAGGCGATGTCGGCAAGGCTTGCATCGCGCCAGCCACGGCTGTCGGCGACCCGCATGGCCGCCGCGATGATCCGGTCCCGGGGCGTATCTTGGTTCAGCATCGCTGCCCTCGTCGGTCAGTGTCTACCGTGATATACGGCGAGCGCGGCCAAGGGTTCAACCGCGATCGGCGCGAATTTTCTGCCTCGTCGCCGAATGCCCCAGCGCCGCCATGACGCGCTCCAGCAGCATATCGTGTATGCCGCACGCGCGAAGATGCTCCACCGTGTTCACCACATAGTCGATGTTCGCGCCGGACGCCCCACGGCTCCGCCGGACGAGGTGAACCTGCTGCGCCAGCGTGAGATGCCCGGCATATTGGGGATGAGCGCGGTTCACCATGTAGCACAGCGCGGGAACATGCCGCTCGGCGGGTTCGATCAGGCTAACCGTGCGGGTCACGGCGGCGTAGGTGTTGGTGACGTTCTCGCGGCGGCGCAGATAAGCGCGTGTCGCATGGACGGCGGCGGACGGCACGCGGAACGCGACGCCCCGGCAGGTTCCCCCGCGGTCGAGACCAAGCACGAGCCCCGGCTGGGCATGACAGCCGCGATGGATGACCGAATAGACGCAGAGCGCACGGTGGCCGCCTTCCAGCATCGCGGGCACGGCCTCCTCGTAGTGGAAGTTCGGCCGCCACATCAGCGAGCCATAGCCGAAAACCCAGAGATCCATGGTCAGGCTGTCCGGGGCATGCGCGTCATGCCGATTTCTTGCCTGCGCCATGGCCCCGCGCGGCGCTGCGGCCGAAGTCGGGTGCGGGCGTCTCCTGCCCCGCCTCGATGATGCCGCGCCGGATGGCGCGCGTGCGGGTGAACAACTCGAACAGGGCGTCACCGTCGCTCCACCGGATCGCCCGTTGCAGCGCGGCCAGATCTTCCGTGAAACGGCCGAGAATTTCGAGGACGGCCTCCTTGTTGTTCAGGAAGATGTCGCGCCACATGGTCGGATCGGAGGCTGCGATGCGCGTGAAATCGCGGAAGCCTGCCGCCGAAAACTTGATGACTTCCTTTTCCGTCACCCGTTCGAGGTCCGAGGCCGTGCCCACGATGTTATAGGCGATCAGGTGCGGCACGTGCGAGGTGACGGCCAGCACGAGGTCGTGATGCTCGGGCGTCATGATTTCGACCTGGCTGCCGCAGCCTTCCCAGAAGCGTTGCAGCTTCGCGACCGCCTCCGGATCGGCATCCGGCAGCGGCGTGAGGATGCACCATCGGCCGTCGAACAGCTCCGCGAAGCCGGATTCCGGCCCGGAATGCTCGGTTCCCGCGATGGGATGGCCGGGAATGAAGTGCACGCCCTCCGGCACGTGCGGGGCGATATCGCGGACGACGGCGGTTTTGACGGAGCCGGCATCCGTGAGGACTGCGCCGGGCTTCAGATGCGGCGCGATTTCTTCCGCCAGAGCCGCGAAGCTCCCCACGGGCGTGCAGAGAATGACGAGGTCCGCGCCGGTAACCGCGTCCGCAGCATACTCGTAGACCTCGTCGGCGAGCTTCAGGCGGCGGGCCGCCTCGCGTGTCGCCTCGCTGCGAGCCGTGGCCGTGATCCGGGCGGCAAGGCGCGCTCTCCGGATGGCGTGGCTGAGCGACGAGCCGATCAGGCCGACGCCGATGAGCGCGACATGCGCGAAGGCGGGTGAGGATGTCATGTCTGGCCTCGAAGGATCATGCGGGGCTCACGCTTGCGCGTAGTCCCGCAAGGCCGCGACGGCCGCCCGGTTCTCGGCTTCGAGGCCGATCGTCATGCGCAGGGCGTTGGGCAGCTTGTAGGCGCCGAGCTGACGCAGGATGATGCGGCGCGCGAGCAGGTGCTCATCGGCGCCCGCGGCCGTCTTCCCGCCATTCGCCTCGAACGGGATCATCACGAAGTTGGCCGCGCTTTCGCCGATGCGATAGCCGCAGGCGCGCAGGGCATCCGTCACCCAGGCCCGCCATTCCGTGTTGTGCGCCCTAGCGCGGTCGATGTGGGCGCGGTCTTCGAGCGCCGCGATGGCCGCCGCCATGCCCGGCCCCGACAGGTTAAACGGGCTGCGGATGCGGTTGAGAACAGCCGCCACGTCCGCCGGACAGTAGGCCCAGCCGATGCGCGCACTCGCAAGGCCGTAAATTTTGGAGAATGTGCGCGTCATCACTGTGTTGGGCGTGGTGGCGACAAGCTCGATCCCCGCCTCGTAATCATTGCGCTGCACATATTCG
>CAZNAH010000029.1:21042-23508 GCA_964570735.1 uncultured Hyphomicrobiaceae bacterium | reverse complement strand
AACGTGCCGAGCGTCTTCATGTATGGCGGCTCAATCCTTCCCGGCCGCTACAAGGACCGCGACGTGACCGTGCAGGACGTGTTCGAAGCCGTCGGCAACCATTCGGCGGGCAAGCTTTCGGATGAGGAGCTGCACGCGCTCGAATGCGTCGCCTGCCCGAGCGCAGGCTCGTGCGGCGGCCAGTTCACCGCGAACACCATGGCTTGCGTCTCGGAGGCGATCGGTCTGGCGCTGCCCGGCTCGGCCGGCGCGCCCGCGCCCTATGAGACCCGCGACGAATATGCGGTGGCGAGCGGCCGCGCGGTGATGTCGCTCATCGCGCAGGGCATCCGGCCACGCGATATCGTCACCCGGAAGGCGTTAGAGAATGCGGCGACCGTCGTCGCGGCATCGGGCGGCTCGACGAACGCGGCCCTGCATCTGCCCGCCATGGCTCATGAAGCCGGCATCGTGTTCGACCTGTTCGACGTAGCCGAGGTCTTCAAGCGCACCCCTTACATCGCCGACCTGAAGCCCGCCGGGAAATACGTCGCCAAGGACATGTTCGAGATCGGCGGCGTGCCCATGCTGCTGCGGGCGTTGCTCGACGGCGGCTTCCTCCACGGCGATTGCCTGACCGTGACGGGGCGCACGCTTGCGCAGAACCTCGAAGGCGTGACGTTCAATCCCGATCAGCCGGTCATCTATCCGGTCTCGAAGCCGCTGTCTCCGACAGGGGGCGTGGTGGGCTTGCGCGGCTCGCTGGCGCCGGACGGCGCGATCGTGAAGGTTGCGGGCTTGAAAAACCTCAAATTCCGCGGCCCGGCGCGCTGCTTCGACTGCGAGGAGGATGCCTTCCGCGCGGTCGAGGACAAGAACTACCGCGAGGGCGAGGTCATCGTCATTCGCTATGAAGGCCCGCGCGGCGGTCCCGGCATGCGCGAGATGCTGTCCACGACGGCCGCGATCTATGGTCAGGGCATGGGCGACAAGGTCGCGCTCATCACGGACGGGCGCTTCTCCGGCGCGACGCGCGGGTTCTGCATCGGCCATGTCGGACCGGAGGCGGCGCTCGGCGGGCCGATCGCGCTCATCGAGGACGGCGACATCATCACCATCGACGCCGATGCGGGCGTGCTTGATCTGGAAGTGCCGGCGGAGGTGTTGCAGCGCCGCCGTAATGCCTGGAATGCGCCCAAAAATGACTACACCAGCGGGGCATTGTGGAAATATGCGCAGCAGGTCGGGCCTGCTCGCACGGGAGCCGTCACCCATCCGGGTGCAAGTGTCGAAGTCAAGTGTTATGCGGACGTCTAAGCCGGCCATGTCGAGAGGTTTCATCTGGATCGCAACGGGGATCGCCCTGTCGATCGCGCTCGCCGCGCTGATGACGAACGACCGCGGCCCGGCCAGTCCCTCGACCCGGACCGCCAGCGCTTCGCTCTATGATTTCGATGCCCAGCTTCCCGAGGGCCATGAACTTCATAAGCTTGAGGAAGCGGCGCGCAAAGGCGATCTCGGCGCGAGGCTTGCGCTCGGCAAACGCTATGCGAGCGGCGACGGCGTGAAGAAGAGCGAAGCGCGCGCATTCGCCTATTTCGAGAGCATCGCCAACCAGTTTCCGGATATCGACCCCATGGAGCCGCGCGCTGCGGTGATCGCGGAGGCGTTCCGGCACCTTTCAGACTTTTACCGCCAGGGCATCCCGACGATCGACCTGAAGCCCGATCCGGCCCAGGCCAACGGCCTTCTCCAGCACTCCGCGAGCTATTTCGGCGATCCCGTCTCCCAGTTCGAGCTGGCGAAGCTCATGCTGAAGGGCGATGAAACTGCGCGGAACATACGCATCGCGGTTGGCTGGCTGTTGAACGCGAGCCGCAAGGGCTATGCGCCCGCACAAGCCATGCTCGGCGACATGCTGTGGCGCGGCGAGGGCGTGAAGCGCGCGACCGGCGATGGCTTGGCGCTGATGGCGGTTGCTCGCGAAAACGCCTCGCAGGATGACAGCGGCTGGATTTCGGCTCTTTTCCTGGCGGCCCGCGCGCAAGCGAGCCCCGACGATATCGAGGTCGCGCGCCAGTTCATCGTCCAGCACGGGGGCTTTCTGCGGAAGCCCGCCATGCTCAGCCAGGCCGTGACGCCCGAGATGCTGCTGGCGAGCGAGCCCGGCGCGTCGTCCTTCGTTGAAAGCAAGCCCGACCTCACAAAGGACGAGGGCAAGCGGCGCGATGCCCGTTCCGAGCCGCCGCGCGATGGCTCGAAGCTGGCGATTCCCCAGCAGGGCGGGCTCGTTGCGATGCCTGTCGCAGCGCCTGGAAAAACGGACGGCGGGGCGGAGGCGAAGCCATCCGTGCTGACGAGGGCCACAGCCGCGCGAGACGGTACGCGAAGCGTCGAGGTTGCCGGTTCGGCCAAGTCGCCGGAGCCGCGCTAGGCTTCGCCGGCTGCCGGGTGAATATCTCCCGTCCCCCGCCGTGGCCTCAGTCA
>CAZNAH010000029.1:18137-21032 GCA_964570735.1 uncultured Hyphomicrobiaceae bacterium | reverse complement strand
GCAAGCGACGCCCAGACGGGCACATGATCGGACGGCTTATCCCACGAGCGCGGAGCACGGTCGATGCCGGCGCTCTCCAGGCGCCCCGCCGCCTCGGGCGACAGCAGGATGTGATCGATCCGAAGCCCGAGGTTCTTCTGCCAGGCGCCTGCCTGATAATCCCAGAAGGTGTATTGCCCGGCCGAAGAATCGCACGCCATGATCGCATCCGTGAAGCCAAGATGCGCGATGGCGCGGAACGCCCGCCGGGCCTCCAGGCGGTACAGCGCGTCCTCAGTCCAGTTCGCCGGGCTGTAAACGTCGCTCGCGCGCGGGATGATGTTGAAATCGCCCGCGATGATCAGCGGCTCTTCCAGCGCCCGCAACCGCTTGGCGTGATCTTTCAGCCGCGCGAACCATTCGAGCTTGTAGTCGAACTTCGCGCCCGGCGCGGGATTGCCGTTCGGCGCATAGATCCCGACGACCCGCAGCGCGCCCCGGCGCGGCAGCGAAATCACGGCTTCGATGTAGCGGGATTGCCCGTCCTCGCCATTGCCGGGGAGCGCGGTCGTCACATCCTCAGCAGGCAGCTTCGAGAGGATCGCCACGCCGTTGAAGCCCTTCTGGCCGTGGACCGCGCAGTGATAGCCGAGGTCTTCGAAGGTCGCGCGCGGAAAGGCTTCCGTCTGGCACTTGATCTCCTGGAGACAGACGACGTCCGGCTGGGCCTGCCGCAGCCATTGGGCGAGCGCCGCCTCACGCTGCTTGATCGAATTGACGTTCCAGGTCGCGAGCTTGACCACGAGGCGCGCCGCGCTCAGATCGAAAACGACGTGCCGCAGCCGCACGACGCGGTGGCGTTCGGGTTCCTGATCTTGAACGACGCGCCGATCAGCTCGTCCACATAGTCGATTTCGGAGCCGGCCATGTAGGGGATCGAGACCGGGTCGATGACGAGCACGGCTCCGTCCTTTCGGATCACGAGATCGTCCGCCTCCGGCTCGCGCACGATATCGAACTGGTAGGAAAAGCCCGAGCATCCGCCGCCGAGCACGCTCACGCGCAGAACGGAGGGCGTTGGCTCCTGGGAGAGGATTTCCTGAATGCGGTTTGCGGCTCTGTCGCTGACCGAAATGGTGCTGTCCATGGGTTCGCCTCTCAACCGGCTTGGCTTGCCATTCTGCCGAATTAAGTGGATGTTCGGGGGCCAAAGTCAACAAAGCGTGCGTGGCCCGTGCGCCCGGATCAAGGCTCGTAGGCATCATGGCCGATCTCGCGACATTCGCCGTGCAGCCGCATGCGAGCGCCGGGCGGCTCTACGACGAGGCCGGCTGCTCCACCCGCAGCGTGCATCAGCGCGACCGCGACAGAATCGTTCATTCGAGCGCGTTCCGGCGGCTCATCGCGAAGACGCAGGTTTTCATCTATCACGAGGGCGATCAGTACCGCACGCGGCTGACCCACACGATCGAGGTTGCGCAGATCGCCCGGACTCTTGCGCGCGCGCTCAGGCTGAATGAGGATCTGGTCGAGGCGGTGGCCCTCGCGCACGACCTGGGGCACACCCCGTTCGGCCATGCGGGAGAGGATGCGCTTCATGCGGCGATGGCCCCGTTCGGCGGCTTTGATCACAACGGCCAGAGCCTGAAGATCGTCACCGATCTGGAGCATCGCTATGCGGGCTTCCGGGGCCTCAACCTCACCTGGGAGACGCTGGAGGGCATCGTCAAGCACAATGGTCCGCTGACGAATGGCAAAGGCGTGCCGGTGGGCCGCTATGCCGATGCCGGCCTGCCTTACGCGATCCGGGCCTATGCGCGCCGCCAGGACTTGCGGCTCGACACCTATCCGAGCCTCGAAGGCCAGATCGCCGCGCTCGCCGACGATATCGCCTATAACAACCATGACGTGGATGACGGTTTCCGCGCGGGCTATCTCACGGTCTCGCAGCTTGTCGACGTGCCGATCGCGGGGCGCACGCTGCACCTCGTCAGGCGGCTCTACGGCGATATCCCGGAAAGCCAGCTCGTCTACGAGATGAACCGCCGCATGATCTCGGCGATGGTGGAGGATGTCTTGTCGGAGACGGCCCGGCGCGTTTCAGTGCTCGCTCCCCGCACGGCGGAAGATATCCGCACGGCGAACGCGCCCACGGCCGCATTCTCGGAGGCGATGGCCGCCGAGATCGGCACGCTTCGCGCTTTCCTGCACGCGAACCTCTACCGCCACCCGACAATCGTCGCCAAGATGGCTTACGCCAAGACCATCGTGGAGCGGCTCTATGCCTATTATTCCGCGCATGTCGGCGATCTGCCGGAGGAATGGCGGCGGGACGCACTTGAAGCCAACGCGGTCGCGCGCCAGCGTATTGTGGGCGATTTCGTCGCCGGAATGACCGACCGCTACGCGCTGCAAACGCACGCCCGTCTGTTTGACGCGCCGGTCGAATTCGTCTAACCGCCCTCAAAACGGCGTATGCCGGCGATAGAGACCGACGCGATGAACATTTTTGCGCTTTTCGAGGACCATATCCGGGCCGCTCTCGCGGAATTGCAAGGGGAGGGCGCGCTTCCCCCGGACGCGGCCCTCACCGGCTTTACGGTGGAGCCTCCGCGCGATCCGGGCCATGGCGATCTCGCCACCAATGCGGCGATGGTTCTGGCCAAGCCCGCGCGCAAAAATCCGAAGGAACTGGCCGGGCTGATCGCCGCGCGCCTTGAGCGCCTCGATGAGGTGTCCCGCGTTGAGGTGGCCGGGCCGGGCTTCATCAACATCACGCTCCATGCAAGCGTCTGGCCGAGGGTCGTGCGCGCCGTGCTGAGCGAGGGCGAGGATTACGGCCGCAGCGCGCTCGGGGCGGGGCGGGCTGTCAATATCGAGTACGTCTCGGCCAACCCGACCGGCCCGATGCATGTC
>CAZNAH010000029.1:15021-18089 GCA_964570735.1 uncultured Hyphomicrobiaceae bacterium | reverse complement strand
GCGGGCGACCAGCCGACGCGCGAATATTACATCAACGATGCCGGCGCGCAGGTCGATGTCTTGGCGCGCTCAGCCTATCTGCGCTATCGCGAGGCGCTGGGCGAGGATATCGGCGCGATCCCGGCGGGGCTTTATCCCGGCGATTACCTGAAGCCCGTGGGGCGGGCGCTGGCGCGGGATTTCGGCGAGAAGCTGATGGGGCTCGACGAGGCGGAATGGCTGCCGCCCGTGCGCGAGCGCGCCGTCGCCATGATGATGGACCTGATCCGCGAGGACCTCGCCGCGCTCGACATCCGCCATGACGTGTTCTTTTCCGAGCGCTGCATGACATCAGGCGGACGCGACCTCATCGCCGAGACGATCGCGGATCTGCGCGCGCGCGGCCTCGTCTATGAGGGACGCCTCCCGCCGCCGAAAGGCAAGCTGCCGGACGATTGGGAGGACCGCGAGCAGACCCTGTTCCGCGCGACCGATTTCGGCGACGACCAGGACCGCGCACTGATCAAGTCGGACGGCTCCTATACCTATTTCGCGGCCGACATGGCCTATCACCGCGACAAGGTCCGGCGCGGCTTCCGCGAACTCATCAATGTGCTCGGCGCGGATCACGGCGGCTACATCAAGCGCCTGGGCGCGGCCGTGAGGGCGCTCTCGGGCGGAGAGGCGCATCTCGACGTCAAGATCTGCCAGATCGTTCATCTGTTCCGGGGCGGCGAGCCCGTCAAGATGTCGAAACGGTCCGGCTCGTTCGTCACGCTGCGCGAGCTTGTGGACGAGGTAGGCCCTGGCGCCGTTCGCTTCAGCATGCTGTTCCGCAAGAACGACGCGCCCATCGACTTCGATTTCGATCAGGTGCTTGAACAGTCGCGGGAAAACCCGGTTTTTTATGTTCAGTACGCCCATGCGAGGGCGTCTTCGGTTCTGCGCAACGCCCTGGAAGCCTTGCCGCCGCAAGACATCGAACCGCGCGCGCTCGCAGATGCTAATCTGGATTTACTCACGGACGACTTCGAACTCGCCCTGATGAAAAGGATCAGCCAGTTCCCAAGACTGGTCGAAAGCGCGGCGCACGCCCACGAGCCGCACCGGATTGCATTCTTTGCACATGATCTCGCGGCGGACTTCCATGGGTTGTGGAATCGCGGCAAAGAGTTGCCACATTTGCGCTTCATGGTCGAAGCAAGTCGGGAGATAACAACGGCGCGACTCGCGCTTGTCACATCGACCGCGTTCGTGTTGCGGTCAGCCCTACGCCTGCTTGGTGTTCAAGCGATTACGGAAATGCGCTGAAAATCTCGCGCGCTCCTTTGCGGGGTTCGTACGGAGGAATATTCTTAGATGCCGACATCTGACGACGCGAACGATCGCCGTGGCGGACGCCTCGACCGCAACCCCAGATCGGATCAGCGCGGATATGGCAATGCTCCCGCCGATCGGACCTGGTCCCAGAGCCATCCCAGAGATCCTCGTGATCAGCAGCGGGGCGGCGGATATGACCAGCCTGCCCCCGGCAGGCAGCCCAGCTTCAGCCGGCATTCCCTGGAGGGGCGTTATCCGGATCGTCCGCAGCAGCCAGCCCCGCAAGAAAGTTTCCGGGCAGATTACCAGCAGCCCGCTCCGCAGGATGACCGCTACCGCCGCCAGCCGGGACCGGAATGGGACGCTCCGCCTCCGCGCTACCCCGCCCAGGGCCAAGGCCAGGGCTACGACCCGCAGGGTTATGCGGGAGGCGCATACCAGCCTCAGGATGTCCCTCCGCGCGACAGTCTTTACGGCGATCCCTCGCTTCAGCCATCCCCGCCCATGCGGCCCGGCGGTTATGGCGTCGAGCCTCTTTATGACGATTACGCGCAGGCGCCCGGCATCCCGCAGGATGACCTGTATGATCGCACGCCCGCGCCTCAGCGGGAGGTTCCGCAAGCGGCCCGGCCCGAACCGGCGTCGCGCGCTTACGCGGATCAGCACGGCACGCAGGATTACGAGCGCACCCTCGGCGCACGCATCGCCCGCGACGCGGCGCCCTCGCGCTTCTATCTGCCGGAGGAGCAGCAGGCCGGCGTCGGCTTTGGACAGCAGGCCACGCCGCACGATCAGCTTTACGCGTCCGGACATTTAGAGCCCCAGGTAGATCCCGCGCCGTTGCAAGGCTATGGCGACCCCTCCTATGCGCGGCCGCTCGACGAGGAGCCGGCCTGGGCTGACGATCGCATGGCCGCCGCGGACGATCCTTATCGTGGCGGTTTGCCCGTCGAGCATCGCGGAAATGCGGACGACCTCGATGCCGACTTCTTCTCGGATGAAGAGGACTTCGATCACGAGGAGCCTCTGCCTCCCCGCAAGAGCCGCAAGAAGCTGATCGCCGCCGTGCTTGTCGGCGCCGTCGCCATCGGCGGCGGGAGCGCTTACGTCTATAAAAGCGTCATCGGCGGTGGTCCTCAGATCGGACCAGATGGAACGCCCCTCGTCCGCGCCGACAGCGGACCGGCGAAGGAGAGCCCGGACGATCCGGGCGGACGCCAGTTCAGCGGCGGCGAGAAATCCATCTACGACCGCCTGACGCCGGAAGGCCCCGCCTCCGCTTCGCCGAGCAGCAACAGCGAGACGCAGACCGCCTCGCTCTCGACGGGCACGGCGAGCAACGAGAGTGCGTCGTCCGCCGGCGGCAATACGCTGGAGGACCGCATCGAAGAAGCGCTGCGCCGGGCTAACCGGGCCGATGGCGCAGCCGCTGAAGCGCCGGTTCGGTCCGGTCCCGATCAGCCCATTGTCGTCCGTAGCGAGACCTACCGCCCGGACGGAACGCGGCTTGAGGCGGAAGGCCCCGCTCCGGGTGCGCCGCGCGCTGTGATGGACACGGCGAACCTGCCGCCGCCCTTTGGCCCCGGACCTGGCGGCGGACAGGCGACCGCCTCGGTCACCGCCGCTCCCGCTCCCGGACTGCCGACCGGCGGCCGTCCCTCGGTCCAGGTCATCCGTCCGCCGGTGCAGCCTGAGGCGCCTCAGCGCGTCGCGGCCGCCTCGCCCAACACGGCGAGCCCCTCGGCGCGGCGCGACGATGCAGGCGATGT
>CAZNAH010000029.1:12833-15002 GCA_964570735.1 uncultured Hyphomicrobiaceae bacterium | reverse complement strand
CCCCACCGGCTCCCGTGCGCACGGCCGCGCTCTCCGGCGGCCACTTCGTGCAGATGAAGGCGAGCAACGACGAGAAGCGCGCTCTGGCTGAGATCTCCGATATCAACGACAAGTTCGGTGTCGTGCTCGGCGGGGTTCCGGTCAGCTCGAAAGCGGTCGATCTCGGCGACAAGGGGGTCTGGTTCCGCCTGATGGCGGGTCCTCTCCCCTCGAAAGAAGCCGCGACGGAGCTTTGCAACAAGCTGAAGGGCGCCGGCCTGCCGAACTGCCTGATCCGGTCCGAGTGACTCCACGATGCGGCGTTTTCCTCCGGCGCCCGGCGCAGGCGCAGCGTGAACCATGCCGCAAAATGCCTTCATTTGCGGTCTTGACGGCCTGTGTCTCACATCCGGGGACGCGCGCTTTCTCCGCGAGGCTCAGCCCTGCGGCCTGATCCTGTTCCGCAGGAATGTCGAGAGCCCCGATCAGGTCCGCGCGCTCATCAGCGAAGTACGCGACGCTGTCGGCGCCGAGCGCTTCCTCGTCCTCATCGACCAGGAAGGCGGGCGGGTTCAGCGCCTCTCGACGCCCCATTGGCGGCGCTATCCGCCGGCCGCTTGTTTCGCACGGCTCTACCGGGATGACCCCGAGCGCGCCATAACCCATGCGCGCCTCTCGGCCTGGCTCATGGCGGCCGATCTCCACGCGCTTGGCATCAATACCGACTGTGCGCCCGTGCTCGATATCCCGGTTCCTGGCGCAAGCGACGTCATCGGCGACAGGGCTTACGGGCAGGACGCCGCCTCCGTGATCGCGCTGGGCCGCGCCGTCGCGGAGGGGCTTCTGCAGGGCGGCGTACTCCCCGTCGCAAAGCACATCCCCGGCCACGGCCGCGCCATCGCTGACAGCCATTTCTTCCTGCCCGTCATAAAAACCCCGCTGGCCGAACTGGAAGCGACGGACTTCCAGCCTTTCGTGGCGCTGCGCGACGTGCCGCTGGCGATGACCGCGCATGTCATCCTCGACAGCGTTGACCCGCGCAACGCGGTGACGGTCTCGCCCTCCGCCATCGGCCGCATCATTCGCGGGACGATCGGCTTCGACGGACTGCTCATGTCCGATGATCTCAGCATGCGGGCGCTCTCGGGCCGGATGGGCGACCGCGCGCGTGCCGCGCTCGATGCCGGCTGCGATGTCGCGCTGCACTGCAACGGCCGGATGGCGGAGATGGAAGCCGTGGCCGCCGCCGCTCCGCCGCTTTCGGGCGAGAGCCTGCGCCGTTTCCACGCCGCGTTCCTGCGCCTGACGCCCCCTGTTGCCCACGACCGTGGAGAAGCCGCGGCTGTCGTCGATGAAATGCTGGCCACGATGGCCTGAATCACGTCTACACTCAGAGAACGAAGCGTCAACGGAGGGCCCCGCGGTGGCTGGTGCAGGTCCATCGAAAGGCGGTCCGGTGCTGCCATTTGGCGACGACTGGACCGGGCCTGAGATTTCGAGCGGCGCCGACCTCTCGGAAGACGCGGCGGAGGCGTTTCTTCTCGAACTCGACGGGTTCGAGGGTCCGCTGGACCTGCTGCTGCAGCTCGCGCGCAGCCAGAAGGTCGATCTCACCAAAATCTCGATCCTCGCGCTGGCCCAGCAATATCTCGATTATATTGAAGAGGCGAAGCAGCTCCGGCTGGAAATCGCGGCAGATTATCTCGTGATGGCGGCGTGGCTCGCCTATCTGAAGTCGAAGCTGCTTCTGCCGGAAAAAGAGACCGAAGACGACGGCCCGAGCGGCAAGGAACTCGCAGCGCAACTCGCGTTCCGCCTGAAGCGGCTCGACGCCATGCGGGAAGCGCTCGCCCGTCTGATGGGCCGCAAGCGCCTCGGCGTCGATCTGTTCGGGCGGGGCATGCCGGAGGGCATCCGCATCATCCGGTCGAGCGTCTATCAGGCCAGCATCTTCGACCTCTTGAAAGCCTATTCCGAGCAGCGCCAGCGCACCGCCGTCAGCGAGGTGAAGTGGGGCGGGCGCGTGGTGTGGTCCATCAAGCAGGCCCGCGAGCGGCTGGAGAAGCTGCTGGGCGCGGAGCAGGACTGGGCGGCGCTCGATCAGTTCCTGGAAGAGTATTTTTCATCGGCCACCCTCGGCAAGACCGTCACGGCGTCGAGCTTCGGCGCCGTGCTCGAACTCGCGCGGGA
>CAZNAH010000029.1:0-12823 GCA_964570735.1 uncultured Hyphomicrobiaceae bacterium | reverse complement strand
GGCTTCCTCGAAGTGCGGCAGTCACAGCCCTTCGGCCCGCTCTACTTACGCTGGCTGAAGGAGGCCGAGTCCGCCTGAAGCGGGGCAGTCCTGCCCCGGGCTCGCCGCGCTTTGCGCCTCGCGCCTTCAAACTGTTGCCATGTCTCCCCAAATCAGCACACAGTCACGCTCAGATTTCGGCGAGCTATGGCGATGAGGGCTCCGGCACATGGCTGACAAGGACAAGAATAAACCGGGTTCCGGCAACCGGACGGCTGCCTTGCCGTTCCACTCGCCCCTGCCATTGCCTGCGAACGTCGCGCGGTTGCCCTCGGCCGACCGGCGCGAAAAGCTGCGAATTCTTGAGGCGCTGCTGTTCGCCGCCGCCGAGCCGCTCGATGAACCCTCGCTGCGCAAGCATCTCGCGCCGAAAGACGATGTCGGCCAGCTCCTCGAAGAGTTGCAAGGCTATTACGCGGGGCGCGGCGTCAATCTCGTCCGCGTCGCCGGGAAGTGGGCCTTCCGCACGGCGGACGATCTCAGCTTTCTTCTCGAACACTACAGCGTCGAGCAGCGCAAGCTCTCGAAGGCCGCACTCGAAACCCTCGCGATCATCGCCTACCATCAGCCCGTCACCCGCGCGGAGATCGAGGAAGTCCGCGGCGTCACCACGTCCAAGGGAACGATCGACGTTCTGCTCGAAGTGGGCTGGATCCGCCTGCGCGGACGCCGGCGCGCACCGGGACGGCCGGTGACTTACGGCACGACCGACGCGTTCCTCGAACATTTCGGCTTCGACTCCATCAAGGACCTGCCCGGCCTCGCAGAACTGAAAGGGGCTGGCCTCCTCGATAACAACCTGCCGCCCGGCTTCGTTGTGCCCGAGCCGGATGACCGGCCGGACCTGCGCGATGACGAAGACCCGCTCGAAGAGGAGCCGGAGCTTGCCGCCGAGGAGGACGACCGCCCCGACGGCGAGCCTCTGCAAACGGCCGAGGTTCCGAACAGGTTTGCAGTTCGTGAGGCGTTTGGGTAACATGCCGTTACTGCGGGCAATGAGGGTTCCCTGAGTGACTTTGCGTGCCTCTACCGGTGAACGGCTGTCCACAAGGCTCTTCGGCGTCGCGTCATGGAACCGGCCGCGTAAAATGGCGGCCACCATCGCCGCGAATGTCGAGATCAGCGCGCTGTGCCGCAGGTTCGGCCGGCTTCGCGCGCTCGACGACTTTTCGCTGACCATCCATTCCGGCGAGGTGCTCTGCCTGCTCGGACCTTCGGGCTGCGGCAAATCCACGCTGCTGCGCTGCCTCGCCGGCATCGACGAGCCGTCGAGCGGGCGCATTGCGATCGGCGGGCTGGAGGTCTGCGGCGCGGGGCACTTCGTTCCCCCCGAGCACCGGGGCGTCGGCCTGATGTTTCAGGACTATACGCTGTTCCCGCACCTGACCGTGATCGACAATGTCGCTTATGGCCTGACGCGGCTCGGAAAGGAGAATGCGCGCAGCGAGGCGCAGGCGGCGCTCGACCGCCTCGGCCTCGGTCAGCGCGCCGGGGATTATCCGCATATGCTCTCGGGCGGGCAGCAGCAGCGCGTGGCGCTGGCCCGCGCCCTGGCGCCGCGTCCCGCCGTGCTGCTCATGGACGAACCGTTCTCCGGTCTCGATTCCCAGTTGCGTGAGGAAATCCGCGAGGACACGATCGCGATCCTGCGCGAGGCTCGGGCGACCTCCGTGATCGTGACGCACGATGCGGAGGAGGCGATGCACCTCGGCGACCGCATTGCGATCATGCGATCCGGCAGGCTGTTGCAGGTCGGCACGGCGAAGGAGCTCTACGAGAAGCCGCGCTCGCTGTTCGTGGCGCAGACGCTCTCGGAAGTCACCGCCTTCGCCTGCAAGGTCCGCAACGGGCGGGCCGCGACTCCGCTGGGCGTGTTTTCGGCGCAGGGCGTGCCGGACGGCCCCGGCAGCATCTGCGTGAAGCAGAGCCGCGTGGAGATTTCTCCCCGCACGCCCGACGGTTTGCCCGGCCGCGTCCTTGACATGCGATTTCTGGGCAGCCACGTACTCTATCATGTGGCGGTTGCCGGACTGGAGCAGCCACTGAAGGTGAAGATCTGCGGTGCGCCGCGCGTGAAGACCGGAGACGACGTCAGTCTGGACGTTCGCCCCGACGCCGTTGCGGTCTTCCCGGGTGATCCGCAGCAGGCTGCCGACCCGGACTGAACGGCCATAAGACGACCCTGTGCATTATTTCATCAGGGGCGGGCGCCGGAACGATTGCGGGCGTAGCCCCGGTGGGTTAGAACCAATGCCACGCGTGAAGGATATCCTGACATGAGCGAAATGCCTGTTGACCTGATGTATGTGACATGGAGCCTGCCGCAGCTGCTCCTCGTCCTTCTGATCGTCGTGCTTCTGTTCGGCCGGGGCAAGATCTCCGAGCTGATGGGCGACGTCGCCAAGGGCATCAAGAGTTTCAAGAAGGGCTTGAGCGAGGAAGAGGCGGCGAAAGCCGAGACCCCGGCTCAGAAGTCCCTGGAGCATGACTCCGTGCGCACGGAAATGCGGACCGGAACGTCCACCGAAACCAAGGCGTAAGCGGGTGGCTTCAGCGCCCGGTGCGCGGTTAGGGCCGGTCCTTTTCTCGCGTGGCCAACATGTTTGATATCGGCTGGTCGGAACTCCTCATCATTGCCGTCGTGGCGCTCATCGTCATCGGGCCGAAGGAGCTGCCTGAGGTGATGCGCAATGTCGGCCGCGCGATCAACAAGATGCGCCGCTCGGCCGACGACTTCCGCAGGCATTTCGAGGAGTCGGCCCGCGATACGGGATATGAGGATATCCAGCAGAACCTGAGGGAGTTCCGCCAGCTCAACCCGGCGAACCAGATCCGCGAGAGCATCGACCGCGCGCTGAACAGCGACGGCACGAGCTATACGCCGGCCGTGGAATTGCCGAAGCCCGCCGCGGCCGCGCCGGAAAGCCCCGCGAGTGCGAATGCCGAGCCGGCCTCCACACCGGCGATCGACGCCCCTCCAGCCGGTGCCGTTCCGGTTCCCTTCGACAGCGCGCCCTACAAGGCGGAACCATCCCGCACGGAACATGCTGCGATCGAGGAAGAGGCGCCACCGTCCTTACGCAACGGGCATGACGGCGCGCCGCACGGTAACGGCCCGGCCGCTTCCGCACCATCGGCGAAAGCCTCCTAGGGCGAGGACATCCCGTGGCGCAAGCAAACGATATCGACCAGACGAAAGCGCCGCTGATGGAGCATCTCGTGGAGCTGCGCAAGCGGCTCCTGTGGTGCGTCGCGGCGATCTTTGTGTTCTTCATCGTCTGCTACGCCTTCGCGCAGGACATCTACAATATCCTCGTCATTCCGTATCAGATCGCGGTGGGCAGCGACGCTCCGATCTCCATGATCTACACGGCGCCGCAGGAGTTCTTCTTCACGCAATTGCGGCTGGCCCTGTTCGGCGCGTTCTTCCTGGCGTTTCCCGTCATCGCGACGCAGATCTACATGTTCGTCGCACCGGGGCTATATCGAAACGAGCGTCAGGCTTTTCTGCCCTTCCTGATCGCCACGCCGGTGCTCTTTCTGCTCGGCGGCGCGCTCGTTTTTTTCATGATCATGCCGCTTGCCATGTCGTTCTTCCTGTCGATGCAACAGACGGGCGACGGGCAGGTCAACATCCAGCTTACCGCGAAAGTCAGCGAGTATCTGTCGCTGATCATGACCCTGATCATCGCCTTCGGGATCTGCTTCCAGCTTCCCGTGCTGCTGACACTGCTCGCCCGGGCGGGCATGGTCAGCTCGAAATGGCTGCGCGACAAATGGCGCTATGCCGTCGTGCTGATCTTCTGCGTCGCGGCGTTCCTGACACCCCCCGATGTCATCAGCCAGATCGGTCTCGCGATCCCGACCCTGCTGCTCTATGAGCTGTCGATCCTTTCGGTCAAGATGGTCGAACGCAAGCGCGCGGAAGCGGAACGGTTGCGCAATGAAGGCGACGAAGCCGCATCGCCGACCGGCCAGGCTTAGAATGTCGCGAGAAATTCCCGGTAGGCCGGGTTCTGCCGCAGCAGGCTGCCCGCCGATGACACCAGCAGATCGACATCCTGCTTCGGCAGCTTGAAGCGCGTAGGGATTTTTTCAAGCCTCTCGCGCACGCTGGCCTCGCGCATCTGATCGAAGCTCACCTTCGCCACGTGCAGCGAAAAGTCCCGGCAGTCCCAGCCGTCCACGGAGCCGCGCAGATCCACGATCTGGGGCGGGGTGAGCGAGCAGCGGTAGCTGATCAGGCGCTCGCGCCAGCGCTCCATCTCCGCAGCGAAGGCGTCGTAGGCTGCGCGCACATTCGCATCGACCGCCGTATCGGAAACGGCCTGGATGAGGTCTGTCAGGTGCGGCCCGGATGGGTCTTTCGCCCAATCGCCTCCGGGCGGGCGGCCGGCGTCCACCACCACGAAGAGGAAGCGCCGCAGCTTGACGACCTGCTGGGGCGTGAGCGGCTCATAGGGCTTGGTCGCCGTGGCGAGATCGAGCAGAAATCCGCTCAGGCCGAGATTGTCGGTCATGCCGCCGTCAAGCAGCTTCACGAACTGCACGTCCGTCTTCTCGCGATAGCGCTGTATGGCCGACGCGCTCGCCCGCAGAATGGCCGGAGCGCCCGGACGGCGTGCCGCATCGATCCAGTCCGGCGCCTTGAACCGGCAGCGGTCGGCGTAATTCTGGATGACGATCGGCGCGAAGATCAGCGGCACGGCGGCCGATGCGGCGACAGCCTCCGACAGCGGGTAACGCGAGAGGTCGCTGCACAGCGCGCCGAAATTCGTGCGGTTGAAAATGAAGGTCGTGCGGTTGAAGATGTCCGACGCGTTGACCCACAATTGGGGCCGGCCCGGCTGCATCACATCGGCGTAGGTCGCTCCGCCGAACAGGTTTTTGTCGAGCCAGGTCGGCAGGCCGCTGCGGTCGTTCACGCCGCCCTTGCTCATCAGGAGCAGGTTGGGAACGGAAATGGACGTGCTCAGCGCATCTTCCACATCCTTGTAGAGGAAGCGCTCGCGGAAATCCGACAGCGTGGCGCGGCCTTTCAGCGCGAAATAGGCCGCCGTGACCGAGCCGCCGGAAACGCCCGAGATGAGGCTCACATGGTCGATCAGCGATATGGGCGAACGGTGGCTAGGCGGCTGCGCTCTCGCGAGTTCGTTCAAAACGCCGAATGCGAAGGCCGATGCGCGCGTGCCGCCGCCCGAGAAGCTGAGGCCGATCGCGGTCTCGACCGCGTCGTTCGCATTGAAGACTGGTGTGGCGGCGACCGTATCGTCCGCGACGGCGGTGTTGATCGGCTCGTTACGCAGGCTGAAGCTCGCGCAAGAAGCGAGGAGAAGGCTGCTCAGGCCCGCAACCGCCACGCCCATAGCGCGGCGACGCCCCTCGCGGTGTCTTTCTGCCGAATTCTGGAAAAGCCTTCGCGTGGCCGTCCGAAGGGCTTTGAAAACTGCCATGATTTTTTTGCGCCGATCTGTTCGGTCATCGGGGCGAACCTGCGGCGACCCGCGCCGCGCGCCCAACCTCGCACTTTCCGTCAATTGAAGCGAATGCCTCAACCGGGCGTCAGAAATATGGCGCTAGGGAGAGGGCACAACCTTAAGCTGGAGCGGCGAAAATTTTCCCCATGCCACATCGCGACCTCAAATTCCCCTTACGCGTGAGCCTGTCATTGGGTTACTGTCTAGCGCGGGACAGCACGCGCATCGCCGATATGATCTCATGGAATAGCGGCCGGGTCCGGTTCGACCTGTGGTCCGCCGCGCTCGCGATTGTTGTGGTTCTCGGATTCTGCGTGGTCTCCGATAGGGGCCTCGCGCAGACCATCACGCGCGACGTGCTCGCGAAGCTGACGCCCGAGCAGAAGAAGACGCTGAAAGCCTATCAGGCGGCGCGACGCGCCTACGAGCGCAGGCTCGATGCCTATTGGCGGAAGGTGGAGCAGAAACGCAAGCGCCGCAGCGCGAAGGCCGCCCGCGGCGCACGCATCGCGGCTGCTGATTATGTCGAGCAGCATCCGCCCGCTTATTCCGGTCCGCCGCGCCCTGACGACATTTACGCGCTGCTTCCCCCGCCGCCGAAGCCCGCCAAACCGGCACGCCCGCCGATCCCCGTGGTGAAGGACTTTCTGCGCGCCGCGAAGGAGCAGTACGCCTTTGTGCCGGACACGGTCACCGAGGACGAATTCATGATCTATTACGCGATCGAGGCCCTGAAGCTCGGCCTCACACGCGATCAGGTGGTGCGCGTCTTCGCGCTGGAGACGGGCGGCGTCGGCACGCATGATCTGCAATCGGGCTACAACCCCAGGACGGGCCGCGCCGCCTCGACCGCGCTCGGCTATGCGCAGCTGCTCGCGGCCAATTCCGTGGGCCAGATCCGCGAGCACGGCGAAGAGTTCGCGGCGCGGTTGGACCGGCTCGCGGCCGCGCCCGATCTCGAACCGGAGAAGGCGTTCCGCTATCGCGAAAAAGCGCGCATCCTGCGGCGCATGAGGGCCGATGCGCTGCGCATCGCCGAGAAGTGGAGCGTCTATGTCGATTTCGCCAAGACGGCGAAAGGGCTCGCCATGCACGCCATGAACCTCGACGGCGATGTCGGCCCGTGGATGCAGGTGACGAAGCTCAAGGGTATCAAGGAGTTCGCGGCGCGCAAGGGCATGACGGGGCTGACCGGCGGCCAGCTCGAACTCATGAACCTTGCCGGTCCGGGCCGCGGCTTCCAAATGATGCAGCCTGTCGCCCGCGACATGCCGACGGCCAACTTCTTCGAGCGCGGCGGCTATGAACGCAACCCCGTCGTCCACAACCGCACGGGCCTTGAGCTTCTGGCAAAGCTGGATGAGATCATGGACCGCAACGTGAAAAAGCCCGGCGCCATGCAGTTCACAACGATTTTCGACACGCTGACCCGCAGGCTCGCCGACGCGCCGGGGCAGAAACCCGTGCAGGCGAGCGCGGGCGGGCTCTAGCGCTTAGCGCGCGTCCGTTCGCCGTCTGTCTAGTCATGGGATGTCATTTCACATATAAGTTGGGCCGAGTTTAGCTGCGCGCGGGCAAGCCTGCCTGCAAGGCAAAGTGAGGTCCGTCATGGCACAAGCCTGGTCGCCGGCGAGCTGGCGCCGCCTGCCCATCGAGCAATCGCCGCAATACCCCGATCCCGCTGCGCTGGAAGCGGTGGAAAAAGAACTGGCGTCGTTTCCGCCGCTCGTTTTTGCAGGGGAGGCGCGCGCGCTCAAGCGGGAACTGGCCGAAGTCGCGGCGGGACGGGCCTTCGTGCTGCAAGGGGGCGACTGCGCCGAAAGCTTCGCCGAGCACGGCGCGGACAACATCCGCGACTTCTTCCGCGTGTTCCTCCAGATGGCCGTCGTGCTGACCTATGCCGGAAGCTGCCCCGTCGTGAAGATCGGGCGCATCGCGGGCCAGTTCGCAAAGCCGCGCTCGTCGGGCACGGAAGTGCAGAACGGCGTGGAACTGCCGAGCTATCGCGGCGATATCATCAACGACATCGCCTTCACGCCCGAGGGGCGCACGCCGGACCCGCGCCGCCTGCTGAAAGCCTATCGCCAGTCGGCCGCGACGCTCAATTTACTGAGGGCGTTCGCGCAAGGCGGCTATGCCGATCTCGACCGGGTGCACCAATGGACGCTCGGCTTCGTCGCCGACAGCCCCGCCGGTCACCGTTATCGCGAGCTTGCGAGCCGCATCAGCGAGAGCCTCGAATTCATGCGCGCCTGCGGCGTCACCTCGCAGAACACGGAAAAGCTGCGCACGACCGAGTTCTATACGAGCCACGAGGCGCTTCTGCTCGGCTATGAGCAGGCTTTCGCGCGCATCGATTCGACGAGCGGGCACTGGTATGCGACGAGCGGGCATTTCCTCTGGATCGGCGACCGCACCCGCCAGCCCGATCACGCCCATGTCGAATTCATGCGCGGCATCCGCAATCCGATCGGCCTCAAATGCGGGCCGTCGTCCACCCCGGATGGTCTGCTCAAGCTGATCGACCTGCTCAATCCGGCGAACGAGCCCGGGCGTCTCACGCTGATCTGCCGTTTCGGCGCCAGCAAGGTCGAGGGCCATCTGCCGGCGCTCATCCGTGCCGTGCGCCGGGCGGGCAGGGAGGTCATCTGGTCGTGCGATCCCATGCACGGCAACACGATCAAGGCGGCGACGGGCTACAAGACGCGGCCGTTCGACGCGATTCTGAGCGAGGTCGAAAGCTTCTTCGACGTGTGCCAGGCGGAAGGCGCGCATCCGGGCGGCCTTCACGTCGAGATGACGGGCCAGAACGTCACGGAATGCACGGGCGGCGCGCATTCGATTACGGACCTCGACCTGTCGGATCGCTATCACACCTATTGCGACCCGCGTCTCAATGCGGATCAGGCGCTGGAACTCGCGTTCCTCGTCGCGGAACGGCTGCGTCGCGACAAGGGGCAGGGCGGCGGTCAGGCTCAGGCGGCGGCGGTCGCTGCGGGCTAAAGCTCGGGCGTCGGCGCCAGCACGCCGCCGATCCGGATGGGGTGGATGGCGCGGGCGAGCCCCGTGGCGCCGTCCGTGTCGATCACAACCCCGCACATGGTCGCCTCGCCCACAGCGGGTGTGAACCGGCCGGTCGGAATACGCGTCGTGAAGCGGGTGACGGGTTCGGCCTTCTCCATGCCGATGATGGAGTCGTAGTCGCCGCACATCCCCGCATCCGTCATATAGGCGGTGCCGCCCGGCAGGATGCGCGCGTCCGCCGTCGGCACATGCGTATGCGTGCCGATGATCGCGCTCACGCGTCCGTCGAGGAACACGGCGAGCGCTTGCTTCTCGGAACTCGCCTCGGCATGGAAGTCGATGAAAATGGCATCCGCCGCGCGCGCCAGCGGGCAGGCTGCCACTTCGCGGTCCAGAACCCGGAAGGGGCAGTCGAGCGGCTCCATGAAGATGCGGCCGAGCGCGTTGAGAACGAGAACCTGCGCGCCGTTCGCCGCCGGGAAGAGCCCCGCGCCGCGCCCCGGCGTGCCATCGGGAAAGTTCGCGGGGCGCAGAAGCCGGGGCTGCCGCTCGATGAAGACCAGCGCCTCGCGCTGATCCCAGACATGGTTGCCGGTCGTGATCACATCCGCGCCGGCGTCCAGCAGATCCTGGCAGATCGCCTCGGTGATGCCGAAGCCGCCCGCCGCATTCTCTCCGTTTACGATGCAGAAATCGGGCTTCAAGCTCTCCTTGAGCTTCGGCAGCGTCTCCATGATGGCCGCGCGGCCGGCCCGTCCCACCACATCGCCCAGAAACAGGATGCGCATCTCACCCTCCGCAACGCATGAGCCTTGAGGGCGTCAGCACCCAGTCCAGCACCTCATCGTGCCCTTCCCGCGGGATCGCATCAACCTCCTGTTCGTCGTAAGCGATGCCGATGGCGAGCACCCGCCCGGGGCTGCGCGCGCGAAAGGCGCTCAGCGTCGCATCGTAATAGCCGCCGCCATAGCCGAGCCGAGCGCCCGTCCGGTCGAAGGCGAGCATCGGCACGAGCAGGATATCGGGGACGAGGCGCTCCGCGTCCGGCGCCGGCTGGAGCAGGCCGAAGCCCGCTTCGCGCAAGGTTTCGCCCGCGCGATGGCGGAGGAAGGTGAGTTCGAGCGTGCCCCGTTCGACCACGGGAAGCGCGACCGTCACGCCGCGCTCCTCCAGGGCATGCAGCAGGAGCAGCACATCGAGTTCGCCGCGCGTCGCGACATAGCCCGAGACCGTGCCGGGTTTCAGCGGGAGAAGAAAATCGAGACCCGCCTGCCGCACGGCTTGGGCCGCGGCCACGCCGCGCTCAGGGGGAAGCGCGAGCCGCCGACCCTTCGCCTCGCGACGCAGGCGGCGTTTCAGATCTGCTATGGACGGTGAGGCGGGCTCAGTCAGAAATGGCGTCTCGAACGTCTGTGAATTGAAGTGCCGCGAAGGCCGTCGGGGCGATCGATCCCTCTGGTCCCCTGCGAACAGGTGGGCGCCGAGTATCCGGAACCACGGCCCCGGACAGGGTCAGCTCCCTAAGAGATCTTATCGGGCCCGGGTATCTTTGTGCCCCTAACGCACCCCGCAGCAATCTGTGATGTAAAGCATCGCGCGCAAAATACCAGTGGCACCGCGCTGCATTCCAGCGGTTTCCCGAGGCGGCGGGCTTTCCGAGCGGCGCGAGCGGGGCTAAAGCTCTCTGCGTAGCGTTACAAGGGCATGAAGGGGATTGAGATGTTGGGGACGTTCTACATCGCGGCGCTGGGCCGCGTTTTGCTCGCGGCGATCTTTCTCGCGAGCGGCGCGCAGAAAATTTTCACCCCGGAGCAGACGCAGCAATATATCGCATCGGCCAATCTGCCGGAGCCGCTGATCCTGTATTGGGTCGCCATCGCCATCGAGATCGTGGGCGGCATCGCGCTGGTCGCCGGCGTGCAGGTGCGTCTCGCGGCGCTGCTGCTGACGGCCTTCACCCTTGTCGCGGCCGTCATCTTCCACACCGATTTCGCCGACCAGAACCAGACGATCCACTTCATGAAGAACCTCGCCATCGCGGGCGGGCTGCTCCAGGTGTTCGCCTTCGGCAAGCGCTAGGCCGTCGCGCGGGCTACGATCCGGCCTGGTTGAGCCGGTGCTGCAAGGTCTCGATGCGCGGGTTGTGATGGTCCTGCGCGCGCGCCGTCTCGCGCGGCCCGGCGTAGTTGCCGCCGTCGATGACCTGATAAGAGCGGAACTCGCCGATCTGGCGCACGGTGCGCTGCAATTCCTCGCGCGCCTCCCAGAGCTGATCGGCCATCACGATCGCGGCCATGAGGAACAGCCGGTCTTCCGGCACGAGGCGCATGTTGCCCTTGATCTTCTGAACATGGGAATCGATTTCGGCCGCGAGGTCGAGCACGCGCTGCTCCTCCCCGTCCCGGCAGGCCATTTTGTAATTCCGTCCGTTGACCGTTACTGTGACATGGGCCATCGCCCAGCCCTCCTGTCCCGACGCAACCCCGCCTGAAACTGCCGCATCGCGGGGATACATTCCTAGCTGACACTGCCGCCGAGGAGGGTTTCAGCGCGGGTCCGTGCTTGGGGGGCCTCATCCCCGCGCCGCAAAACCTTCCTCAGCCTTGCCAGATTTGCAGGGAGGAATGAAAAAAGCGTAAACGGAACATTGATTTATTAACTTATGGCTGGTGATTCGCGAAAAACGCCGCGTTTCATCCGCCCGCAATCGCCCGCTTGCAAATCGAGCCGACCTGTCCGAATTTCGCGCCATGCTGCATATCAACGAACTCAGCTACCGGGTCGAAGGCCGTCCGCTGTTCGAGAACGCGACGGCGGGCATTCCGCCGGGCCACAAGGTGGGCCTCGTGGGCCGCAACGGCACGGGCAAGACCACGCTTCTGCGCCTGATCTCGGGCGAGATCGCCCCCGATGCGGGTTCGATCAGCTATCCGAAGCATGCGCGGCTCGGCATTGTCGCGCAGGAGGCGCCGGGCGGACCCGAAAGCCTCATCGACACCGTGCTCGCGGCGGACAGGGAGCGCGCGGCACTGCTCTCCGAGGCGGAGACGGCGACCGACCCGCACCGCATCGCGGATATTCACACGCGCCTCACCGACATCGAGGCGCATTCGGCGCCTGCGCGCGCGGCATCCATCCTCGCGGGGCTCGGCTTCGACGAGGCGGCGCAGGCGCGCTCCTGCTCCGAGTTCTCCGGCGGCTGGCGGATGCGCGTGGCGCTCGCGGCGCTTCTGTTCGCGCAGCCCGACATCCTGCTCCTTGACGAGCCGACCAACTATCTCGACCTTGAAGGCACGCTCTGGCTCGAAGACTTCCTGAAGAGCTATCCGCACACGGTTCTCATCGTCAGCCACGATCGCGACCTGCTCAACACTTGCGTGACGAGCATCCTGCATCTGAGCGAGCGCAGGCTCTCGCTCTATGAGGGCGGCTATGACCGGTTCGAGGAAACGCGGCGCGAGCAGCAGCGCCTGCAACTCAAGCTGAAGAAAAGCCAGGACGACGAGCGCCGCCGCATGGAGGCTTTCGTCGAGCGCTTCCGGGCGAAGGCGACCAAGGCCCGCCAGGCGCAGAGCCGGCTGAAGGCGCTGGCCCGCATGAAGCCGATCGCGGCGGTGGTCGAGCAGCAGGTCGTGCCGTTCCGCTTTCCCTCGCCCGAGCGTCCGCTCGGCAATCCGCTCATCCGCATCGAGAATGCCACGGCGGGCTACGATCCGGCGCGCCCGGTCCTGCGCCAGCTCAATCTGCGGGTCGATTCGGACGACCGCATCGGCCTGCTCGGGGCGAACGGCAATGGCAAATCGACGCTCGCCAAGCTGCTATGCGGAAGGCTCGCCCCGCTCGACGGGCATCGCCGCGCCTCGAAGAAGCTCGAATACGGCTATTTCGCCCAGCACCAGCTCGATGAACTCAACCCGCAGAAATCGGCCTACGACCACATCGCGGAGCTGATTCCGGACGCGACGGAAGCGCAGAAGCGCGCGAAGGTCGCAGGCATCGGCTTCGGCGCGGACAAGGCGGATACGCCGTCCGGCAATCTCTCGGGCGGTGAGAAGGCACGGCTCCTGTTTGCGCTCGCCACGTTCCACGCGCCGCATCTCCTCATCCTCGACGAGCCGACCAACCACCTCGACGTGGACAGCCGGGAAGCGCTCATCCACGCGTTGAACGATTATGGCGGCGCGGTCATCCTCATCAGCCACGACCGTCACCTGCTGGAAGCGACTGTCGACCGGCTCTGGATCGTGCGCGCGGGCACGGTCAGCCCCTATGAGGGCGATCTC
>CAZNAH010000028.1:15927-23648 GCA_964570735.1 uncultured Hyphomicrobiaceae bacterium | reverse complement strand
GTACAGCGTGTCGAAGGCGAGCGAGGACTTGCCGGACCCCGACAGGCCGGTGATGACGACGAGCTTCTCGCGCGGGATATCGAGCGAGACGTTCTTGAGGTTGTGTTCCCGCGCGCCGCGGACGGAAATGAACTTGTGCATCGCTTTAAATGGAACCGTGCCGAGCCGAACGAGTGGACGTCGAGACCAAAACTGCGCCTCTTGAACGCGGGCGGTCTGCCCCGCGGATCATTCCGGTGAGACCCGGCAGCATCAAGGCGCTTTCCCCCGCGAACAGCCCTGAACCCCAGGATATGAGCGCGGTTTGTTCTCTCTGAAAGGCGGGCGGGGCGAGCGCAAGGAAAAAGTCGCAGCCGCACCGTTTCCTCACAGGGGGCTGGCTGCGGCAGGCCGCGCGGGCCAGTCCCTCTGCGGTTCGTGACCAAGTTTATGTTTCTCGTGAGCAAGCTTTAACTTGAGTATATCTCTGATATAGATAAGTATTATTCCGATCTTCATAAATTTTCGCCAGTGTGGAGGAGCCAGCGCAGCGAAGGGGCGAGCGATGAAGGCGTTTCATCTTCTTTTGTTATGGGTGTTCGGGGTGCTGTTGCTCTTTATCGCCGCGCATGGCTCCTGCGGCCCGTATCATGCCGATCTGCGCCATTCGGATTATTACAATTTCCGGTTCCGCTGAGAGGCCGGACCCGCAACGCCGCACGCTTCAGCGGAGAATAAGGCCGAGCTTGACGAGACGGGAGCGGATGGCGCCAGGCTGGCGTTCGTGGATTTCCGCGATCCGGCGGATGCTGTCCCCACGCCGATGCGCCTCGGTGAGCGCCGCGTCTTCCGCCGCCGACCAGGGCTTGTAGGCCATGGCCGGGCCGGGCCGCTTCTGCGCCGCCGCTATGGACGGTCTTTCAGATAGATCGCGGTCCGGCTGTGGCTCCGCGAAGGAAGCGGCAAGCGCGGCCCTTTCGGCGGGCGTCATGCGGTCGAGCCGTTCGCGTTCCGCCTGCGATCTGCCGCGGAACGCCGCGTCGCGTTCGAGCACCTCGGGGTGGACGCGCAGGGCCTTCGCGTTGAGCCCGAGGAGATGCAGCCCGTCCAGCCTGCGCACCCGCGACAGCGCCACATAGCCCTGGCCGTATTCGAACGCGGTGGCGAGGTCGATCACGGCCGCGTCGAGCGACATTCCTTGCGCCTTGTGCACCGTCATGGCCCAGGCGAGGCGGAGCGGAAGCTGCCGCAGGCTGGCGCTTGCGCCGTCGTCGTCGCTGACGCGCCATTCGGCGGGCTTGGCGACGATGCGCCCCCCGTCCCGGGTCTCGACAATGGGATAGCCTTCGTCCGGCTCGAAACCGCGCACGATGCCGAGCGTGCCGTTGACGAAGCGGCCATCCGCGTCGTTGCGCGTGAACATCACGGCTGCGCCTTCCTTCAAATCGAGCCGTTCGGGCGAAAGGCAGCCGCGCTTGAGCCCCTCGGCCAGCGTGCGGTCTCCCTCGCTCGCCATCGCGAAGGAGTGCGGCTCACCGGGCAGCCTGTCGAGTTCCTCCTGGTTGATGCGATCGACATCGACATTGCGCGTGAAGATGCGGGTGACGGACTTGGGCGCGTCGCGAAGGGCGATGCGGCGCGCGTCGAGCATGCGCCGATGGCTCTCGCTCGCGGCATTGGAGCGGATGGCCGACAGGATGCCGATGAGCGCTTCGTCGTTCTGGCGATGCTGTTCGGACAGATAGCAGATCACCGGGTCGAGATCGCGCCAGGCTTGAGAGGCGAACGCGAAGGGCGATGCGTCCGCGTCATCCTGCGGGGGGCCGCCGAATGCCTCGCGGCGCATGACGGGCGGCAATTGAAAGAAGTCGCCCACCAGAACCACCTGGAGCCCGCCGAAGGGCAGGCTCGATTTGCGCAAATGCCGGCAGACCTCGCTGACCGCGGTCAGCATGCGGCCCGAGAGCATCGAAACCTCGTCGATGATGAGGATCCGGGCGTTTGCGATGCGCTCGGCGGTGCGCCTGTTGCGGCCGATGGCGTCGATCTCCGCCCGGGAAACCCGGTCGCGCGCGCCGATGCCGCTCCACGCGTGGATCGTCATGCCTCCGAGATGGGCCGCCGCGATTCCCGTCGAAGCGGTCAGGCTGATCGGCAGGCCGTTGCGGCGCGCGTCTGAGACGAAGCGGCTGACTGTGAACGTCTTGCCGCTGCCGGGCTCGCCCGTCAGAAAGATGTTGGCCCCGCTTTTCAGCAGGGCGAGCGCGTCGTCCTGTTTCATGGCGAGGCAGGCGTTAGCGCATCTGAGGGCCGCTGTTCAAGGCGGAAACCGTCAGCGGATGCGCGAGCTCTCCGAGGGACCGACGGAAATCGAGGCGGGGAGCGCCTGCTTGCCGACACTGTTGCGCGCGTCCGCGACCGATTTGGCGGCATTCTGCAAGACAGAACGCTCGCTCAGCTCCTTCAGGTCGAGCCATTCGGTGTGCATGTAATCCACATGGCCGTCCTTGAGCTGCTGCTTGGCGGACTTCACGAACTGGCCGGTGAACGACACGGGGCTGGGACTTGCTTTCAGGAAATCCGCGTTGGCGACGAGCGCCTCATCGGGCTGGTAGCTCGTATTCGAGACGACATGGACGATTCTGAAGCCTTCCGCCCGCAGCGCATAGAGGATGGTGTCCATGGCGTCGGCGGTCGTCTTCTTGATGTCGTGGAACAGGATGATGCCTCGGCCGAGCCGCCGAATGCGGGCCATGGTGTCGAGCGCGATCTTCTCGGACGTGGCATCCGGCTCCGTGTCGCCCGAGATGACATCGACCGACCATGTGCTGATGTTGCGGCTGGCGAGATAGGACACGCCGCCTTCGGAATCCCTCAGGCCAGGAAAGCGGAAGAACGGCGCAATCGGCTTGCCCAAAGCGTAGCTGACCGACGCGAAACCCTTCTCGATCTCGTACTTGATATCCTCGACATCCATCTGGTCCATGGCGCGCGGATGCGACCAGGTATGCGTGCCGATCGTGTGGCCGCGCTTGTCGATATCCTTCAGGGTGCGCGCGTTGGAGACGGCCATCCGCCCCACCGCGAAAAAGGTCGCCTTCACGCAGTGCCGGTCGAGCGTGTTGAGCACGGTCGTCGTGTGCGGGGGCAGGGGGCCATCGTCGAAGGTGAGGATCACTTCCTTCTCGCGCAGAGCGATGCTTCGCGAGAAGGGCTTCACCTCCTTCGTATTCAGGACGCGTCCATAGACAGGCCCCGAGTTCGAGTCGACGGCGATGATACGCGACAGCCCTGTCGTTTCGGGATCGTAGGCGCAATCCGCGGCCCATGCGGCGCTTGACAGACTGACAGCGGTCACAACCGCGCCGAGCACAGACCGGATTGTGCGCATCACTGCTCCTAACTCAATCTTGGCGCTGAAGTCACGGATAGAATATAGAGTGCCAGGGCGGGAAAAAATGGCAGAACACGCTCAGGCTTCCGATTTTCGCCGGCTGTTGACTTGGTGAAACAGTACGGAAAAATACCTTTTCAAAACAGCCTCTTAAGATGCCGGCGAAAGACGCTGCGTGAGGTTTTCGAACTCGCGCTTCAAGTCCTCGTTCTCGAAAATCTGATCAAAGCCCGGAGTTTCCAGGCTTTGCAGCGCTTCGAAGGAGGTGCGCGCCTCGTTCATCAGGGTGCGGAGCTGGAAGCTCGCCTCGACGGTCTCATAGGTATTGTCGGCGATGGCGAGGTCGTGGAGCGTGCGCTCGCGCGTGTCGTTGAGGAGCCGGCGCTGCGACACGAGGTAGTCCCGGTAGAATGCCGCGACCTTCTGGGCCGCATCCTGGCTGCGGCGGTTCGCTTCAAGGATGCGCTTCTGATCGGGCCGGTTCTTCGCGCTGAGCAGATCGTCCGTCATCCCCCTCGTCTTGCCGATACCCGCGAGGATGCCGTCGAGCCGGGGCAGGTAGACGAGGTCGATCTTCTCCAGAAGGATATCCTGCGCGTGCACGAGAAGCGCGAACAGCGCGGCATGCATGGCGAAGTAGCGGCGCGCCGCGTTGAGGTCTTCGTTGGTCTGCGCCAGCAGCGTGCCGAGGCGCTGATCGACGAGGCGCGCGACCTCGAAGGCCGCGACGAGCTTGAGGAGGTCCCCGCCCAGCACGCTGTCGAGCAGAAGGGAAACCTGCTCTTCGGACAGGGTGACGCCGGCCTTGGCGATCGAGGCTCCGATCTCGGCCTTGATCGCCACGATCGCTTTTTCGTGCTCGGCGATGCGCCCCTCGATATTTGCGATGTCGCTGTCGATGGACGCCTGCGTTTCCGACAGCACGCCGGGCAGGAAGCCGGATTGCGGCGCCGCGATGCGCCGCTCGCGCAACTCGGCCCTGCGTGCGCGCAGAGCCGCGATCTCGTCCCGGCGCTTCTGAAGATCGCCTTGCAGCTTCAGGACCGGCGCATCCGTGATGATTTCCAGCGCGCCGTCGAGCAGGCGGCGCACGGATGCCTGACGGTCCTCGCGCGTCTCGCGCCAGATCGGGGGCAGGACGAAGCGCTTTTCGCTCGGGAGACCCTTGGCGGCTTCGCGTTCCTCGGATGTGCGCTTCAGAATGGCGTCGATTTCCGCGAGAAGCGTTTGCGACTGGAAATCGGAACGCGCCTTTTCCGCCGCGGGCGCCGGGTCCGGCTTCGCTGCGGGGGCGGCGTGCAACCCCGGCGGCGCAAGCAGCAGAATTCCAAAGGCGAAAGCGCTGATCCAGGGTGCTCGTTTCACGAGAGACTCCCTTCATCACGGGCTTGAGTTATAAAGCTTCCGCATCATGAACGAAAGTTGAATGAAGTTTTACGATCCACATCGAAGACCGCATTAACCAAGGTGTCAACTTGACCGCATTTCAATCCTACAGTTATGTGAAACATGGAAAGTTGTGTTTCCGCGTGGCGCATTACGGCTCGCAGTCGCTGAAGAGGGCCGAGGCATCCGCGAGCGAACCTAGATCGTGTCGTGGCAGCAGGTCGATTGGTCAGACATCGCCATCCGAGGCCCGCATGCGCTGCCCCGCAAATGGCAGCGAGACGAGCGCATTTTCCGCGCCTTCTGGTTTTCATCGGTTTTTTCGCGTCCGCCTTCGCCGGGGAGTACGCCGCCGCTCAGCAAGGCGGGCCGAACTTCAAGGTCGGCAACACGGATGCGGTTTCCGTGCATATGCGCAAAGGGCCATCCAACCGCTCAACCGTGATCGCCTACGTTCCGCCGAGCACGGTCGTTGCCGGCGCGGGGCAGTGCACCGATCGCTGGTGCAAGGTCACCTTCAAGGAGAACGAGGGCTGGCGCTTCCGCCGATACCTCGCCGAGACGGCCGAGCCCGCAACGCCTCCTTTCGGTGCAGCGGAGGCGGCCACGCAACCCGCCCCCGGTCTTCTGAAAGTGGCGCCGGACGCGCCACAAGCGGGCATCCCGGTCCAGGAGCTTCCGGGCGACGGCATGCCCGTGATCGGCACGATCCCGGCGGATGCTGGCGGCATCGCCGATCTCAAGCAGTGCCTCCTGGCCTGGTGCCGGGTCCGCCTTGGCAACCTTGAAGGCTGGGTTCCGGCCGGCACGCTCGTGCGGGAAGACGGGCAGCCTTTCGAGCCTACGGAAACGGGGGGTCTCGCGGAAGCGCTCGCCAGGGCCGAGCGGGATCGCCGCGCGCCGACGGATGCGGAGCCGGAACGCACCGCCGCCCTGCCGCAGTCGGCGGGGACGGAGAAGCCCTCGCTGGGAAGGCCCGGTACGTATAATCTCGCTGGCGTCGCCGCGGGGGGCACCCTTTCCCTGCGGGGTGAGCCGTCCGAGACATCCGTCATCGTCGGCAGCGTTCCCTTCGATGCGTCCAACATCGAAGGCATGAAGCAGTGTGTGAAAAAGTGGTGCCTCGTCCGCTACCGGGGCGTCACCGGTTTTATCCTGCGCAGGCATCTCGTGCGGGCCGACACCCAGCCGAACTTGCGGTATCGCGTGGATGGGGTCGCCTTCGATGCCGCTGTCGAGGTGTTCGCATTCCCCGGACCGGACGCGGAAGTGGTCGGCTCCATCCCGCCATTCGCAACGGGGCTCGTGCCCATCGGCAATTGCGACCGCGCCTGGTGCCATATCCGCTATTTCGGTGTCGTCGGCTGGGTCAACACCCGTTTCCTGGTTCAGGAAGAGCCGACCGGCGCGGCGAACTGAAGGTTTTCGCCAAGTACCCGCGAAAGAGCGGCGCGCGCGGTTTATCTTCCTGCCGGAGATTTCCTCTTGCGGCCCTTTTCTCAGGTGTTTAACGAGTATAGCAAAGCCAGAGCACAAGAGAGGCCGCGCGTTTGTGCGGCCGGAGTCAGCGTTTAGCCCAGGTATACGCGCCATGGCAGAACAGATTGCCGTTATGGATCAGACGGCAGGCCCCGACGACCAGTCCTTGAAGGAACAGAAGGAGCGGGTCCGGAGGTATCGCAAGCGGTTGCAGGCGCGCGAGATTTTCATCCTGCCTGAGGTATGGGACGTGGTCTCGGCCCGGATCATCGCGGATGCGGGCTTCGACATGATTGGCATCTCGTCGGTCGCACTCGCATGGTCCCAGGGCCTGAAGCCCGAGCAGCGGCTCGAACTCCGCACGCTCACCGCCGCGGCGCTCAAGATCGCCGAAGGCTTCGCGACGCCTGTGACCGCGGATCTCGAAGGCATCGCCGGGCGCTCGCCGGATCAGATCGGCCAGGCGGTCGAAAAGGTGCTGAGGGCGGGCTGCATCGGCGTCACCATCGGCGATGGCGGGCGCGGCGGGGCGCATGGCATCTCGACCATCCAGGAGATGACCGCCGCGATCCGCAGCGTCAAGGCTGCTGCGCTGGAAGCACGCGTCCCGGCCGTGATCACCGCGCGCACGGAAGCCTTCATGCTGGAGCCGTTGCAGCATTCCCCCTTCGAGACGGCGGTCGAGCGCGCGGAAGCCTATTTCGCGGCGGGCGCGGACTGCATCTCCGTGCCGGGCGTCCAGCACGTGCAGATCATCGAGCGCCTCTCCGGCGTCATCGACGGCCCGCTCTCCGTAACGATCGGCCTGACGCCCGCGCCGGACCTCAAGGCGCTGGGGGCCGCTGGCGTCGCCTGCGTGGCGCTCGGGTCGAGCCTGATGCGCTCGCTGCTCGGCACCATGCGGCTGAAAGCCGAGGAACTGGCTGCCTTCGGGCACTTCTCCCATCTCGACAAGGCGATCTCGTCGGAGGAACTGGAAAACCTTCTCCGCTGACGACGACGCCCGATCCCGGCCCTTCAGGCTGCCCTCGCGGAATGCGATGTACTACGCCTCGAAAATCATCTGGTTCGTGGCCCAGCCCTCAAGCCTGATCGCAATCGCTCTGGTTATGGGTGCGATCCTACTCTGGCGCGGACGCGCGCGATGGGGGCGCCGCCTGCTCGCTTTCGGCCTCGCGTGCTATCTCGTGGCGGGATTTTCCCCGCTCGGCAACTGGCTGCTCATTCCGCTGGAGGATCGGGTGCCCCGCGCCAGCCTTGAGGGCGAGACCGTCGCGGGGCTGATCGTGCTCGGCGGTGCGCTCGACACCGTGGTCGGGGCGAGCCGGGGCGGGGCCTCGCTCAACGAAGCCGCCGAGCGCATGACGGAAGCGGTCGGCCTCGCCCTGCGCTATCCCGAGGCCAAGATCGCCTTTTCCGGCGGGGTCGGCGAAATCCTCTACACCGAGACGATGGAAGCCGCTGTCGCGAAGCGCTTCTTCCG
>CAZNAH010000028.1:5361-15911 GCA_964570735.1 uncultured Hyphomicrobiaceae bacterium | reverse complement strand
TCGCGCCCGAACGGCTGATCTTCGAGGACCGCTCCCGCAACACGGCCGAAAATGCCGCGTTCACGGCGAAGCGTTTGAGCGAGCGGGCGGAGGGGCGCTGGCTGCTCATCACATCTGCGTTCCATATGCCGCGCGCCACCGCGCTGTTCGCGGCGCAGGGTCTTCCCGTTTTGCCGTGGCCGGTCGATTACCGCACACGCGGCGCGGCTGACGTCTGGCGCTTTTTCCCGCGCGCATCGGAAGGTCTGAGGCGGGTCGATCTCGCGACGCGCGAGTGGGCGGGGCTCATCGTCTCGTGGCTCAGCGGGGCGATCCCGTCGCCTCTGCCTTCCGCGCTGGAACCGGATCGGCTGGCGGAAGCTGCCACCCTCCCAATGCGCTGAGGCTGTTCCGCCCGCCAGCAATCCGGCTTGTCCCTCAACGCCCTGTCCACTAAGATCGCGTCGCCTGCCCGACTTGCGTTCGATCCCACAGCCGGCTCCGAACAAAGAGGTTTCCATGATCTCGCACGATCCGAGCCTTGTCATTCTGTCGTTGACGATCGCGATCCTGGGCGCGTTCACGGCCTCGGTTCTCACCTCGGGGCTGCTCTCGCTGAACCCGAGCGAGGCGAGGCTGCGGCTCATCATGGCGACGCTCTCCCTCGGCGGCTCGGTCTGGGCCACGCATTTCGTGGGCCTTCTCGCCATAACGCTTCCCGTGAATTTCGGCCTGAACCCTGCGCTTGTCGCGGCATCCGCCTTCGCCGCGCTGGTGTCGACCGCCGTTGCGCTCTTCCTTGTCGGCTATACCGGCCTTGCCGCGCCCCGCTTCCCGGCCGCGGTCATCATCTTCGGGGTGGGGTTGTGGGCGACCCATTATTTCGGGCTTGGCGCGATCGCCGGCGGGGGGCTGACCCTCTCATGGTTCCTCGCGGTGATGGCGCTCGTCGTCTGTCTGCAATTTGCGGGCTTCGCGCTCTGGTTCCTGCTGAAGCGGCGCGGCGTCACGCGGACGCTGCTCGGCGCGATGATCTTCGGCTGCGCCCTCACGGCCACGCACTACATGGCCGTGGCATCGGCGCCGGACCTGGAAACCGCCTTGCTGGCCGTTCCGCCGGATGCCGCCGCCTTATCGGAACGCTATCTCGCATGGTCGGCGACGATCATGATGTACCTGATTTGCAGCATCTGCCTCTGCATCTTCGTCATCATGCAGTTCCGCGAGGAAATCCAATAGCCTAGCGCGGCAGGATGCGCGGCTGCTTGACGGGGAGCGGCGCGTCGTCCGGCGCAAGCCCGGGTGTGGCGGATGGCGCAGGCGCATCGCTTGGCGGCGTTTCGGGGACGGATGGCACAAGGGGTTCGTTCGCCGCGCGCCGGGCCTCGCCTCGGCGTTTTGCCGCGAGGGCGGCGGCAGGCGGACGGGTTGCCATGCCAGTCCCGGTCGGGGTTTTCGCGTCTTCAGGGGCCGCAACCGATGGGGGCGCAGCCTCATCGCTCCGCCGCGCCGCGCGGCTCTCAAGAATCGTGACGACGATGAGGGAAGCGAAAACCGCGTGCGTCAGCGCGTTGGACAGCGTCCGCGCCGCAGACCTCAGCATTACTGCATCACGACTTCGATCAGCTTGGTCTCGCCTGCGCCGACCCTGAAGCTGCCGCGATATTCGCGATCATTGTGAATGGCGGTCGCCATATATTCACCCGCGGCAAGGATATGCGTCGGAAAGGCTCCCGCGCTTTCCCTCACCGTTTCGCCCGCAGGGGACGAGATGAGCCAGCGCGTGTCGGCGACGGCCTCGCCGCCTTCCCGCTGCACAAGCTTGAGCGTCACCTTTCCCGCGTCATGGTCGATGACGGCTTCCGTGATCTTGCCGGGCTCCACGACGATGTCCGACGAGATGACCGAGTTCGCGTCGCCATAAGTGCTGACGATATGATAGAGGCCGCTGTTCAGCCGCACCACAACGCCAGGACGCACGCCGCTGAGAATGCGCTGCCTGTTGCCGAACTGGTCTTGCGCCTCGGTCAGGATTTCGAATTTCAGCAGGTGCTCGGCGAGGATCGGGCCGCCCGCCAGCGTCGCATAGATGCGCAGCCCGCCTGCGTTCAGCACGAAATCCTCGGTCACGGGCTTCTCGGGCCAGACGCCGATCTTTTTGGTGAGGTTGGATTTCCCGTAGGCGACATTCACGAGATATTCGCCGGGCCGCAGCGAGAGAGTAGGCCGTGACTCTTCGGCCGTGTGGAGCAATTTATACGTTCCGTCCGCGGCCGACTGCCCCTCGAAGACGCGCCACGTCACGTCGGCGAGCATGGGCGGGCTGCCTTCGCTCAAATAGGCGTTGAAGGTGACGGGAGCGGGCGCGCCGGTCGTCGGCGGCTTCGGCCGGGCCTCGGTTTCGGTCGCGTCCTGGCCGTCGATGATCAGGTTTTCCTGATCGGGGTCGAGGTCGCCCGCGCCCTGCGTCAGGCTCTTGTTCGCCGCGCCGACGGGGGGCGCTGCGAGACACAGAGCGGCAAGCCACGCCGTGAGGAGTATTCGCGCTGCCCGCCTCATCGTGACATCCCCATGGTTCTCCGCGTCGTCACCATGCCATGCTTAGGTTGCAACTCGGCCTGCATTATGGCGCTCCAGCCTCAGGCTTGAGGCGTCGCTTCGATGATTTCTCCGGCCTTCACCTCGCCGGTCCATTGCCGGATCGTCTTGGGCTGACCGGCAGGGTGGCAGGTCAGTCTATAGCGTCCTTCCGGCAGGATGAAGCTGGCATTCGGCCCCGAGGTGCGGCCCAGCGGCTCGGCCTTAAACTGCCCCAAAAGACCGGCCTTCGCGATGGCGCATGTTTCGGGACCGCCCGCGATGGGAGCGGAAATTTTCAACTCGCCCGCATTGAGAATCACGCTGTGGGCCGTCGTCTGTCCCGCCGCGATCGTAACCGTGGTTTCCTGCTTGGCCAGTCCCGCGATGCTTTCGATGCGGTAGCGGCCCTCGGGCAGCATCACGCTGTGGGTCGCGCCCGCAATCCGCATGAGAGGCTTCGCGCGCTCCGAGGCGGGGCTATCCGCCGGATAAACGTTGTGATGGGAGGGGAGCAGCTTCGGCGCCCCGCCGGCCGCGAAAGTCTGGAGGGCGAGCGTGCCGACATTCAAGGCGAGATCGGCGGCGGTGACCTTGCCCGCCTCGACCGAGATCGGCGTTTCGAGGCTGGCGAGGCCGAATTCGGCGCGTAGGATATACCGGCCGGCGGACAGGTTGAAGGTGGCGGGCTCTGCCATGGACCGCGACAACTCGCGCCGTTCCCCGCCGGGCCGCTCCTCGAAAACGCTGAAAAAAGCAGGGCTGAGCACCGCCCCGCCCGGCATGGCGAGCGCGCGCGCAGCCAGCAGTCCCGCATCGAGGGCGATGACCTCCGAGACGGTCGCGCCCTCGTCGATGCGGATCGGCTTGCGCCCTCTCGCGACGCCGTGGCGGACTTCGGCGACGTAAAGCCCGTTGGGCAGCCGGATCTGAGCCTCCGCGCCGCCGCCGCTCCAGACCGGTTCGCCAACAGGCTCGTTCGGCGCGTCCGCCTTGGCGGCATAGATGCGCCAGGACAGGCCGGAGGTGACCTTGGGGCCGTCGCGGGTGGCGGTCGCCGTCAGGGTGAGGTTCGTCGCAGGGACGGGCGGGGCAGGGCGCGGAGGCGCTTTCTGTACCGCCGCGTCCGGCTTGGCGGGATCGGGTTTGGATGGCGGCACGGGCTTCGCCTCGCGGCGCTCGGGCAGGCCCGGATTGCCGGCCTGCGCCTGCGCGCGCTCCACAGGTCCAAGCACGCCCAGGGCCGTCGCGAAAAAAGCGGACAGAAGCCCTAGTCTGGGAAGCAGCCGTTTGCAAATCATGGAAAGACCTTTACATCCCAGCGGATGCCGCGCCCAGCCGGTCTAATGGCCGCCGGGTCTCTTCGTCAACCGTCAAACCCCTGCCGGAGCCGCCATCCATGCCGCAAAACGATCCGTCCGCCGCTCCGCTTCCGAAACGCTGGCCAGAGCTTCAAGCCTATCTCGAAACGCGTCGATCCGTTTCGGCCAACGACCTTGGCGAGCCGGGTCCGCAGCCCGAGGAACTCGCGGCGATCCTGCGCATCGCCGCCCGCGTGCCGGATCACAAAAAACTCGCGCCCTGGCGTTTCATCGTGTTCCAGGGCGATGCGCGCGCCGCCTTCGGGGAGGTGCTCGCGGAAATCCTGAAGAAGCGGGAGCCGGATGCGTCCGCCATGCGGCTCGATACCGAGCGTTCCCGGTTCCTGCGCGCGCCTGTTGTGGTCGCGATCGTATCGTCTGCCGAGGAGCGTCCGGGCGTGCCGGAATGGGAGCAGGTGCTTTCCGCGGGCGCCGCCGGCATGAACCTTGTCCACGCGGCGGCTGCCTTCGGCTATTCCTCGAACTGGATCACCGAGTGGTATGCCTACGATGCCGCCGTCTCCGTCGTGCTCGGCTTGAAATCCCATGAACGGGTCGCGGGCTTCGTCTATCTCGGCACCGCGCGCCAGGCCCCAAAAGAGCGCGATCGCCCGAATCTGGCGGCCATCGCGTCGTTCTGGCCGCTGCCTCCGCTCAATATCTGAACTGCTCGGCAAGGATGCGTTCCTCCAGCGCGTGGCCCGGATCGAACAAGAGCCGCATCTCGATGCTGCGCGCCTCGCGGATATTGACCTCGACCACGTTGCGGAATTCCCTGTGGTCGGCCACGGCGCTGACGGGGCGGCGGTCCGCTTCCAAAACCGTGACGCACACTTTCGCCGTGTTCGGCAGCAGGGCGCCGCGCCAGCGCCTTGGGCGGAAGGGACTGATCGGCGTGAGCGCCAGAAGCGGCGCGCTGAGGGGAAGGATCGGGCCGCCCACCGACAGATTATAGGCCGTGCTGCCGGCGGGCGTTGACAGGAGCACGCCGTCGCAGATCAGCTCGGCAAGGCGAACCTGCCCATCGACCGAGATCGCGAGCCGCGCGGCCTGATAGGTTTGCCGGAACAAGGATACCTCGTTGATGGCGAGCGCTTCGAGCGCCGCCCCGTCGAGATCGCGCGCGATCATCCTGAGCGGATGGATGACGTTCAGCTTCGCGCGTGCGATGCGTTCGATCAGCCCTTCCTCGAAATATTCGTTCATGAGGAAGCCGACCGAGCCGCGATGCATGCCGTAAATGGGAATGTCGCGGCCCATGAAGCGATGAAGGGTTTGCAGCATCAGCCCGTCGCCGCCGAGCGCCACGATGACGCTCGCTTCCTCGGGATCAACGGAAGGATAGCGCGCGCTCAGGCGTGCGAGAGCGGCCTGCGCCTCGGGCGCGGGGCTTGCCAGAAACCCCAGCCGCAGCGGCGGTGTTATGGCATCAGCGGCTGGAATTTCCGGTGTCATCGCTTCACTGTTGAGAATGTGGCGCGGATCGTTGCAGGATGCCGCGGGCAGATTGGGATAAGGACAAGATGACGGTCGACAGCCCCACACTCTTGATTTACACGACTTTCCCGTCGGAGGCCGATGCCCGGCGCGTCGGTGAGCGGCTCGTGGCGTCTCAGCTTGCGGCGTGCGTCAACATCTTCCCCGGCATGGTATCCATTTATGCATGGCAGGGGGCGATCGAGCACGGTCAGGAAACGGCGATGATCATCAAGACGCGCGCCGCTCTGCGCGACAGGGTTTTCGAGGCCGTGCGCGAGCTTCACCCTTATTCGGTCCCTGCCCTTGTCGCGATCAGGCCGGAGCATGTCGGCACGGCCTATGAAGCGTGGCTCCTGGAACAAACATCGGCATCATGAGACCTTGCGTTGCGGTTTTTAGCCTGCTCCGGCCTTAGTCCTACCCTCGTGGCCCCCAGACCACAATGACAAGCTTGCTCGAAGACGACAACGCGAGACAGCGACGCCCGGCCGGACGCCGCGGCGCCGTTGTTATCGCTCTGCTGCTTGCCGTGTTCGCATCGCCTGCTGTTACTGGGCCAGTTCCCGATCCTCGGGGCAGTCCGAAGGAGGATGCCGCCGCGCCGCAAGCGGGGGTTCCGGAAGAAAGGCGGATTTCGCTGCGCCACCTGCGGACGCGCGAACGGCTCGACGTCATCTACCGGATCGGCGATGTCTATCAGCCGGAAGCCATGGAGAAGCTCAACTGGTTCTTCCGCGATTATCGCTGCAAGTCGGCGGCCCGCATGGACCCCGCGCTGATCGACCTCTTATGGGAATTGCAGGCCGAATTGAAGCCCGGCGGGCCGATCCGCGTGCTGTCCGCCTTCCGCAGCGAGGGCTACAATGCCTCGCTTTTGCGGGCAGGCCGCGCCGTGGACCCGGACAGCCAGCACATGACGGGCCGCGCGGTCGATGTGATCTTCCCCGGCGTTCCGCTGGAGAGGCTGCGCGAGGTGGCGGCGGCGCGCAGGCTCGGCGGCGTGGGGGCCTATCCCTTCACCGGTCCGCCCTTCGTGCACCTCGACACGGGGCCTGCCCGCGAGTGGCGGGAGGAGCGTCCGCTCGCGGCGACGGTGCGCGCGCGGCGCAAGAAGCGTTTCGTGCTGGACTGTAGCCTGCGCATCGCGGACGTGCTGCGCGAAATTCCGCGGGAGGAGGCGCTCGCGGCCTTGCCGGACGGCGCGTCATCGGAGGCAGCGCTGCCGGAGGTGCGCTCGCCGGCGCTCATCAGCCCTGCGCCCGCGATGAGGCGCTTCGTTTCGGTTCCGACCCCGGTGCCAGACCCCTTCCTCCACTCTTTTCTGAGGAAGGATCGCAATCCCCCTGTGGGCAACCCGCCGCCGAGCCGCTCCGCCCTGCTTCTCCGGTCGGCGCTTCAGGCCCTTGGAATGGGCGCGGCCCAGGCACTTCCGCGCCAACACGCTGTGGAAAACGGCATGGGACCGCTTTCGTTCGGGGCTTCGGGCCGGCCCCGTACACCCGATGTTCCCGGCTTCTGACCGTGTTTCGTCAAAAGCAGCGGCGGTTTTGGGCACATTGCGACGAAAATATGTCCCGCCTTGCGGAGGCTTTGATGCAAAACTGCCACGGCCTTGGGAACTCTCCGCCAAAACTGCAATGTTTACAATCGCTTAACCCCTCGCGCGACATTCTTGCAATCGTAGAGATTCGTCTTCATGTTAGTAATGCAAAAGCGGGGTATGTATGATGAGCAAGCGCAGAACAGACATTGGAGTGCTGACAGCCAGCATGATGCTGTCGCTCGCTCTCACTGCGTCACCCGCCAGCGCATTCACCGAGCAGCAGGTGGTCGTTCCGCAAGGGCAGCCTCAGACCGAGGCTCAGAAGCCTGCCGCACCGGGCCTTCCTCCCGTGGCCCTTACCGACCCGAACACAGCCGCTCCGAAAACCGAAGGAACTAACGTAACCATTCCGGGTCTCGGCTCGGTCGGCGTCCTTCCCAAGCTCGACTTCGGCCTTGAATTGCTGTACGGCCCTCAGGACGGAGCCGAGAGGGCTCCCATCGAGCCGCAGGCCAATGATGGCGATCTGCAAATCAAGGGAACGATCAAGCATCGTTTCTGATTGTTTGATCGTGTGGCGCGAGCGGCTGATGTGATCGCGATCAAGCCGCAATTTATCTCATGCCATATCATTTTCGTGGATCGATCCTTCCAGCCGTCCTCGTCCACGTTTTGACGGCGTCGGGGGCGGTTCTGGCCCTTTTTGCGCTGCTTGCCGCTGCCAAAGCCGATTACGAAGCCTGTTTCGCCTGGCTCGGCGCGGCGCTCATCGTCGATGGAATCGATGGCCCGCTCGCGCGGCGCTTCAACGTGAAGCGGGTTCTCCCGCGGTTTTCCGGCGAGGATCTCGACAATGTCATCGACTACATGACATATGTGGCAATCCCCGCTTTCATCATCGCAACCGGGCCGCTCGTGCCTGCGAGCCTCGCCGTCCCGGCCGCCGCGCTCATTATGCTGACCTCGCTCTATCACTTCGGCGACAAGGACAGCAAAACGGACGACGGCTATTTCGTCGGCTTTCCGGCGGTCTGGAACCTGGTTGCGCTCTATCTTCTCGTCGTGCCTGTGCCGCAGACTGCGGCGCTGGCCATCATCGCCGTTTGCGCGATCTTTACCTTTGTGCCGTTGAAGTGGCTGCATCCTGTGCGTGTGCGGCGGCTTCGGCCGGTCACGTTCGCCGTGATGGCGGTGTGGGCGGCATGCGCGATCGCGGCGGTCGCGAGCGGTTTCCCGGGATCGCCCGCGATACAGCTCGTGTTTCTCATCGCGCTCGCTTACGGGATCGGCATCAGCGCTGCGGCGGGCTTCGTCGAAAAGGCTGCGGCGAGACCCGCGGAGTGAAGCGGGGGCCGTCGCTCCGCGGAACACGCATTGCGGGGCGCGCCACACAGGAAGCGGACCCGCTCTTGAGGATGGGAATGGACTGGATTTACGACCCCTCGATCTGGGCGAGCCTGCTTACGCTCACGGCGCTTGAGATCGTGCTCGGCATCGACAACATCGTTTTCCTGTCCGTCATCACCAATGTGCTCCCGGAGGAGCAGGCAAAACGCGCGCGCCAGATCGGCCTTGCTCTCGCGCTCGGCTTCCGCATCGCGCTCCTGTTCGCCATCACCTGGATCACCCGGTTGACCGCGCCGGTCTTCAGCGTCTTCGGGCAGGACTTCTCGTGGCGCGACATCATCCTGATCGGCGGCGGGCTGTTCCTGATCGTGAAGGCCACGCAGGAGGTGCATAACGCGATCGAGGGCGAAGAGGATGCGGGCGCGCATGGACCGAGCGCGGGCGCCGCGAGCTTCAACGTCATCATCGGGCAGATCGTGCTCATCGATGCGATCTTCTCGCTCGACTCGATCATCACGGCGGTCGGCATGGCGGAAGAGGTCGGCGTCATGATCGCCGCCGTCTCGATCGCGATCGTTGTGATGTATCTGGCCGCCGATACGGTGAGCGACTTCATCAAGCGCCACCCGACGACGAAAATGCTGGCCCTCAGCTTCCTCATGCTGATCGGCGTGGCGCTTGTCGCAGACGGCTTCCAGTTTCACATCCCGCGCGGTTACATCTATTTCGCCATGGCGTTCGCCGCGGCCGTCGAGATCTTCAACGTGATGGCCCGGCGCAACGCGCGCAAACTCCCGGCTGCCATTCGAGGCGCTGCCTTGCGCTCCGCGGCCCATGAGCGCGCCGCGCTTCAGGAGCAATTGGCTGCTCCGCCGGCCGGGGATGGTCGGCCCGCACCCGCCCGGACTTCGGTTCGCCGCGACGAGCCTGCGAAGCAGCAAACCAAGCGCGCGCCTGCGAAAAAACCCCCCGCTGCGGCGGAGCCCTCCCGTGCGAAATCTGCGAAAGCGCCTTCGGGCGAGACCTCCGCCGTCGGCCGGGGCGGACAGAAGGCCAGAGCCGCGCGGACAAAAAGCTCTGGAGCCAAGGGCCGCAAGACTTGAGCTTTCCGACGCTTTCGCGCAGACAATGTCGCGATTTCGTCCATAAGACGCGCTAGGGGCACACCATCGCTGGCGTCGCCGCGCTTGCCCCAAAACAGGATCTGCGATGCGCACCTTTCTCATCACACTCGTCTTGACCATGGCCCTGTCGTTTTCCGCAACCGTGCGCCCAGCCTCTGCGGAAGAGGTTATCATCGAGCATCAGGGGCTTGACGTGGTCGGCAACCTTGAAACCGCGCCCGGAAAGTCCCTGCGCAGCGACGGCGTGGTGCTTCTGCTACACGATTCTCTCTCGCACCATCGCGCCGAGCTGATGCTTGCGATGCAGGATATTCTGCGTGATCTCGGCATCAATTCCCTGGCCGTCACGCTGAGCCTCGGATTGAACGAGCGCCGCGGCATGTTCGACTGCGCCATCGAGCAGGATCACCGCCACGAGGATGCGCTGGATGAGATCGATAGCTGGGTGCGCTGGCTGAAGGAGAAGGGCGCGAGCGCCATTACGCTGGCCGGGCATGGCCGGGCCGCCAATCAGGTGGCTCTTTACGCCATCAATCGGCAGGAAAAGGCCGTGCGCCGGGTGATCATGCTGGCGCCTTTGATGCAGTCCTACGAAAAGGCCGAGGCGGACTATCAGGCCCAGTTCGGCAAGCCCTTGCGTGACGATCTCGCGAGAGCGGAGGAGCTTGTCGCGAACGAGGAAGGCACCACCCTGATGGACGGCGTCGGGTTTCTCCTGTGCCCTTCTGCGCGCGTGACGGCGGGGGCCTTCGCCAATTATTACAATGCCAATCCGAAATTTGTGACGACGAACCTGGTGCAGACCATGACCCTGCCCGTGCTCGTCCTTGTGCCGGGGCTTGATCCGGACGCAGCCGAGACGACGGCGGCATTGCAGGCCATGGGGGATCGCAAGTCGCTCAGCTTCGCCACGATCGAAGGGGCGGACCACGACTTCCGCGATCTGGCCGCGGATGAGGCCGGCAAGAAGATCAAGGATTTCATGAGCCAGCGCGTGGCGGGCTGAGGCGGATCAACCGGAGGCTCGATGCTTCGGAGGCGATAATCGAGACCTTACCGAGATGCAGGATTGGAGGCGACGGGATGCTGAACATTGTCTTTTCCAGTCGCCGCTCCGGAGCATCTATCCAGAAACAGGTC
>CAZNAH010000028.1:1700-5351 GCA_964570735.1 uncultured Hyphomicrobiaceae bacterium | reverse complement strand
TTTCTCTGCTGCTCACGCAATGCTTACGTCGCAAGCAAGTTTGAAGGCGGACCGGAAAGGTTTAACTTAAGAGAGAACTTTTTCGCCGATCCTCCTTGATGAGATGGGTTTCGTGAAGCTTGCAGAAAACCGGCCCACGCTCCAGTCGGCGATTGAGGACGGGATGGCCAACTCCGCCGATCAGATATGGTCTTTCCCATCACCGATCATGCCTTGACGTAAGATCCAGGAGCATCCTCGATCGGCTCCTGGCCAGGGAGGCCCGGCTCGCGGGCCGGCACATGCTCGCCCGATAGGGCACTGAGCCACTTGGCGTAATCCGGCCACCACGAGCCGGCGATCTCCCGCGCCTGGGCGAGGAAGGCATCGACAGAGGGCAGCACGCGGGGGTCAACCGGCCCCTTCGAGTCATCCAGGACCCAGTGCATGTATTTCGATTTGTATGGCGGATTGATCACGCCTGCGATGTGCCCCGATCCCGACAGCACGAACCGCAAGGGTCCGCCGAAGAGCTTCGCGCTCTGAAAGACGGACTGGGCGGGCGCAATGTGATCCTCGCGCGTAGCCAGTTCATAGATCGGGATGGTTACCTTGCTGAGGTCGAGCCGGACTCCGCCAAGCTCCATGAGCCCTCTCGCAAGCTTGTTGTTCTGATAGAACTCGCGCAGATAAAAGCTGTGGTTCGCGGCGGGCATGCGTGTCGAATCGGAATTCCAGTAGAGAAGATCGAAGGGGAAAGGCTGCTTTCCGAGAAGATAATTGTTCACGATGTAGGGCCAGATCAGATCCTTGGGCCGCAACATGTTGAACACGGCCGACATGCGGGCGCCGTCGAGGAAACCGCGCTCGCTCATCAGCTTTTCGAGTGCTTTGATCTGCTCCTCGTCGATGAAGACGAGAAGGTCTCCCGCATTGCTGAAATCGGCCTGGGCCGCCAGGAATGAGGCCGAGCGGATGCGCGTATCCCCCTTTGCCGCGGCATAGGCGAGCGCGGTCGAGAGCAGGGTCCCTCCGACGCAATATCCCATCGCGTTGATTTGAGGTGCGCCTGTGGCGCGCATAACGGCATCCGTCGCCGCGAAGACGCCCTCATGGACGTAGTCTTCGAAAGTTTTGCGCGCGAGTCGCTCGTCCGGGTTGACCCATGATACGACAAAAACCGTAAAGCCTTGATCGACCAGCCACTTCACAAAGGATTTCTGCGGCACGAGGTCGAGAATGTAAAATTTGTTGATCCAGGGCGGAATGATCAGCAACGGAACCTGAAAGACGGTCTCGGTCGTCGGCGAATATTGAATGAGCTGGATGATATCGTTCTGGTAGATGACCTTGCCGGGTGTGACAGCCAGATTCTGGCCGACCTTGAAGGCGCTCATGTCGGTCTGGCGGATCCGGAGCAGCTCCCCTGACTGATGCAGGTCTTCCAGCAGTTGGGTCATGCCGCGCGACAGGTTCTCGGCGTTGGTCGAAAGCGTCGCGCGGATGACTTCCGGGTTGGTGAACGGAAAGTTCGATGGCGACAGCGCGCTCGTGATCTGATTGAGATAGAACTCGGCGCGATGACGGACGCGAGCATCTACGGTGTCCGCCTTCTCGATCATGTCTTCCGCCCAGTCGGCGGTGATCAGATAGGCTTGTTTCAAGAAATCGAAGAAAGGATTGTCCGACCAGTCCTTGTCGGCGAAGCGGCTGTCAGCCAGGCGGGGCGAGACGAGGGGGGCAGCCGGCTCGCCGATCATGCGCTTGTAGGTGCGCCCCCAGAGCTCGATGAGATCCTGACTGAGCTTGGCCTGCTGGGCCGCGAATTTCTGAGGCTCGTTCATCCAGTACTGGGCAATCGGGCTCAGCACCTTCGCAGCTTCGGTCATTCCGTCGGCGACTGTGTAGACTCCCTGCCGTTTCTCCCGGTCATCCACCAGCTTGGCGACGATCTGTCCGCCGAGTTCGAACGCACGCAGGAGATTCGCGGCAAACTGTTCCGGGCTCTGGGGCGGGTGAGCCATGATCTCCTTCGTCGGCTTGTCACCCGTGTCTTGCTTGTCTTGCATGGGACGCCCCTCTTCGGCTTCTGCTGTGCCTTATGTCTTGCGAGTATACCGGCGATTCAACCTTATGCCCATGCTGCGAAAAGAGAGTGACGGCGAGAAGCACTCCGAACAGCTCCGTCCGAAACGCCAAGGCTAAAAGAAAGACATGGTCTCAGTAACGCCGGATGAGTGCCACCAGCTTGCCCTGGACCTTCACCCGGTCCGGTCCGAAAATCCGCGTCTCATAAGCTGAATTCGCAGGCTCAAGCGCGATGGAATTGCCGCGCTTGCGCAGGCGCTTGAGCGTTGCCTCCTCATCATCGACAAGCGCGACGACGATGTCGCCGCTTTCGGCTGACGGCGTCTTTTTGAGTATCACGGTATCCCCATCCGTGATGCCGGCTTCGATCATCGAGTCGCCACGGACCTCAAGAGCGAAATATTCTCCCCCGGGCGCCAGCAGTTCCTGAGGCAGGTAATAGGTCTGGGTCGGGTCTTCGATGGCGGAGCGGGGCACGCCGGCGGCAATCCGGCCCATAAGCTGCACAGGAACAATCGTATCGGCCTGAGGATATCCGCCGAAGGGAGCCTGAGGCTCATCGAAACCCTGAAATTTGCCGCGGCTGCCCTCGATCACTGTGGGCGAGAAGCTTGACCGCCCCTGTCGGACGGGGGGAGCGCCGGAACGCCCGCCTTCGGGCAGTTTGGTGACCTCCAGCGCGCGCGCGCGATGGGGCAGGCGGCGGATGAAGCCGCGCTCCTCCAACGCCATGATCAGTCGATGAATTCCAGATTTCGATTTGAGATCAAGGGCTTCCTTCATCTCGTCATAGGATGGCGGCACGCCAGCCTGCTCGATACGGCCGTGAATGAACAGAAGGAGCTGCCTTTGCTTGGGGGTGAGCATGAGAGCCTCGCAGTCTGGGCCGTGTGACTTGTACAAATCGGGAACAGCATTAAACGTTCGCGATTGGTTCCGCAAGTTAAAACTGAGCCGGACTGTGGGAAATCAGAAGTCGAGAGGCAGAACTGGAACAGGCTCGCCGATCTGTGCGGGAGGCGCGCCCGGCGGACGCACAATGAGGCAATTCGCATGCGCAAACAAGCGCATCAGCGAGCTGTCCTGATCGGGCAGGGCCGAGACGCGGCCGGATGCGGCGCGCGCGCGCATATAGTGCTCGCGTTCGCCATTGGCGGGCAGGGGGGCTTCGAGGGGGAGGGTCATGCGCGCATCGCCGTCTTCGCGGCCGAGCAGCGCGTAGAGAAGCGGCCTCAGGAAGATGCGCGCGCAGATGATCGCGGAGACCGGGTTGCCCGGCAGGCCGAGCACACGCTGTCGCGCGAGCGTGCCGAACATCAGCGGCTTGCCCGGGCGCATGGCGATTTTCCACAAGGAAAGTGTCATCCCGGCCGTGATGAGCGCCTTCTGGACGAGGTCGTGCTCGCCGACGGACGCGCCGCCGACCGTGATCAGGATATCCGCGTCCCGCGCCCGCGCGATGGCATCCGCGAGGCTGGCAAGGCTGTCGCGGGCGATGCCGAGCGTGCGCGCCTCGCCGCCCCAGGCATGCACGGCTGCCGTGAGACCGGCAGGGATGGACGATACGATCTGATCCGCGCCGGG
>CAZNAH010000028.1:0-1679 GCA_964570735.1 uncultured Hyphomicrobiaceae bacterium | reverse complement strand
TGCTCGTGGGAAGCCTGGCGCATGCGCTGGCGCACGGGCAGGCTCGCGTGGTTCATCGCGGCGGCGAGCATGATCTCGCGCGCCCCGAGAAGCGTGCCCGCGTGCAGGAGCACATCGCCTGCCGCGAAGTCATACCCCTTGGGGCGGATGAAAGCCCCAGGCTGCGCCGCCTCAAAAACCTCGACCAAGCCTCCCGCGCGGCGGGCATTTTCCTGGATGACGATCGTATCGGCGCCATCGGGAACCGGAGCGCCTGTGAAGATGCGTACGGCTTGCCCGGCCCCCACCGTGCCGGAAAAGCCATGGCCGGCGGCGGCTTCGCCGACGAGCGTCAGCCGCGCGGGCAGGGCGGCGATATCGCTCGCGCGCACGGCATAGCCATCCATGGCGGAGGCATCGAATGGCGGCTGGCTGCGCTGAGCGGCGAGGTCACGCGCCAGTACGCGGCCGCCGGCTTCGGCGAGCGCGACATCTTCCGCGCCGAGAGGCTCGACGCCATCGAGCACGCGGGCCAGAACCTCGGCGACCGGCATCAGGCTCATTTCGGCTCGGCCCTGTATGGTCCGGACTTGCCGCCGGTCTTTTCGAGAAGCCTGATGCCTTCGATCCGTATGGCTTTGTCGGCGGCCTTCAACATGTCGTAGATGGTGAGGCAGGCGATGGAAACGGCGGTCAGGGCCTCCATCTCGACGCCCGTCTGCCCCGAGACGCGGGCGAGCGCTTCGACGCGCACGCGGCTCTCTTCGGGCCGAACCTCGAAATCCACCGCGACCTTCGTCAGCGCGAGCGGATGGCACAGCGGGATGAGGTCATGCGTGCGTTTCGCGGCCATGATGCCGGCGACGCGCGCGACGCCCAGCACGTCGCCCTTTTCCGCGGCGTGACGGGTGAGAAGGGCGAGCGTGTCCGGGGCCATCGCGACATAACCCTCGGCGATGGCCGTGCGCTCCGTGACGGCCTTGGCCGAAACATCGACCATGGATGCTTCGCCCTGTTCGTTGAGGTGCGAGAGCGCGCTCATGGGGCGGCCTCCGCCGGGGCGTGCGCGGAGACGGGCGTGAGCAGCGCGCGCGTGGCGGCTTCGATGTCGGCCTGCCGCATCAGGCTTTCGCCGACCAGAAACGCGCGCGCTCCGGCCTTTGTCAGGCGGGCGATGTCGGCGGCCGTGAAGATCCCGCTTTCGGATACGAGGAACGCGCCGGGCGGCGCCATCGCGGCGAAGCGCTCCGTCGTTTCCAGCCGGGTCTCGAAGGTCTTCAGGTCGCGATTGTTCACGCCGATCAGTTCGGCGCCAAGGCCCACGGCGCGGTCCATTTCGTGTTCGTCGTGCACCTCGACCAGCGCATCCATGCCGAGGCTGCGCGCGGCGGAGATCAGCTCGCCCGCCAGCCCGTCTTCCGTGCAGGCCATGATGACGAGGATGCAGTCCGCGCCCATCGCGCGGCTCTCGGCGATCTGATAGGGATCGATCATGAAATCCTTGCGCAGCACGGGCAGGGTCGTTGCGGCGCGTGCGGCGATCAGGTCTTCCGGCGCGCCCTTAAACGACGGGCCGTCGGTCAGCACCGAGAGGCACGCCGCGCCGCCCGCTTCATAGGCGCGCGCGATGGACGGCGGGTCGAAATCGGCGCGGATCAGGCCCTTGGACGGGCTCGCCTTCTTGATTTCTGCGATGAGCG
>CAZNAH010000027.1:20520-24524 GCA_964570735.1 uncultured Hyphomicrobiaceae bacterium | reverse complement strand
AGTGGGGAGCGAACGGGGCTTTTTGTTGAGGTCGTTCGCCTGGCTCGCGAACTGGGACCGAAACTCGTCATCATGGAAAACGTCCCAGGCTTGCTTAGTCGAGGGTTTGGAAACGTACTCGGGGCCTTGGCCGAAGGCGGGTTCGATGCGGAATGGGACAGCTTTCGCGCACGAGACATGGGGGCCGATCACGAGCGAGAGCGGCTCGTCATCTTGGCCTACCCCAGCGGCTCGCGACGGAAAGGATTTGAGCCGCACGACGGCATACTTGTCCGCGCGAAAGCGTCACTCGCCGAGCTTGGCAACGAGGCTTTTGGAGAGTGGCGTTCCTTGGTGGGCGGTCAGCGCCTACTACGAAACCGCGATGGGGTTTCCGTTGGGATGGAGCGCAGGCGTCTATACGCCGCCGGAAACGCCGTCGTCCCCCAAATCCCAGAGCTGATTGGCCGCGCGATCCTCGCATCCGAGGTCGCCCATGCGTAACCCCGAGCCCCTAGCCGCACTCTGCGAGATAGCAGACCGGGAGAGAGAGCCGGTTACGGTCTGCCTGCCATTTCCACCCAGCGTGAACAACCTGCACATCAATGTGCCTGGACGGGGCCGAGTTGCGGCGCCGGAGTATCGAGCGTGGAAGAAGCTTGCCGGCGCTCAACTGGATATCCAGCGTCCCCGCAAGGTCCATGGCAGGTATAGAGCCGTCATGACCTTTGAGCGCCCTGATCGTCGTCTCAGGGACGTGTGCAACTACGAGAAGGCCGCCTCTGACCTACTGGTCTCCCACGGCATCGTAGAAGACGACCACCTTTCCAAGCGCGTCATCCTTGAGTGGGCCGAAGACGAGACCCCCAGGAAGGACGCTCAAGTCACCATCATCATATCGGAGGTCATGTAGTGGCCGTCAAAGAGCTTACCGAGCTGGAGCGCAAGGCCGTTGCGCTTTGGGCTACCGGGCTGACGCAGCGCGAGGTCTGCCAGCGCGTGGGCATTGGCGACAAGTACCTGCGCGCCGCTATCATCGCCCAGGGCCTTGACCCAGCGACGCCAAACGCGCCGCACCGCTGGTCCAAGGAGGAACAGCGCCAGCTTGAAGAACTTGCGAGCCAGGGCGTCCCTCAATTCGAGATCGCCAGGCGCATGGGCCGCTCCGTGGAGTCCGTCGCCGCCAAGATGGAACGCCTGGGCCTGCTGCTCGGCGAGAGCATGGATGATTACGCCCCGGATGAGGACGTGGCTAACGCGGGGCTCGCTAAGCTGATCGCGGCCGGCGGCTTCCCGGCCATGCTGGAAGAGTGCATCGGGCGTGACCGGCAGGGGCGCCGCAAGATGGTCTGCCGTCTACCGCTCCAATGGGCTGTGTGATGGGGGCGGTCCTGTCCCTTTGGAAGGGCGAGATAGCGCCCGCGACATCCATGCGCGACATCGCCGAGGACGTGGCTCGCCGCAACGGAATAACTGTTGAGGAGCTTCGCGGCTCTCCGCTCCCGCAGCGCTATTCCTGGCCGCGTCAGGAGTTCATGCACCTGGCTTATCTGACCGGCCGATACTCCACCACCCAGATCGGCAACTTTTTGAGCGGCCGTGCTCACACGACGGTTGTACACGGCATCCGCCGTCACCGCGAGCGGATCGGCTTTGTGCAGACGCCAGAGACATGACGGCCGCCGTCGTCCAGCTCCGTCCAAGGCAGAAGGCTATGGCCTCTCCGGCGTTTGATGAGGCATGGGCGATGCTGCCCCCTGAGGCTCGCACGCGCTCAAGCCGCAAAGAGGCCTATCCGGCGTGGGTCAAGGCCTGCGCCGAGGTTGGCGAGGACGCCATGCTACGGGCCGTCCGCCGCTACGTGCGCGAGGACAAGGACCACAAGCGGGAGTGCGGCGCACCCGGCTTCCACCGCTGGCTTAAGGCTGGTCGGTACGAACACTGGATAGAACAACCGAACCTGACATTGGTTCCGACCGGCCCCCGCTTTGAGCGCGATGATGTTCGCGACGCGGTGATCCGGTCGAGGGGTGACGGCTTCTGCGCCGCCTACCTTGACCGCTGCCGGGTGGACGGAACCCGCATTGTCGTCCCGACCGAGACGGCGGCGATCCGCCTTCGGGAGGTCGGCCAGATCATGAAACGATTCGGCTACACCGGAATGATCGTCGAGCGCAAGGCCAAAGTGTGACTCCAAAGCCACGCCTGCCGAGTAATCGGCGTGAAGTGGTTGAGGAACGATCTGCGAACACTCCGTTCTGTAGTAGATAAGAATGACATGCCCTGACCGTGTGGACACACGGACCACGCACAGCCCATTGGCTGACGCAGTGATGCGGTAGGTGGTTGCAGCCTAGTAAGAAATGATCCCGGCACGATCTGACCGGGAGGGTCTGTGCGGTAGCCCTATCTGCTGCACGAGACCTGCCGTTGTGAAGAAACGGAAGACTAAGGGTGTGACGCACAACCAGCCCGCCTCGCGTTTAGAGGCCTTCCGATAGGGTGTGACAAGGCTCCGGCTGAGACCTCAAGGAATCGGACCTTTGGCGCGTTTTGCCTGCTTAAGGCGAAATGTGCCTTCACCTAGCTAGGGGGCCTAAGGAATAGGAGGATGGGATGAAGAGGGACAACAAACACAGGGCCGCTCTAAAGCGGCACATGAAGTCGCTGATGGCTAAGGCTGGAATGGACCAGAGCAACTGGACGAAGTTCAGGGTTAGGAACATCGTCAGCGACCTGGCTGGAGTTAAGCTGAGCAACGAGAAGGCTTGGGCTTGGCTGGAGGACAGCCTTGGTGTCAAGCCGGCGGCGCAACCAAAGGTGGCGAAGAAAAAGCGGGCGCCTGTTGTGAAGTCGGAAGACTTCTATGCGTCGAGGGAATGGCGGATCGTCAGGTTCGAGGCGTTAAAGAAAAGTAACGGTTGCTGCGTTTTGTGTGGTCGAAGCAACCGGGAGCATGGTATTGTGCTTCACGTTGATCATATCAAGCCGCGTTCCAAGTATCCGGCTTTGGCGCTGCGGGTAGATAACCTGCAAATCCTCTGCGAGGACTGTAACCTCGGCAAGGGTGCGCGCGACGAGACGGACTGGCGATCCGCGACAAGCCTTGATCAGGAGTTGGACCGCCACGACTGGCGATACCACTAGGAAGGGTCAGAAGGTGATTGCGACGGTCTACGGAATTCTAGCAGAGAGCTTTGAGCAGCTTGGCGAAAGCCTTGAGCGCGAGAGCGGCGCTGTGTCAGGCGCTTCACCAAACCGACGTGGACCGACAAGTCCGAGAAAGGATGGGCCGATGAGCCGCGCCAGGAAGGCGGTGACGCTGTGAGCCACAGGGTCGAGACCATTGGCAACTGCACCCTCTACCTGGGCGACTGTCGGGAGTGGATTGAAACTGTTCCAGCGCGCCTAACGATTGGCGCCCTCATCACAGACCCGCCCTATGGCGTCGGCTTCAAGTACGCCAGCCATGACGACAGGCCCGAGGCCTACGAGGGCGGTTATGGAGCGTGGCTATGGTCAATTGTTGAGGCGTGCGAACGGCATCTGGAGCCTGGGAGCCCGGTGTTTGTTTGGCAAGCCGGGCCGAACGCGAAGCACTTTGGCGAATGGTTCCCCCGCGACTGGCGGCTGTTCGTGGCCGCTAAGAACTTCGTCCAAATGCGTCCTACGGCAATGCAGTACGCATATGACCCTGTTGTCTCGTGGTGGACGCCGGGGGAGAAGCCGTGGAGTGCTGGCACGGCAAGCCGAGATTTTCATGTAGCGAACACGGCGCCGGTTGTCGCGACGCCTGAGAATATAGAAAAGGGGCACCCTTGCCCACGCCCCGTCGATCAGGTCTTGCACATTATCGAACAGTGGGTGCGGCCTGGGGCTGTTGTGCTTGATCCCTTCATGGGCTCCGGCACCACGGGCGTTGCTTGCGTTCGACTCGGAAAGCACTTCATCGGCTGCGAAATAGAGCCGTCCTACTTCGACATCGCCTGCCGCCGCATAGAGGACGCCCAGCGCCAAGCGGACCT
>CAZNAH010000027.1:19049-20510 GCA_964570735.1 uncultured Hyphomicrobiaceae bacterium | reverse complement strand
AGGAAGCTTACAGGCAACCGCGCCTGTTCGACGAGCCCGCGCCAAAACCCATTCAACAATCACTCCTAGACGGAGCACTCTGACATGAGCAGCGTCAACAAGGTCATTCTCATCGGCGCTTTGGGCGCTGATCCCGAAATCCGCACCATGAACAGCGGAGACCGCATCGCGAACCTTCGACTGGCTACCTCTGAGGTCTGGCGCGACAAGTCCAGCGGAGAGCGCAAGGAAAAGACCGAGTGGCACCGGGTCGTCATCTTCAACGACGCCCTTGCCAAGGTCGCAGAAGCCTACCTGCGCAAGGGCTCTAAGGTCTACATCGAGGGATCGCTACAGACCCGCAAGTGGACGGATCAGGCCGGAGCCGAGCGCTACTCTACCGAGGTCGTTCTCCAGAAGTTCAACGGCCAGCTTACCCTTCTGGACAAGGCCGAGCGCTCCGACAGCTACGAGCCCCAGCGTGGCGGTGGAGGATCGACGCCGAGGGATGAGTTCAACGTGGATGAGGGGGACTCGATCCCATTCGCCTCTGCGTGGGGGCTGCGATGATGGACCAGCGCGTGAGGGAAATTGCCGAGGCCGCAATCATGGAAGTCATGAAGCGGCCGACGTTCACGTTCTTTGAGTGCCATGCGGCTGGGGATCGCGCGAGCGGGGCGAACACATACCGCCTTGCCGACCGGATGCTCCAAAAGCACAGGCGCCTGGGGAACATCAGGCAGACGGCTAAGCGCGGAGTGTGGGAGCCCGTTCCATGACCCCCTCCATCCCCCGCATAGCCTCCATTCTATTCTGCCTGACTGTTTGGACCCTAGCCGTAAGGAGCTGCGTTTGACCCTTTGGCTCATCCTCCGCTCAGCAACCCGTCAAGAGCCCAAAGCTGTACGCTCTCTCAAAGAGGCGGGATACAACGCCTATTGCCCGGAAAGAACGGTTTGGAACCGCTTGAGCCGCGACAAGAACGCCAAGCGACAGATGGCCCTGTTCCCCGGCTATGTGTTTGTCGAGGAGCCCGAGGCCAGCGCCATGCATGGCATCTTGGAAGCTGACGGCGTCCACTCCTTCCTGTGGGTTCACGGCGAGTGGCAGAAGCGCCCGGCCACGGTTCCGGCGCGGATGGTGGAGGAGCTGATAGAAGCCCAGGAGGCTGGAGCCTTTGACGACACCAGGCCGAAGCCGAAATGGCGGCCGAAGAAGGGCGACAGGGTGCAGATCGCCAAGGGACCGTTCTCCGGCTTTCTCGCCGAGGTCATGGAGGCCAGGGGCGAGAAGCGGCTTAGGCTGTTCGTGGAAATGTTCGGCAAGCGCCAGGCGATGACGGTCAAGACGGAGCAGGTGAGGGCGGCATGAGCGAAATGGGCAAAACGCGGCCCGCCCCGCCCAAGAAGGTCAGGAAGCACCTGAAAACGCACCCGTTACAGGCGCGGATCACGGGGGAGTTGCGCGCGGCGCTTGAGGCCG
>CAZNAH010000027.1:12771-18983 GCA_964570735.1 uncultured Hyphomicrobiaceae bacterium | reverse complement strand
CGAGCTATGGATGGAACTTGGCAGGGCTAGGGCAATAGAGCAGCGCGCGCTGGAGACGAATCTAGCGGCGCACGAGGACTTGGTCAGGAGGTATGAAACCCTGGCCCAGGCGCTGAGGGAGTGTGGCTTGACACAAGATTGGGCGGCATGAGCGGTTGGCAACCGATTGAGACTGCGCCGAAGGATGGGACGGCGGTTCTAGCGTGGGGCACGCTTCATGCGCCTGGCTGGAACGAGGGCGAGCGCCCATCAATTCAGATCGCCGTGTTTGGCTATGGAGGATGCGGCTGCTGGTACGCGCCAGCGATGGGTGGCTGGGAGCCCACCCACTGGAAACCACTACCGGCGCCACCTAACGACCCCGCTTGACACAACATGTGATGTGAGTTAAGCCACGTCCGTGGCTGCGTCTAGCAAGGTGCATCCACATGGGATACTCCTTTCCTCTGCGCCCGTCCGGCTGGGCTTGGTGGCCCGATCTGACGCCAGACGTTGCCGCGTCTGGCGTTTTGTCTTTTGTGGCTTGACACAAGATTGGGCGCCCAACGTCCCGCTTGACGCTAGATGTTGATTCGGCTATATGATTTGTGCGGCCTGCGTCTCATGGCCGAGTTGTCCGAGCGGGGCGGCAATGCGCCGTCGAAATGTGCCCCAGCGGGGACGCGCGGAGCCAGGCAACGACGCGGTCGGGGCCGTTGGGAAGTGTTGCCAGTTTCGCGGCACGCGCTTAGGCGTCTCGCAAAGCCTCTCCGGGCAGGTGGCCGCAAAGCCCGGAAGAGAGTTATCGGCGGGGGAGTCCGACAGTCGTACGGCGGCACCTTAAACGACAGCGCTCATTGCGCCCGCTGATCCAATTACGCGCCCAACCGACACACAGTCAAAGCCTAGAGCCTTAACCCAAGAGCGGTTCAGGGCGCGTTACCCCCTCAACAGGAGCAATCATGATCTTCGACGCCGCAAACCCGCGCGCATACGGTGCGCAAGCGCTGTCTACCTCAACGTCCCAGGCTGAGGACATGGCCCGCCTGTCCGTGTTTGAGGACGCCGCGTCGCGTCTTGATATGCTTTCGCAGGTGCTTGACGCCGCGCTGGGTGATGCACTTGCTACGCGGGGCAGGGTGCTGGGGCACGGCTCGTTGAACAACGCTAGCTCCAATGTGCCGACCGCTTCGTCCCCGTCCGCACTTGGCCCCGCGCTTCTGCAAACCATCTCGGCCTGCATCGCCCAAGCGGCAGAGCTTCGCCAAGTCTGCTCCGAGCTGAACCAGGGCCTGTAGGCGCGTTACCCCTAAGGCAGTCCATCCGGCGGCAAGGCTCCTTTGAGCATCATCTCCACGGCGACGGAAATGGGTCCGCTGATCGTGGTCTTCCCCCGCTCGTAATCGCGGATGCTCTCGCCAGGATCGCGACCGCCGAGGCGCAAGGCCCGCCCCAGCTCTGAGGCATGGAGCGGGCGACCGTACCCCCAGAGTTCTCCGAGGGTGCGGCGGGCGGCGTAGAGTTCATCGGGGGTCATGAAACTAGCTTGCTGTCGTTGCGGCCGCGAAAGTGCTGAGCGATTCCGATAGCAGCCCCCGAGGGTAATGCACCCGAGTCAACCGCCAACGCATCGGCCCAATCGATTACCTCGCACGACTGCTGGAAATAGCGGTCCCCAACGCGCTCGTAATACGCTTTGTCGTGGGGGCATTCGGCCTTGTCGGCGCGCTGCCACATGCGGGAAGCGTAGCGGAGGAGACAGTTCGCCACCTCCGCGACCTGGTGGCGCAGGGCGGCGCTCATCGCGCCACCCGCGCCCATTGGGCGTCCGTGTAGAACGCCTCCCGCACCATCAGGTGCGAGTAAACGAGCCAGCCGGCCCGCCCGCGGCGGTCAAAGGACCGCTCCGCGAGGCGGCCATCCGCGAGGCGGGTGACTTCGGCCTCGCGGCCGTAGGGGGAGAGGGCGATGGGAGCGACCATCTGATGGCCTCCGCCAGACTGGACCGGGCTGGCTCCGGTGGGGCGCTGCCCCGTTGATGAGTTCAATCTACCGGATAATATCCGTAACGCAAGCGCTAAAATGGGCGATGTCCGCAAAAATCGCCCTCCGGCTACGGATGATGCCCTGGGCGCGTTACCCCATAGAGAGGGACGATAGCAACCGGCCATGTCCGCCCTCTTCAAAGGCACGCCCATAGAAGACCTGACAGATGACGAGCTTGTCTCTGCTGCGGCCTATGCCGTTGGGCATGCTGTCTGGTGGGCTTCGTCCCATAACGCCGACATGGCGAACCTGAACCTGGCCTTCATCCGCGAGATTGTCGAAGTGGTCTATGGCCGCTCCGAGGTCCCGCCGGCCGAGACGATCAACTAGTTTACAGCCCGCCATCCTTTCCCCTCTGGCCCAGCTCGACGGGTGAGGGAAACAACGGCCCGGATGATGGATTCACAGTCGGCGGCGGGCGAGGTGCTTACCTCCATGGAGCCGGCCAATCCGGGCAAGTCGATAACGCCGGTCTGAATTTAATCAAAGGATTCAAAGATGGCACGCGGCGGCGCAAGGCCCGGCGCTGGTCGTAAACCTGGGTCCGTCACGCTGAAGACGAGGGCTGTGGCGGATGGCGCCATGGATGACGGCCTGACGCCCCTTCAATACATGCTCTCGATCCTTCGGGATGAGACGGCGGACCCAGACAAGCGCTACCAGGCCGCAAAGGACTCTGCCCCGTACATGCACTCCCGCCTGTCGGCCGTAGAGGCCACCGGCAAGGATGGGGCTGACCTGTTCCCCGCCATTCGGGTGGCTTTTGAGAATTGAGTTCCCCGCCGCATATCGCTTTTTGTGGGCCGACAAGGCGGACGATGGGCTCCCCGTCCGTTACCGCGTGGCCAAGGGGGGGCGAGGATCGGCGAAGTCCCATAGCTTTTGCGGCGCGGCGATCCTGAAGGCGTATGAGACACCATTGCGCGTGGGCGTTTACCGCGAAATCCAGCGGAGCATTAAGGACAGCGCCAAGCGTCTGCTAGACGACAAGATCAGCGAATATGGCCTGTCGCGGTTTTACGAGAGCACCGACACGGAGATTAGGGGGGCGAATGGCTCCCTGTTCCTGTTCAACGGCCTCCGGACCAACCCAGACGCCATCAAATCAACAGAGGGCCTTGACCTAGCGATTGTGATGGAGGCCAACACAGTGGCCCAGCGGTCCTGGGACCTGCTGATCCCCACGGTACGCAAGCCAGGCTCCGAAATATGGGCGGAGTATAATCCTCGCCTCCCGACCGATCCTGTTGACGTGATGTTCAATGGCCCAGACGGGCCGCCGCCTGGCAGCATCGTCCGCCACATCAACTACGATCAAAACCCGTACTTCCCCGACGTTCTGCGCAAAGACCTTGAGCACGACCGCCGCAGAGACCCGGAGAAATACGCCCACGTTTGGCTAGGCGAGTACAGCCGCAACTCAGAGGCCCGCGTCTTCCGAAACTGGACGGTGGAGGACTTCGAAACCCCGGCTGACGCTGAGTTCCGCTTCGGCGCTGACTGGGGCTTTGCGGTCGATCCTACGGTGCTGGTCCGCTGCTTCCTCAAGGGCCGCAAGCTCTACGTGGATCAGGAGGCGTATCGGGTCGGCTGCGAGATCGACCAGACGCCGGCCTTGTTCGACACGATCCAGGGCTCCCGCAAGTGGATGATCACGGCGGACAGCGCCAGGCCCGAGACGGTGAGCTACATGCGCCGGCAGGGCTTCCGCATCAAGGCCGCGATCAAGGGTCAGGGGAGCTTGGAGGACGGCGTGGAGTTCCTCCGCTCGTTCGACATCATCGTGCACCCCAGGTGCAAGCACACGGCCGATGAGCTGGCCCTGTACTCGTACAAGCAGGACCCGCTTACCAACGAGATTCTTCCGATCCTGGAAGACAAGAACAACCACGTCATCGACGCCCTTCGGTACGCGCTGGAGGCCCTGCGCAGGGTCCAGCCCAAGCGTCCTGAGGAGCCGTCACGCGATCCGCCCGACTTGTGGGGCCGCAGGAACAAGGAGGCGTTGTCTTGGAAGACAGTGTGACCGCGCCCCGGGGCTATACGCCGGACCTGGCGACCCTCAAGAAGTACTTCGAGGACAGCCGCGACCTCACCTACGAGGCCCGCGCCGCTGCGATCATCGACCAGGACTATTACAACGGCAACCAGTGGACGCGGGAAGAGAAGGCGATCCTTCAGGCCCGCCACCAGCCGGTCAACGTCTTCAACTTCGTTCGCCTGTCGATCAATGGGACGCTTGGCGTGCTCCAGCAGGGCGCCACCGATCCCAGGGCGTATCCGCGCACGCCGCAGGATGAGGACAGCGCCGACGTTGCGTCCAAGACCCTGCGCTACATCGCCGATGTCAATCAGTTCGACGCGCTCAAGATCGAATGCGCCACGGACTACCTGATCAACGGCACCATGGCGGGCATTGTCGAGATTGACGCCGACAAGCGCGTCACGGTCAATCAAATCCGCTGGGAAGAGTTCTTCTACGATCCCCGCTCGCGCCGAAAGGACTTCCGCGACGCCCGCTACATGGGCGTGGCCAAGTGGCAGTACGCCGACGACATTGCCCGCAGCTACCCGGATAAGAAGAACGAGCTTGAAATGACCCTGACGGACGGGTCGGCGTCTCCGATTGACGAGACGTTCGAGGACCGTCCGAAGGATGCAACCACGTCATGGGTGGACCGCAAGAAGCGCCGCCTGATGGTCGTGGACCTCTACCACCTGGAGGACGGCCAATGGATGCGCTGCATCTTCCACGCTGGCGGGATTCTAGAAAGCGGCCCCAGTCCATATCTGGACGCCAAAGGCAATCCGCAGTGCCCGATTGAGGCGCAGTCCTGCTACGTCGACCGGGACAACAACCGCTATGGCCCGGTCCGCGACATGCGCGGGCCTCAGGACGAGATCAACAAGCGGCACTCCAAGCTCCTGTGGCGTCTTAGCGTCAATCAGGTGCAGGAGAGCGAGCCGGGCGCTTTGATGGGCGTCGATGTCGATCTTGTGCGCAAGGAGGCCGCGAGGCCAGATGGCGTGATCCCGTCCGGCGCTCAGATCGTCTCGACGACGAACATGGCGCAGGGCGAGGCGCAGCTTCTTCAGGAAGCCAAGGCGCTGATGGAGCGCTTCAGCCCGAACCCGGCGATCCTGGGGCGTCAGGGCGCGGATTCCTCGGGCCGTGCGAACCTGATCCGGCAGCAGGCGGGGCTTACCGAGCAGGCTGTGATCCTGGCTGGCATCGAGGATTGGGAGAACCGCATCTATCGCCAGATGTGGGACCGCGCCCGCCAATACTGGCAGGAGCCCATGTTCGTCCGCGTGACGGATGACGAGGGCGCGCCTGAGTTCGTGGGCGTGAACCAGCCGATCATGGGTCCGCCGCAGGTGACGATGGGACCGGATGGAATGCCGGTCATCGCTCCGACCGTGCTTGGCTACAAGAACCGCCTGGCTGAGTTGGACGTGGATATCGTCATCGACAGCGTGCCGGACACGGCGAATGTCCAGCAGGAACAGTTTCAGATGCTTGCGGAGCTGGCCAAGGTCTACGGCCCGCAGGAAGTGACCTTTGACGACATGCTCGAAGTGTCCGCCATGCCGAACAAGCGTGGATTGCTTGAGAAGCGCAAGCAGCGGGCGGAACAGAACGCACAGATGGGTCAGGCGCAGCAGCAGCTACAGCAGCGCGGCGCAATGGCTCAGATCGCAGAGACCGAGAGCAAGGCGACGCTGAACGCGGCCAAGGCTCAGAACGAATTGATGAAGCCGCAGATAGAAGCCCTCAAGGCCATGTCCGCCGCTCCTCAACCCGCCGCCGGGGTTCCGGGCGCACCGCTCGCTGGGGCGTAAGCCAGCACAAGCCGCCGCCGGGCTCTACGGGCGTACTGACGGGCCGCCGCCGCACGGGCGCTAGGGAAAACAATGTCTGACAACCTGGACTTTTTGGACGGCGAACCCGCCGCCCCGCAACCTGTCACGCCTGAACCCAAAGCCGAAGTCACGCAGGAGGCCGCAGAAGGCCAACCGCGCGGCCCGGATGGGAAGTTCGCGCCCAAGTCCGAGGCGGCTCCCGAGCCGCAGCCTGAGGCCCCGCAGCCAGCGCCGGTCCAGGCCCAACCGGAGCGCCCTGAACCCGGCCATGTGCCGATCACGGCCCTTCTGGACGAGCGCGAGAAGCGCAAGCAGTTGGAGGC
>CAZNAH010000027.1:8862-12743 GCA_964570735.1 uncultured Hyphomicrobiaceae bacterium | reverse complement strand
CACATGCAGGCGTCTCCGCAGATCGACCCCATGGAGAACCCTGCGGCCTTCACTCAGCAAGTCGTTCTGAACACGCGACTGGACCTGAGCGAGGAGATCGCCCGTGGAAAGCACGGCGATGAGGTTGTGAATGCCGCCCGTGACTGGGCGTTGCAGCAGTTCAGGAACCGACCGGCCTTCCAACAGGAAGTCCTCAGCCAGCGGAATCCCTACGAGTACGTCGTTCAGCAGTTCAACCGCGACAAGATCGCCTCGGAAGTCTCGCTGAGCGAACTCGAACAATTCAAAGCCTGGAAGGCGGCGCAAGCGCAGCTCCAGGCGCAGCAGCAGGCGGCTCCGGCCGCTCCCCCCACAACCTCGATCCCGACTCCCTCCCTCGCTGCGGCTCCGTCCGCCGGCGGGGACAAACCCGGCGCCATGCCGATGCACGAGGGGGCCGCGTTCGACGCCATTTTCCGATGAGGTAAATAATGGCCGAAGTTCAACTCGCCACTGCGCTCGAAAAGCAGGTTTGGCGCCGCGACTACTTCAAGGAGTACGTCCGCGAATCCGGCTTCATGCCCTACATGGGCCGCTCCGCTACGAGCATCATCGTCTCGCTGTACGAGCTTCAGGAGCAAGCCGGGAAGACCATCAATGTGCCGCTCATCACCCGTCTCACCGGCTCCGGCGTCACCGGCTCCGGCGTTCTGGATGGGGCCGAAGAAGACCTCGGCAACTACAACTGCGGCGTCACCATCGACTGGCTGCGGAACGGCGTTCGTGTTCCGAAGTCTACGTCGTTCAAGACCGAGATCGACCTCCTGGGCGCCGCCAAGGCGATGCTCAAGCAATGGTCGGCCGAGCAGCTCCGCGATGACATCATTCGCGCGATGCTTCAGGTGGTCACGACCGGCGACACCACGGTCAACATCGCCGACGCCACCGACGCCAACCGCAACGCCTACGCTGCGGCCAACTCCGACCGCCTGCTGTTCGGCAAGCTGGTCAGCAACTACAGCGCCACCTGGGCGACTGCTCTTGGCAACCTCGACACCACGGACGACAAGTGCACCGTGGCCTCGATGTCGCTCGCCAAGCGCATCGCCAAGAACGCCGACCCGCACATTCGTCCGTTCAAGACGGGTGACGGTCAGGAGTTCTATGTCGCCTTCCACGGCTCGCGGACCTTCCGTGACCTGAAGGCCGACACCACCATGACGCAGGCGAACCGTGAGGCCCGCCCGCGCGACGTGGCCGCCAACCCGATCTTCCAAGACGGGGACCTGATCTACGACGGCGTCATTCACCGCGAAGTGCCGGAAATCGACACCATCGCGGCGAACGGCGGCAACGCCTACAGCCTGAACAGCAAGGGCAACTCCAACGCCGACGTGCGTCCGGTGTTCCTCTGCGGCCAGCAAGCCGTTGGCGTGGCCTGGGGCCAAGAGCCCTCGCCCAAGACCGACAGCACCAAGGACTATGGCTTCCGCCCCGGCGTGGCCATCGAGGAGCTGCGCGGCGTGAAGAAGCTGGCCTTCAACGGCAAGCAGCACGGCATGGTGAGCTGCTTCTTCGCGGCTGCGGCTGACTCCTGATCCCCGACAACCTAGCGGCCCCCTAACCGGGGCCGCGCACCTTACGGAGGCCAGATAATGGCTACTCTTACCGCTACGCGTGCGGCTTCGGGGTTCCCGGCCACGCTGTTCGCCGGGGCTGGCGTGCTGAACGTCGCTTACGGCTCCTACGACCTGTCGGCCGAGCCCGACGCCGCCTCGACCCTTGCCATCTGCAAGGTCCCGGCCGGCGCTGTGATCCTCGGCGGCTGGATTCGCATGGAAGACCTGGACTCGAACACCAGCGAGACAATCGACGTGGATGTTGGCACCGCCACGGACGATGACGCTTTCGGCAACTTCGGCGTCCAGACCGGCGATGCGGTCACGGGCTACCTCCCTGAGGGCGGCGTGCTGCTTCCGCTGCACGGCACCCTGAAGGATGGCCCGGTCACGACCACCCAGGAAGAAACGATCATCGTCACGTTCGTCGATGACCCCGCCACCTTCGCGGCCGGCACCGTTACGGTTGTCGTGCTCTACACGGTGGCCGACTGATGCGCGTCCGGTTCACTGGGGACGGCGACCCGAATAACGCCGTTTGCGTGGTGTTTGGGCTGTCGTTCCCGGTGGGCCAATGGGTTGCGGTTCCCGCTCCGGTTTTCAAGAAGCTGGACGGGAACCCTACCTTTGACGCTGATCTGGACGACGACGGCGAGCCGGAAATGTCCGTGGATGAAATGCGGGCGGCCCTGGACGCTAGGGGCGTCAAGTACCACCACAAGGCCGGCGCGGCCAAGCTGAAGGCCCTGCTTGATGGCGACGGTTAGGTCTGTCGTCACGACGGCCCTGCGCAAGCTGCGGGTTGTCTACACGGGTCGCAATCCCACGGCCTCAGAGGCGCAGGACGGGCTGGAAAGCCTCCAGAGCTTCTATGACGAGTGGGTCTCCTCGAACAAGCGCCTGACGCCATACATCGTCACGGCTGCGTATACGGCGGAAGAGGATCAGCGCCTCCAGAACGCCAGCGACTACACCATCACCTATCCGACGACGGTTGAGGACCGGGCGACGGGCGAGGATCGGCCGGTTCATGACCGCTCGGTTGTCGTGGACGTTCGCTCAACCGGCCCCGTGGCGAAGGTCTACAGCGCGCAAGATGGCGCTTGGCAGCAATTGAGCGGCCTGACGCTGGATAGCGAGGCCCCGTTCTCCGAACGCGGCAAGGACGGGCTGGCCTGTGTGCTCGCCCTGCGCCTTGCGGACGACTACGGCAAGCAGCCCACGCAAGCGACGATCCGCAGCGCCGGCTTCTTCCTCTCCACCCTCTCACTCAAGCTCGACGGGCCATACCGCCCGGTTGAGGCCGACTTCTTCTAGGGGCGACACACATGGCCAATCGTTCTGACACCTTCGCGGCGACTGGGGCGCAAGCCGTCACGCCTCACGATTCCAACACGATTGCGGCGTGCCGCGCGCTCTACGTGGGCGGCGCTGGCAATATCGCCGTGGTGACTGTCGATGGCAACGCCGTGACTTTCGTAGGCGCTGTGGCTGGCTCCACGATCCCGGTCCAGGTCTCTGCGGTCAAGTCCACGGGCACCACGGCCACCAACATTGTGGCGCTCTACTGATGTTCATTGGCATCGCGCTCGCGCTCAACGCGCTGTCGCAGGTGCTTGGCGAGCCTCCTGCGCCCCCGTCTTCCTACACCGCCGACATGACCTCCGTCACGGCTGACGACACCTCCCTGACTGCGGATGAAACCTGATGACGAAGCAGACCATTGGCATCGGCTCCTCGGCCGACGACGGCACCGGCGATCCGCTCCGCACGGCCTTCGGCAAGGTCAACGACAACTTCGGAGAGGTGTACGGCGTTAGCGGCATCCTCAAGAGCAACGGCACGGATACGCTTTCTGCGGCTGTGAGCGGCACGGATTACGCCGCCGCGTCGCACACTCACACGGCCTCCAACGTCTCCGACTTCTCCGAGGCTGTTGACGACCGCGTCAACGCCCTCCTGGTCGCGGGAACGGGCGTCACCCTGACCTACGACGACGGCGCGGGCACCCTGACTGTTGCGGCCTCCGGTTCCCCGACCACGACCCTTGGCGACATCATCTATCGTGGGGCCAGCGCCGATCAGCGCCTTGCCATCGGCTCGGACGGTCAAGTGCTGAAGGTGGTCTCTGGCGTTCCGGCCTGGGCGACCGATAGCACGATCTCCATCGACAACATGACGGCAACCTGGAACAACGCCGGCACGGTGTTCTCGGCCATCAAGATGGACGTGACCGACGTAGCCTCTCAGTACGACTCGTACTTTCTGGACATGCGCGTCGGC
>CAZNAH010000027.1:2212-8852 GCA_964570735.1 uncultured Hyphomicrobiaceae bacterium | reverse complement strand
GACAAATCGGGTCTGTTCGACCTGCACATGGCTGACATGCGCGTCGGCGGCTCCATCAAATTCTCCGTCACCAAGAACGGCGCCATCCTGTCTGGCGCGGGCGGCCTGACGATCTCCTCCGTCGGCTATGGATACCTTGGGTATCTTGGCCTGAAGATGAACAAGGACGCGTTTATCGGTTTCGCCAGCGGCGGGACGGGCGTCAACGGCTCGACGGCCGGTCCCGATACGACGTGGTATCGAACGGCGGCGGGGATCATGGCCCTGCGCGGCTCCGGCACGAGCGCGGGCGCGTCCCTGGAGTTCTACAACATGACCACGCCAGCGGCCGGGGCGGCGTCAACTGGGCGATTGGCCTTCCGCGACAACGCCGGCACGCAAGAGTTTGTCGCCGTGTTCGCCAACGGCACCGTCAAGGTTCTGGCAAATCACACCTAGATGGGCCGCCTAGTCACGGCATCGGGCGCTCAACTCGTCTCATCGTCCGGCGCGCGGTTTGGAGCCCCCGACCCGTTCACCGGCACGATTGAGGTGACGCCCACGTTCAAGGCGATCTCCACGACGGTCAGCACGACGGCTGGCAACAACGTCGTCACCGTGGGCAGTTCCACGGGCCTGAACGTTGGGGATCAGATCGTCATCGAGGACGATTGGGTGCGCGGGACGATGGGCGTCGGCGGCATCTGGCCCCCGCTCAGCTATGCGACCGTCTCGGCCATGAACGCCGATACGACCAAGCCGACCGACACCTATGCATGGGTGGAGGCGACGGGCGATGTGTACAGGTGGAACCAGGCGTGGGCGCCGAATACGTGGTGGCAACCCGTCGCCTACTACTACCGCCAGGCCGTTCCTTATTCGCTGATCACCACGATTATAGCCATTGACGGGCCTAGTGTCACTCTGGCACATGCTCCTCAGGCTACTAAGAGCGGCCTGACGCTCTACTATGACAACGCCGTCCCGCTCCAGAACGCGGCGGCGGGGATCACCAGCGGGCGCATCATCATCCCGGCTGGGACGTGGTACGCGTCGAACGGCTTCAACATCGAGTCGAAAGCCGACATTGTCGTGACCGGCGGCGGCCTTACGTCAATCCTGGCCTCCATTCGCGGCACGCCCGGCATCGCCTTCAGCGCCGGCTATAGCGACCGGTTCGAGGTCTCCAACCTTCGGATCATCGGCAACTGCGAGGATACCGGCTGGGGCTTCACCCGCACGTCCACTTGGGCGACCAGCAACCCATACATGCCGATCACCATGACGGCGATCTATTCGCATGGGGTGAAGTTCCAAGACCTGCGGATTGACCACCCGTTCCAGCAGGCGTGCAATATCGCCTATGGATACAATGGGTTGATCGACAACGTATCGGTCTACAGAGACCAAGGCTATCAGATGTACACCCAATGGATGCTGACGCTGAACGACAGCACCTATGGGACCATTCAGAACTGCCTTGTGGACTGCAATGAGCTGGTCACGGCGATTGAGCTTTTCCGCACCGACCATTGCAACGTCCTGAACAACACGACCAGGAACGGCGTCTATTCCCTGAACGCCAACGGGACGTTCCTGCACTCGGGCAACAGCGTGACCCTGGAGGCGGACACGCGGGGCAATACGCACTTCACGAAGACGATGGGGATCAGCGTCTCCAAGAACGTCAGCCCGCCTGCCTCCACCTTCGCGAGCGGCGGGACCATCGAGGATTTCACGATGATCGTTGAGGGGCCTGTCTACGGCGACGGCTCGGACGACTTTGCGAACCCGAGCGGCATCGTGATCGACACGCCCTGCGAGAACGTCGCCATGGACAACATCTATGTCGAATATGCGCCGGGTACGCTCTGCCGGGCGGTCAACTCGAACGCGCCGGGGACCTCCCTCGCGAACAGCCAAATCTACGGCGATGACGCGGGCACCTACCACACCGAAAACGGCGCGAACGTCTACCTGCGCTACGGCACGGTGAGCAACACCACGGCCCGCACCACGCCCACAAGCGGCGTCGGCGGCTCCATCGACGCAGAGATCGACGGCGGCGGCAACGTCGCTCAGTACCAGACCTACGGCTAGGGAACTGCATGAAGATTCACCTTGACCATCCAGTGATCGACATTCGCACCGGCGAGCCGATGACCGTTCACGGCACCGACCAGGTTGTGACGGTCGGTCTGGCGCTCCGTGAGGCGGTGTTCATGCGCCTACAGGAGGACGCCGAGGTCCCCGGCATCATGTACGAGCTGTTCAAGATCGGCCGCCGCATGGTGGACGCGTCCGAAATCGACCTGGACACGGAGCAGGTCGCGCTGCTGAAGCGCCGGCTTGAGCGCGTCCCGGCCTTTGGTCCGCTTGTGATCGGCCCGGTGTTCGACGCCCTAGAGGGCCGCTCCGGGGCCTCGGCTGGCCCGCCGGTCCTGAAGGAAGTCGGCTAGACCGACAATGACGCCTGCGCTGATCGCCTACGGCGCCAACAACCGCACGCTTGGGGCCTTTCCAGACCTGATCTTGCTCAACATGTTCGCGGAGACCACCCCGACGAACCTGGAGACCGGATACGCCCTCATTGGGCGCCCCGGAACGGAAACGTTTGTCACCCTGCCTAGCCCGCTGATCCGTGGGTTCTTCCAGAAGACCGGCGTCTTTGGCGGCGACAGCTTCTTTGTGGCCGGAACCGTGGTCTACCGCGTCACGTCTTCCGGCGCGGTCTCCGCGCTCTCAGGGACTGTGCCCGGAACTGCCCGCGTCCGCATGGCGGGAAATGACCTGGCCGGGGACAGCGCCATCCGCATTGTCAATGGCGATGGCGTCTATCTGATTGAGGGCGACGGGACCGAGGTCGCGCTGGAGGAAACGCCGGACGACATCGGCTTTTCCGACATCGCCACCCTGCGCAGCCACTGGTTCGGCGTCAGCACCGACACGCAGCAGATTTATTACCGCACGCCAGCCGGGGTGGCCTGGGAAGCCCTGGACTTCACCTCGGCGGAAAAGGAGCCCGACCCGCTCGTTGGGCTGGGCGTCATCGGGGAAAGCGTCATCGCCCTCGGTACGGTGACCGTGGAAGAAATGCGGCTTGCCGATACGGTGATCCTGGCGCCCGTCGTCGGCTCAAGCTTCAACATCGGCTGCAAGGCCCGCGACAGCATCGTGAACGTTGGCGAGAGCCTGATGTTCGTGGGCGATGACAATATCGTTTATCGATACGACACGTTTCCGCGCCCGATTTCAGACCATGCCTTGAGCGAGCAAATCGCCCAGGTGTCCGGCTCGGCTATCCGGGCTTGGTCCTTCGTCCTGCACGGCCATGAGTTCTACGTGCTGCGCCTGGGGGCTCTGGCGACCTATGTCTATGACACGGCGACCAAGCTCTGGTCGCGCTGGTCTGCTGACGGCAAGGCATATTGGCCGATGCACATGGGTGGCAACGCCGGCGGGCGGATGCTTGCCGTGAACAGCGATGCGGGGGTTATCTCAGTTATCTCCGCAGATCGGTTCGACGACGACGGCGCGGAAATCATCCGCAGGGCTACGGCCTTCGTGAAGGTGGCCCAGGGAACGCCCGAGTGCAATTCCATCGTCCTGAATTGCTCAAAGGGGCAGGGCGTGCAGTCGGGGCAGGGCTCCGACCCGCTGGCCTCCATTCGCGTCTCCGACAACGAGGCCAAGACATGGAGCGATTGGCGGACGGTGGAGCTTGGGCCGGTGGGGGACTATGACGCGCCGGTCATCGCGCACCGCTGGGGCTCCATGAAGGCCCCCGGTCGGTACATCCAGGTTCAGTGCTCCGATCCGGTGGATTTCCGCCTCTCGGGCATTCGGATCAACGATGAATCCTAGGCTCCAGATCGTGGACGCCGGTGGGCGCCCGACGCGGCAGTTTCTGGCGCTGGTTCCCGGTCTCAGGCCGCACGTAGCGATCTCAGCAAAGGGCTGGCCGACGCCGGAATTTGAAGACGGCTGGTATCGCGCCTTTGGCGAGCGCCTTCCGCGCTTCCGCATCGAACAAGACGGGATCGCGACCCGAGAGCTTCGCGAACGCCTCCTGGCGGTTAGCTGAGGAATACGACATGGTTTGGGGTGCATTGCTCGGCGTCGCCGGGTCGCTGATCGCTGGCAGCAACTCCAGCAAGGCCGCGTCTCAGGCGGCGAACGCTCAGCTCACGGCCACGCGCGAGACGAACGCGCTGCAAAAGCAGATTTACGACCAGACGCGCGCCGACCTAGAACCCTATCGCGCCGCAGGCTCGACGGCGACGCCGGAGCTGACCAACCGCATCATGGGCGGCGGGGGTTCGTTTGGCCAGGCGCAAGGCGACTACGGCCAATATCTGCTAGACAATCCGGATGTGGCCGCCTGGGCGCAATCTGCGGTCTTGGACGGCCAATACCAGACCCCGGAGGAAGCTGCGGCGGACCACTATCGCACCTACGGCCAGACGGAGGGGCGAAACCTCCAGATGGTTGGTGGGCGAGAGGAGTACACGCGGCCTCAGTACACGGAAGCCCCGACCTTTGGCGGCGTTCCGCTTCCAGAGCTGGACGCCAGTGCATACCAGGAGTCGCCTGGGTTCCAGTCCATGCTGGATCAGAACCTTGACGACCTGCAAAGCAACTATGCGGCGGGCGGCCTGCTTCAATCTGGTGCGGCGATCAAGGGCGTGCAGGACCGCGCCTATGACATGCGCAACCAGGACTATCAGCAGTGGTTCAACAACCAACTTAGCGAATACGACCGCAACTACGCCAATGCTCTGGCGCAGTATCAGTCCGCAGCCGCCGCCACGGCGCAGAACAACGCCCTTCAGCAGGGAGCGTTCGAGAGCGACCGGACGTATGGGACCAGCGTCTATGACGCTGATCGCAATTACGATACGAGCCGCTACGACACCCAGACACAAAACCTGTTCGGGCTGGCGGGCATTGGGCAGAATGCTGCGGCCCAGGTCGGCACGGCTGGCCAGAACTACGCCTCGGCCGTGGGGCAGGGCAATCAGGCCAACGCCAACGCCCTGGCGGCCCAGTACAACCAGCAGGCGGCGGCGTCGAACTACGGCCTGGGAAGCATTATCGGCGTTGGTCAAAACGCGCTGATGGGCGGCTTCGGGGGCAGCGGCTTCACTGGCTTTCCCAGCACGTCAAGCGGCTCCGGCTGGAACAACGGCGGCACGTCGTTCAATTGGAAATTCTGAGGCGCGCGCATGGTCATGAACCCGCTTCTGGCCTACGAGTCCGGCCAGCAAAACGCCTTTGACACCGCCGACCGGTTCCGCACGATGAAGGCGAGCCGTCAGGCGGGCAACGCCCTGGCGCAAGGCGACTACGGCGCGGCCTCCTCGGCTCTGTACGGCTCTGGAATGCTGAACGAGGGCCTACAGGTCCAGCGCTACGGTCAGCAGGAGTTGGAGCGTCAAGCCGAGGCCGAAAGGCAGGCGCAGAGCGACGCAGCGAAGGCCGAGGCCGAGAAGACTAAGGCGGCCTATGAATTGGCGGAGCGCCTGTCCACGGTTCCGAAGGGACAACGGCTGGCTGCATTTCGCGGGATGCAATCGTTCCTGCAAAAGGCTGGCGTCACGCCCCAGGAGTTCGCTGAGGCGACCGAAGAAGACTTTTCGGATGAGCGGCTGGCCTGGGCGCGCAAGGAGGCGGCCGAAAAGCTCCAGGGTGTGAACCTTGGGGGCGGGGCCTTTGCGTCCTTCAATCAGCAGACCGGCGAATTCCGCGTCCTGCGTCAGCCCGATCCGTCCTACATCCAGCGCGATCCGACCAAGGAGCTTCTGGAGGTTCGGCCGGCGGTCGGCGGACAATCTGGCGCTCCCCGCAGCCTGCGCAACAACAATCCGGGGAATATAGAAGACGGCGAGTTTGCGCGCTCTCTTCCCGGCTACAAAGGAACGGACGGGCGGTTCGCCGTGTTCGAGACGCCGGAGGCCGGGAAAGCCGCGCAAGTTGCGCTCCTTGGCTCCTACGGGTCGCGTGGCTTCAACACGGTCGCGAAGATCATCAACCGCTGGGCTCCTCCCGCCGACAACAACCCGACCGACGCATACGTGCAGTTTGTGTCCGCGAAACTCGGCGTTGATCCAAACGCGCCCCTTGACTTGTCCAACCCGCAGGTCGCCGAAGCGGTTGCGTCCGCTATTGCGCAGTTCGAGGGTGGTGGGCAGTCGGCGTCAAACGGCGCCGGGCCGCGCCTCGTCGCCGCAGCTAGGCCAAAGCAATCCGGCTCGCGCCCGATGACCGCCGAAGAAAAGGCGCAATGGGGCCTTCCCGCTGATGGCGTCTACGCAATGGACGAGAACGGCAAGCCGACCGCCCTTCGGCAGCCCGCGACAGACAGGCCGCCGACCGAGGGGCAGATCAACACCGCATCGCTTGCATACGCCGCGTTCGGCGGCAACGAAAGACTGAACGAGCTGGCCAAGCGGGGCGTCTACAAGCCGCAAAGCGCCACAGAAAGCCTGATCCAGATGGATAGAAACGGCGTCGCTCGCATCGTGGCTCGAACCGACGCCGACCGCCAATTCATCCAGGCGGCCAAGGAGTTCCTTGCGCCCATCCTGCGCAAAGACACCGGGGCGGCGGTGACGGACACAGAGCTTGTCTATTACATGGACACCTATATCCCGCGCTTTGA
>CAZNAH010000027.1:0-2055 GCA_964570735.1 uncultured Hyphomicrobiaceae bacterium | reverse complement strand
AAACCGGGGGCGGGGCAAAGCCGCAAACCGGCAAGGCCGCATCCGGCAAGGTCGTGCAAATCGAGGTCATCGGCTGATGCCTAAGTTCAAGCTGACGCTTGACGACGGACGCACGATCGTCGTCACCGCCGATAATCAAGACGACGCCGTGTCTGGCGCTGAAGATTGGGCGCGTAACAACCCCGTCAGCAAGCCGAGCAAGCCAAAGCGCACGGCCGTGGACAACATCACGGGCTTCATGGCCAACGTGAACCGTGGCCTGGGGATCGGCGACGAGCTTGCGGCTGGAGCGAACGCTCTGGCGCAGACCGTCAGTGAGCGCCCGTCTTTGGGGCAAATCCCCAACGCCCTGGCCAGCAACTTCCGCGAGGGCATGGCGAGGCAGCGCCAGATTGAGGACTCCTATGCGCAGGAGGCCCCCAAGTCGGCGGCCCTGGCCCGTGGCGTCGGCATGGCCGGTTTGGCGGTGGCCCCAACGGCTCCGATGGCGGCTAGCAGCAACGCCCTGATGGCAGGTGTTCGCGGCGCCACTTCTGCCGCTACAGGTGCGGCCGGCTACGGCCTTGCGGATCGCGGGACTGTCGAGGAACGCGTAAGCGCAGCCAACCGAGCCATAGGGCCGGCGGCCATTGTGGGGGGCGCGCTGGGGGCTGGCAGCTTCGCTCTCGCCAACCGCAGACCGACGCCCAAGCGTGGCAAGACCGAAACTGACGTGGCGGCCGATGTACTGCGCAAGCGCGCAAAGGCTAACCCGGAAGAGATGCGAGCCCGCGCGGATCGGATGCGTCAGGCTGGCGTCGAGCCGACTGGTCTGGACGTTATCGGCGGGCGAGGCGAACGCCTTGTGCGTGCGACGGGGGTAAAGACCGACACGGCCGGGGAGGCGCTGACGGACAACGCCCTGCGCGCTCGCGCCGACCTGAAGCCGGCCGTGATGGCCCAGGCCAGAGACCTGGTAGACGATCCCCGAACGGCAGCTCAATTCGCTGACGATTTCGAGCGTATGCGCGGCGAGCAAGCGTCTCGCAATTACGCGGCGTTCGATGCCGACTTGATCGAAGTGCCAGACACCGTGCGCGATATGCTGGCCGATAGCGCTGGGCGCTCCATAATCGCCAGGGCCAGGGCGGACGCAATCGAAAACCAAGATTGGGGCCGTCAAGTTGAGCTTGATAGGCTCTTGCGGGCTGGTGACGAAGGAGGGGTTGGGCCGCTTCCGCGTATCTCTGCCGGCACCATTGACCGCTTGGTTATTGCCTCGCGCGAGCGCGGCGCTGCTTTCGCGCGGCGCGACCAGTTGGACGAAATGCTTGCTGGCGTTGAACAACTGAAACCAGCTCGGCAGACTTACGCCAATCAGTCGCGAGCAATCGAGGTGGCTAGGGGAGAGGGGAGGCTTGACCCGTTTTCCACCGCGCCAGCCGACTACGCGAAGTGGGTGCGCGAACTGCCGGACGAGGCGCGCCAGGCCAACGCCGTGGCTATCAGGCAGGAAATCCTCGACACCCTCGGCCGCCAGCGCCAAGGCACTTTCGGCACGCTGGACGACATTTCGCAGAGCACCTACGCGCGCGAGAATTTGAGGGCGGCCATTGGTCAGCAACAGGCGGACGACTTCATCGCCGGGATCACCGAGCGTGTGGCTCAGACGCGCCGGGCGATGGAAGTGACGCCTGGGGCGGGCTCTAGGACGGCGGTTCTGGAGAACGATCTACAGGGCGTGACGAATGCCCTGACGGCCGCTGACGTGGCTCAGAAGGGCCTTAGGGGTGACCTGATCGGGGTTGTGCGGACGGCTGCGGATTGGTTCCGCCGCGCTGGCGTCTCCGATGAACAAGCAAACGCTCTGGCTGTGGTGGCGACCGATCCGCGCCGTCTGGACGGCCTGATTGACTCCATCGAGCGTCAGGGCGGGGCTCAACAGGCCCAAGCCTTCATGCAGCGCGTACAGCAAGCCACGGCTAACAGCAATGATCCCGTGGCGCAGGAGGTCAGTCGAGTGATTTCCGCCCGATTGTCCAGGGGCGCGGCCCTTGCGACGCAGGCTCCGCGTCC
>CAZNAH010000026.1:22539-24596 GCA_964570735.1 uncultured Hyphomicrobiaceae bacterium | reverse complement strand
GATTCAGGGCCGAAGATCTCGACGACGCGCCCGCGCGGGAGACCGCCGATGCCGAGTGCGATATCGAGACCGAGCGAACCCGTGGGAATTGCCTCCACCTCGACGGCCTGCTCGTTCTTGCCCAGCCGCATGATCGAGCCCTTGCCGAAATTCCGCTCGATCTGTCCCAAAGCCGCTTCAAGGGCTTTCTGCTTATCCATCAATGTCCCCTCGATCACGCGGAACGGCGTCTGCGTCATGGGCCCCAATCCCTTCTTATTCCATAGCGTCATAAGAGTTGCAATGGGCACAGAGTACACGATTTGTTCTTGTGCGCAAGCGCCGTCAGCGGCGGTCGCCGAGCGCTGTAAAAAATCGCTGTGTCAGTTGCGGCTCACTTCCCGCCTGCAACGGGCGGGGGCTTGCACGAGCCCGTCTCCGAAGACGGCATCGCGGCCCGCAGCGCCAAGGTCGAGCGTTTCCGGCTTTTGAGGCGCGCCATGATCGCCGCGCAGGACCGAGAACACCGCCGACACGAACGGCGCGGCATAGGATGTGCCGCTCGCCGCGCCATGCCGGCCCCGTGCCCGCGCCGTCCACACATTCACGCCCGGCGCCGCGTAGTCGATATGATCGCCCCGCGCGGCCCTGCGATAGGCGCGCCTGCGCGGGTCGATCGCTGTCACCGCGTGAACCTCGGGCATGGCCGCGGGATGCCGTGGCGGCGCGTCCGGCCCATCGTTTCCGGCAGCGGCAACGATCGCGATGTCGCGCGCAAGGGCTGACCTGACCGCCGCCGTGACAAGGCCGTTCTCCGGACCGGCGAAGCTGATGTTGATGACGCCGACGCCCTGGCTGGTGAGCCATCCCAGCCCGCGCGCGATCGTCACGGCGTCGGCGCTCTGGCTGCCGTCGGCCGCGGTATGAAAGACGTCGGCCGCGAGAATGTCCGCCTGGGGCAGCAGCCCCCGAACGCCGCCTTTGCCGTTCGCGGCGAGCAGCGCCACGATGCCTGTTCCGTGCTGCGTCGCCGACGGGCGCGCAGGCGGGGCGACGAAGGAAGCGGCGGTGATCCTCTGGCCGCGCAGGCTCGGATGGGCCGTCTCGACGCCGGTGTCGAGCACGCCGATCTTCAGACCCGCGCTACAGGCCGCAAGCGCTCCCGACCAGCCGATCAGGGTCTGGCCGTAGCAGCGCGACGTGCCGCAATCATAGGGATCGCGCGGGGCGGGTGCCTGCTGAAGGCGATAGAGATGGTTCAGGTCGGAAAGCTGATCCGGGGTTTCGCGGCGTAGCAGGGCCAAAGCGGCGGGCGCGTCGAGGCCGGCGGGCGGCCGCAGCCGGACGACCGTGGTTTGCCCGTCCGCGACGACCTCCGTGGCGTATGCCGTGAAGCCGAGCCCGCGCGAGCGGTCCAATGCGGCTTCGGATGGATTGATGAGCAGCACTTCGCCGGGCACGAAGTCGGGCAAAGCGGGAGCCCGGCGGACGATAGGGCTGTCATCGTCATCGTCATCTTCCCCGTCATCATCATCGTCATCGTCCGCCCATGCGGCCGGCGGAACGCCGTCGAAAAGGGAAACGACAGGGGTCGCCGCAAGAAGGACTGCGACGAAAACCACGCGAATGATCATGGAGAAGGGAGCGATCCAGGCCATCGTCCAGACTTTCCTTATCATGACGGGGCAGGACAAGTGGAGCGAATTTGACATTTGAGTCACGCATGCGGCCGGGCTCGTTCTCAAATGTCAAATTCAAAAGCTCCACTAGAATCAATAATGTCTAGTGGTTCTTACGATTCAAACATTTGCAAATGAGGGCGCTGCAAACGGGATGCAAATGTTTGAATCGAACCACTAGGCCCGCCCCGTTTCCGCGCATCAATCGTCGTCGTCGTCGTCATCTCGCGACCGATAGGCTTTATAAGCGCGGCGATTCCGGATGCCATCGTCATCGCCGCCACGATAACGGCGATATCCTTCCGCTCCATACCGGCGGCTGTGCCATTCGGGATTGTTCCCGCGATGGCGCCGAATGCCGTCGTCATCATCATCGTCGTCATCATCATCATCGGCATA
>CAZNAH010000026.1:0-22427 GCA_964570735.1 uncultured Hyphomicrobiaceae bacterium | reverse complement strand
ATCAGCATGGTTGCTTCCTTTCCGTTCGTGAAACACGGCAGGATGGCGGTCTCGCCAGCCCACGCCTTTAAGAACGGCGGTGCGTGGCGGTTTATTCCGGTCTGCGGGAGACCCCTTTGCGGAAGGGTGCGGAATAAAGAACGGGTCATCTTCGTTCTTCCCGAAGAGCGCTGCGGAGACAGTCTTGGCCGAACACGTCAAAGAACGAATCGTCGCATATCTGCCGAGGCTGCGACGGTTCGCCTTCGCTCTGACCGGCTGCCCGGATCGCGGCGAGGACCTGTTGCAGGAGACCTGTGCGAAGGCGATCGCGAACGCAGGCCAGTGGCAGGCGGGCACCCGGCTCGATAGCTGGCTGTTCCGCATCGCGCAGAACCACTGGATCGACACGCTGCGCGCGAGCCGCGCCGCGCATGAGGGCGTTCCGATCGAGGACATGCCCCTGCCCGACCAGGACAGCGCCGGTAACTCGGCCTTCGCGCAGCACCATCATCGTGCGATCCGCTCGGCCGTGAGCGCCCTGCCGCCGGATCAGCGGGCCGTGGTAGCGCTCGTCTGCATCGAGGGCTTTGCCTATCGCGAGGCGGCCGAGATTCTCGACCTGCCGATCGGCACGGTGATGAGCAGGCTCGCCAGGGCGCGGAAGAGCCTGCACCAGAGACTTTATGGCGATGAGGACGCGGCGGAAGACGCGCGCGACAGCAAGGCTTGAGATGATGAGCGAACACTTCAGCGATGAAATGCTGATGGCTTATGCCGACGGGGAAATCGGGGAGGCGGACCGGCGCGAGCTGGAGCAGGCGCTCGCCACGGACCCGTCACTGCGAAAGCGCCTGCGTGTGTTCGAGCGCACGGGGCACACGCTGGCGGAGGCTTTCGACCTGCCAGCGGCAGCGTCTGCGACAGCGGCGAGCCGCGCACTCGCGCGCAAGCCGCGGTTCCGGCTGAGCTGGCTTGCGGAGCGGTTCGGCTGGCTCGCGCCCAATCCCGGCTTCGGGATCGCGGTGGCCGCCGCAGCTCTTCTGGTCGCAGGCGCCGCCGCTTTCGTCGCGCCGCTCTTGCTGGAAACGCGCAACGCCGCGATCGTGACAACGCTCGAAGACGGACAACTCGTCGCCTCGGGTCCCCTGCGGGCCGCGTTGGAAGCAAGGCCGAGCCGGGGTTTCGCACAGGCCGCGATGGCCGAGCCCCACGCGATCCAGACGTTCCGCAGGCACGACGGCGCTTTCTGCCGCGAATATGTCGCGCCTCGGGCCTTGAGCCAGGGCGTGGCCTGCCGCGCGAATGACGGACATTGGCGCATTGAAATCCATGCCCGCAGCGCACCGCCGGACGGCTCCGGCGACTTTGCTCCTGCCGGCTCCGCGCAGCACCAGGTCATCGACGGTTACGTGCACGAAATCATGCGGGACGAGCCTCTTTCGGCCGAGGCAGAGGGGGCGGCGATCCGGCGAAACTGGACGGAATAAGCCGGCTTTTCAGACAGACTCCTGATCGGAGCTGCGTTCTCTGGAGAGAGTGTGCGCAATGCAGGCATCAGCTATCTTTAAAATCGGATTTTTTGTATTTTTTCCTGAACGGTGAAACTTTTTTGCCTCCTGAGGGGTAACGGCCATGCAAGAACTCTGACCAGAAGGAGAAATCCGTGATCCGGAGTGGCGTGACCTCTGCCTCAGGAACGACGAACGGCTGCCGAGTAGCGATTAAGAAAACCGAAGATTCAAGCGATTGCGAGATTGAAGTTATCCTTGAGGGCCTCGTAAGATCCAGCCAGTATGACGGCGCTTCGCGAGCGGAGATCCTTGTTGTCATTCTGGGCTGGGTCTCCACTCAGTTCATGAGGCTGAAGCTCGAACAGCAGCTTCTGCGCGCGCACGCTTTCGAGAACGGGGCCGCGAAAGGCGACCACACCTCTTAGTCCGGAGCGCGGTCGCCGAATTCCGAGACCTTTCGGCGACCGCCCCGGCTGCCCGGACCGAAAAAAATTCGAGCGCGGTGCATCGCGCTGTCGGCTTCGCCTGCCGTGTTCCGTCCTTCGCGAATGAAGTCGCGTTCCGGAGCGATGAAAAAAGGAGTGAACATGACCTATATCGACGGGTTCGTCTTGGCCGTACCGACCGCCAACCGTGACATTTTCAAAAAGCACGCCGAGGATGCCGCCCATATCTTCAGGGAGCACGGTGCCTTGAAAATCTACGAGTGCTGGGGCGACGATGTGCCGGAAGGCGTGCTGACATCCTTCCCGAAGGCCGTGCAGAAGAAGGATGATGAGACGGTGGTCTTCTCGTGGATCGTCTGGCCGTCCAAGGAGGTGCGCGACGCCGGCATGAAGAAAGTGATGGACGATCCGCGGATGCAGCCGGAGAGGAACCCCATGCCGTTCGACGGCAAGCGCATGATCTTCGGCGGCTTCGAGGTTCTGGTCGAGGTTTAAGCGCCCCGCTCGCTGAGCAGCCTACGGGTTGGACGCCTGGAGCGCCAGGAGCCGGCCCGAGGCATCGGAGCTTCCGAACTCGGCCGCGATGCCATACCAGTGCTTGGCCTTCTCCCGGTCGGGCCGAAGGCCGGCCGTCGCATAGTCCGACAGGTAAGCCGGATCGTAGGTCTGCGCCATGCGCAGGGCGCCTTGCAGGCTTCCGAGGCGCGCGAGCCTGCCGAAGATGAGCCGCGCGGCGGCGATGTCGTTGGCTTTCATCAGCGCGTCCGCCCGCTTGAGCAGGGCAGCCTCCTCGTCCGGAGCGATCCGCTTCTGGCGCGATACGGGTCCGGCGGACAGACCGCCCACCTTGCCCGCCGAGGGCCGCAGATCGACCCAGACCTTGCGAGGCCCGGGGTTGGGTCCTTCGCTGCGGAGCAGTTGAAATTCAAGCTCCAGGCTTCCGGAATACTCCCGCGGCGAAGCCAGGGTCAGGGATGACGCTTCCGAGAACGGGACGAGCCAGACATCCGCGGTTCGGAAACCCGACGAGAAGGAAAATCCCTCCGGCAGGCCGCGGATGGACAGAACGCTTTTCGCGGCATCCGGAAATTGGGAGACCTCGATGGTCACAGGCACCGGGGTTCCCGGATTGCCTGTGATGTCATCCACGAACAGGGATGGCGTGGTCTGCGCGAAGACAACAAAGGAGTGCGTCTCCGAAATGTCCGCCATGCCTTGCGCCGCCGCCTGAAAGGCGTGGGCGGATGCGGTCGAGGTCAATGCCGCGCTTAATGCGAGCCACGTCAGAACCGAGGCTGCCGGGTTCGTTCGCCCGAAGGCCCGCGCGATCTTCGCCATTCGCATCGCCACACCCTCCGCCGGCATCATAATCGTGCCATGCCGCCCGCCGTGCTATCTTGCGGCTCCCCCGCCCTGGACCGCGATGAACTGCTTGAAGTTCGCAAACAGCGTGTCGCGCTCGGCGGGTGACAAAGGCTTTTCGTTTCGTCCGGCCCTGTATTCCTCGATGAACCGCTCGAACATCGCCCGCACGTCCTGCTCATCCGTTTGGGCGGGGTTTGAGGCCAGCGTCTTGCGCCCATCGAGCCAATCCTGAGCGGGCTTGAAGCGCGTCCAGCCCGGAACCTCGGCGGCGAGGTTGATTTCCCTCCACTTGCGATGTCGCGCCGGGCTGTTGAACTCCTCGATGCGGTTGAAGAATTCGACGACGAACTTCTCGATCTTGCGGTAGCGCTCGGTGTTTTCCGGCCAGTTGTAGACGGCGAGAAGCGCGCGGTTCGCGACGGTCGGAACGGGCGCATCCTTGTCGACCAGGCCCGGATAGAGGTCGTGCGTCAGCTCGGCGGGGAGATATTCCTCATAGACCTTGTCGAGCCCGCCACCGCCGTAGCTTTGTTCATCGAGCGCAAGGAAATGCACCCCGTCGGCCTTGGTGAGCTTTGCGAGCGCCGGACTGGGGCCGCCCGTCAGCACGATCATTGCGTCGAGTTCATTCGCCTTCAGCATGCGGATCGCCTCGTCGTTGTCGTGGTGCGAGCGCACGACTTCGAGATTCAGCATGTTGAAGATGTTATCGGCGGTGATGTGCGTCTGGCTGTCCTTCAGGTTGAAGCTGACGCGCTTGCCGCGCAAGTCTTCGAAGCTTTTAATGTCACGCCGAGCCAGCACATGAAACTCTGCATTGTAGAGCTTCGTGATGTATTGGATGCGCTGCTCAAGATTGGCGTAGAGCGCCGGATCGCGCTTCTTCAGGATGGTCATGTTGTCCTGATCGACGACGCCCATGTCGATGCCGCGCAAGAAAAGCAGATCATTCAAATTCTGCGCGCCGCCCATGCCCAACACGGGCAAAACGCGCAATCCTTCAGGGCGCAAGTCATTGACGACGTTGCGAATGTCTTCCGCGAAGCGCGCGCAGGTGCAGCTCAACCCGGCAACGACGATCGAGACTGTGATCTCGTTGGTTTCACGCTTTTTATCCTGATAGCGCGTTGAAGCCGCACCTTGCGCGAAAAGACCGCCGGCAGAGAACAAAAGAATAGTCGCAGCAACTGCTGCGGACAAAACTCCACGCATTGCCCATCCCCATCTTGATTTGAGCTTCAGCGTAGTCGCAAATAAGGCAATGATGTGGCGCCTGAGAGTAATTTTTTATGACTATTTCGCCGCGATTGTCTGATATTTATTTTGAATGCAATATACAGTTTTCGATAATTTCCTGAGACTACAGTTATTTGCGGGGCTTCTCGCCCAATGATTGCAGTTTAAATTGAGATTCTCAGCAAGGTTGCTGTTCATGAACTGTCGCGATTGATATGGCTGAGCCGTGGCAGGTGACATTTTGAGGACAGAGATGATGAAGTGGGTCGATCCTATTGAAGTGAACCGCCGTCTTCTTCTCACTGGCGGCGCGAGCGTGGTGGCCGCTGCGGGGCTGATGGGCTCCGGGCTTTTCGGAAAAGCTGTGGCGCAGGACGCGAAACCCGCAGCCAAGCCGCTCCCGGAATATGTGAACTGGAAGGACGCGGACGCCGTCATCGTTCACAGTGAAAACACGATCGAGACAAAGCGTAATGCTTTCGGAACGAGCCTGATCACGCCGGAGGACCGGCTTTACATCCGCAACAACGTCGCGCCGCCGGATGCCTCGATCGTGGCAAACCGCGATGCTTGGGAAGTCGAGATCGCAGGGGTGAAGAGCCCGCGCACGATGACCGTCGGCGAACTGAAAACCCTTGGCCTCGAAACGGTCGCGATGGTGCTCCAGTGCTCTGGCAACGGCCGCAAGTTCTTCCAGGACAAGATCAAGGGCACCGATCAGAAGATCAGCGGCACGGCATGGAGTGTGGGCGCGGCCGGCTGCGTGGTCTGGAGCGGCGTTCCTCTGAAGGCCGTCGTGGAAGCGCTCGGCGGGACCGTGGACGGCGCGAAATACGTGACGGGGACGGGCGGGGAGAAGCTGCCGGACGGCATCGACCCGAAGGAAGTGCTCGTCGAGCGCTCCGTGCCGATCGACACGCTGGACACCGTTATCCTGGCCTGGGAAATGAACGGTGCGCCGATCTCTCTCGCCCATGGCGGGCCGCTGCGGATGATCGTGCCGGGCTACACGGGCGTCAACAACGTCAAATACGTCAAGCGTGTCGCGCTGACCGAAAAGGAGAGCGACGCGAAAATCCAGCAGACGCGCTATCGCCTCTACCCCATCGGCCGCAAAGCAACACCGGAAGACCCGTCCGTCTGGGCGATGGAGGTCAAGTCGTTCATCGTGACGCCGCTTGAGACGGCCAAGGCTGGCCGCGTCCAGATCTCGGGCGTCGCGTTCGGCGGCGTCAACCCGGCCACCTCCGTCGAAGTGTCTGTCGATGGCGGCAAGACTTGGAAGAAGGCGGAGTTCGTCGGGCCGGATCTCGGGCGCTATGCGTGGCGGACCTTCACGATCTCGGCCGAGTTGAAGCCCGGCAGCCATACGATCGTCAGCCGTGCGACCGACAGCGAAGGGCGCGTTCAGCCCGAAGAGGTCGAGGTCATCAACGGGTCGGGCTACAACCACAATGGCTGGCGTGCGCATGGCGTGACGCTGACCGTCGCGTAGTTTGCGGGACACAGCGGGTGCTTGGCAGACGGCCAAGCGCTCGTTCCCCTTATCCGTGCGCAAGCTCAGCGCGGCTTTCGCGCGGCGCAGTTCTGCCGAGCGTGGCGATGATCTCATCGTGCATCTGCCGGACCTCGGCCAGATCATGCGCGTTCGGCATGGCATCCGAAGCATCCGCCATGATCATATCCGCGTGAAAGCGGATCAAATTCCGATAGCCGGAGCGCGAGAGCACGGCCATATGCTGCAAGGCTTGCATCAGCCGCAGGGTGACGACGAGATTGCCGCGCGCGCTGATCCGCAAGGGCCGCAGAGCCTTTTCCAGGATGTCCGGCACGCTGATCTGTTCGTAATGAAGCCGGGGAACGCCGTCCGGGTCGCAGTGGGTGGCGGCGGGCGGCTCGCCTTTCAGAAGAGTGCAAAGCACGGCCGAAAGATTGTCCACGCAACTCACGGCGGTATAGGTGTCGTTCACCCCGGGCGAGAGGGCGCGGATCGCAATTTCGATGACGAGATGGATCAGGAAACCGGCATCGTCATCGGGTGACCGCGTCGGCCCGATCACAAGGCCATCGCGCACGATCGCGTCCGAGAGTTCGCGTGATTTCAGCCCCATCACGGTCGCGACGGGGAGGTCCTGGATGACGAAATCGCCCGGCGCCACCTTGAGATCGACGAACACGTCGTGCCGCCTTGCCGCCTCCACGATCGCCCCGGCCTGGACGGATCGGACATAGCCGGACATGGTCGCGCAGACCTGCCATTCTGGCTTCCGGCGGGGGAGTTCCGGCGCAGTTCGGCCGTTCTGCTCCCCGTTCTCCTCGATCAGCCTGCGGATGGCGGCATCCGCGCGCGACACGCTTTGGGCGACCTCGTTATCGACCAGAACCTGCGACGAGACGTGGTGCACGTAAACGATCAGCACGTAAACGCTGACGATGGCGAGCGCGAAAGCGGTCAACGCCGAAATTTTGGGCGTCCGCGCATCGCCGACGAAGTTGAGGATCGTGATGGAAAACAGGAACGTGGCGCAGAAGACGCCGATGCTGATCCTCGTCAGGGGGCTTTCGCGAAAGCGGGCCAGCAGCCGGGGCGCGATGTTGCCCGCCGCGAGCGTGAACACGACAAGCGTCAAGGAATAGGTCAGGCTGATCACCGTGATCGACGCCGTGGCGATCGTCTGGAGCATGCTGCGCGTGGTGACAGGCCCCATGCTTTGCAGGAACGGGAAGGTCTGGAGCCTGCCGTCGATCCACAAGGTTATTGCGGCGAGCAGGAGCCCCGCGACACCCATCAGGCTGGGAAGAAACCAAAAGGACTGAACCGCCAGGCGAAGCTTCACGAAGAGCGTGGATTGGAACACGGCGATATGACCCCCGAAATTCGGTATCGGCGAAATGTCCTGCGTCATGGCTCCGTCAGCGCCATGCGCTCCAGGTCGCCGCCGCTTCTTCCTTGAGAAAGTCGATCATAGCGCGCACTTTTTGCGGCAGGAACGAACGGCTCGGGTAAAGTATCCAGACTGCGGTCTCCAAAGTCGTCGCGGTAACTTGCTTGTGCGGAAACAGATCGACCAGCCGTCCCGTTGCAATGTCGCCGTCAACGAGCCAGTTCGCGAGGAGGGCCGGTCCCATCCCGGCCAGCGCGAGCGAATGCAGGGCAAGCGCGCCAGACGCGACGATGCTCCCGCTCACTTCGACCTCTTCAGCCGCACCGTCTTCTCCGCGAAAGATCCAGCGGCTCCGAAAACCTGGCAAGGAGAACCGGAGGCAGTCCCGCCGCGAAAGTTCCGCAGGCGTCGATGGCCATCCGTGCTGAGCGAGGTAGTCGGGACTGGCACAAACGCGGTAGCGGGTCTCCTGCAATTTCGAGACGACGAGATCCCCGGTGACACCCGGTCCCAGCCGTATCGCCAGATCGAGCCGCTCGGCCACGAGGTTGAGGTTCGTGTCGTTCAGGACAAGCTCGATGCTGACACCAGGATAGTCCGCTCTGAAGCGCGGAAGCAGAGGCACGATGACCTTCTGCCCGAAGGCAACCGTTGTGGTCATTCGTAGCGTGCCGACCGGCCCTTTCGTGACGGACAGGGCCTCATCCCGCGCCTGATCGAGTTCGTCGGCGATTGTCTTTGCGCGGCGCAGGTAGATATCGCCTGCTTCCGTCAGCACTACACGCCTCGTCGTGCGCTGAAAGATCCTAAAGCCGAGCTCGTCCTCGATCGAAGCGACGGTCCGGGAGACCCAGGACGGATCGACGTCCCTGGCGCGTGCGACGTCCGCGAAGGAACCGCGTTGGGCGATCTCCATCAACAAGGTGGCGTGGCCGACATCCATTAATGCAGATTACGCATCATTACCGTGTCTTTCAACGACTTTAATGCCTTCGTGATGGATGCAAATTGCGGACGTCTCTAGCGGAGCGTCCCATGACCCTTATCCTGCGTATCGATGCCAGTTCCCGTGATGCCGGCTCTGTTTCCCGCGAAATCGGGGATCATCTGGAAATGAGGCTGCTAAGCGTCATTCCGGGCAGCCGCGTCATCCGGCGTGATCTGGCATCCGCGCCCATCCCTCACATCGCCAGCGCGACAATCGCCGGTTACTACACTTCGGCCGCGCAGATGACCGACGAGTTGAGGCAGGCCACGGCTCTGTCCGATGAACTGATCGGCGAATTGCGCTCAGCCGATGTGCTGGTCCTTACGGTGCCGATGTATAACTTCTCGGTCCCTTCGGCCCTGAAGGCGTGGATCGACCAGATCGTTCGCATCGGCCGCACCTTCGCATATGACGGCGCCAGCTTCACAGGTCTCGTAACCGGCAAGAAGGCTTATGTGGTCTGCGCCTATGGGGCAGGAGGTTACGCTGCGGGACAACCCTTCAGCACCGCCAACTTTCTCGAACCCTATCTGCGCTTTCTGCTGAGATTTCTCGGAATCGCGGACGTGTCCTTTTTCTCCGTCGAGGCGACGACGGCCGGCCATGAGGTCGTGAGATCGAACTCCGAGGCGGCCATGCAGGCCATCGACGCGACCTTGATGGCGGCTTGAATGTCGAAAATCGCCTTTCTCGGTCTCGGCGCGATGGGATCGCGCATGGCCGCTCATCTCCTCGCCGCCGGACACGCCGTCACGGTGTGGAACCGCAATGCCGCAAAGATGACGCTGTTGCGGGACGCGGGCGCCATGGCGGCGCACTCTCCGCGCGCGGCGGTGGCGGAGGCGGAATTCGTCTTCTCCATGGTGCGCGACGACGGGGCGTCCCGCTTTGTCTGGCTGGATGCTGCCGAGGGCGCACTCGGCGACATGTCGGCGGACGCGGTTGCCGTCGAATGCTCCACCTTGAGTGTCGGCTGGGTGCGAGAGCTGTCCGGCCTCTTCGCCGCGAAGGGCTGCGCTTTCCTCGACGCTCCCGTCGCGGGATCGCGGCCCTAGGCCGAGCAGAAACAGCTCATTTTCATGGTGGGCGGAACCGCAGAGACCCTCTCGCGCGCAACCCCCATTCTTTCGGAAATGGGCGCCATGATCCATCACGCGGGACCGAACGGTGCAGGCGCAGCGGTGAAACTGGCCGTCAACGCCTTGTTCGGGATCCAGATTGGTGCGCTCGGCGAATTGATCGAAATCATTCGCCGGCAGGGTTTCGACCCCGGGCGCGCTGTCGAGATCATCGCGGCCACGCCAGTGTGCAGCCCCGCCGCCGGAGCGGCAGCCGGAGCGATGCTGGGCGATGCCTTCCCCCCGATGTTCCCGGTCGAACTCGCCGAGAAGGATTTCGGCTATATTCAGGCTGCGGCAGGCTCGACGGAGGCAGCGCCGCTGACGGCCGCAGCGCGCACCGTTTTTCTCCGCGCAATGCTAGACGGCTACGGTCAGGACAACATCACCAGCGTTGTGCGTCTTTACCGGGCAAAAGGGTTGTGAGCGGGATCACGGGCAATCTGCGCTTGTGGCGGTGCGGTCTGGCGAACCTCCACGAAGCGCGCTAACCTAACGCTAGGCGGTTCTCGGTCAGGGGAAAATCATGGGGATGAGGAGCCTGTTGGGTGTCGCGATAGCCGTGGCTGTGAGCGCGACAGGCGGCGGCGGGGCGCTTGCTCAGGGGAACGGGGCGAAGGATTTCGCCCGTTCCGGTGACGCACCTTTGTTTGCCCGGGGATGCTATTGGTATCGGGGCGTGCGGCGATGCAGCCAGTACTGCTACATTGAGATCGACGGCGTGCGATACTGCCAGGATCGAGAGTTCAACGCCGTGCCGCAAGGCGACCCCTACGCGATAGAGCGCCCCAGCGTCGATCAGCTCTATCGGGCTGGCAGGCATCCTTGAACCGCACCGCGCCGCTGATCCTCGGGGCGGCTTTTCTCGTGCCGGCGGCGCTCGCTTTCGGCGATGCGAGGCCCGCACCGCCTGTGCTTCTTATCACGGTGGTTCTGGGAAGCGCGCTGCTGGCGCTCAGCCTCATCGATGTGCGCACGATGCGCCTGCCGGACGCAATGACGATCCCCCTCATCGTTGCGGGTCCGCTGCTCGCATTCCTGCTGGGCTGGAGCAACCCCGTCTGGCACGCGGCCGCCGCAGCCCTCGCCTATCTGACCGTATTCGGGCTGGCGGAAGGCTACCGCGCGGCGACAGGCCGGGAAGGGCTGGGGATGGGCGATGCGAAGCTGTTCGCGGCGGCGGGCGGCTGGCTCGGGCCAGAGGGGCTGCCTTCGGTCCTGCTGGTGGCCTGTCTCACCGCGCTGGCCGCCGTGGCTTGCTGGCATGTCCTCGTGGCGCCGGTGACTCGCACCACGCGCATTCCGTTCGGTCCGGCGCTGGCTCTTGGCTTCTGGGGGGTATGGCTCTTCGGGCCGATCGCCTGACATCGGGCCAGCACCCGAACCTTGGATCCGACTAAAGTCGGTTGCCCGCGAGCCGTAATTTCGGCAACGATCGGACACGATGAAGAAGATGATCCAAGCCACGCGCAAGCGCACTGCCCGAGCGAAGACCGAGACGCCGCGCGCAGCGGACGATGGCTTCACGCTGCTTGAGCTTCTGGTCGTTCTCGGGATCCTCGCGATGCTGGCGGCGATCGGCTATCCCCAGGTCCTGCGCTATATGGGATCGGCGCGCACCGAGACCGCCAAGGCGCAGATGAGCGCGATCGCGACATCCCTCGAACTCTATGCGCTCGACAATGGTGGCTTTCCGCCGCCGCAGGCCGGACTCGGCGCTTTGGTTCAGCGTCCGGCCGGCGCACCGCAATGGCGCGGCCCCTACATCAAGAGGGCTGAAGGGCTGGTCGATCCCTGGGGCCATCCCTATCAATACAAGGTGCCCGGTCAGGCCGGTCCGTTCGAACTGCTTTCGCTCGGCCGTGATCACGCGCCCGGCGGGGAAGGCGAAAATCAGGATATCGTTTACCGATAGCTGAGGGCGCTTCCGAGACGCAACGGAACGACGAAGCGGGCGGGTTCGACGCGGCTCGCCGTGGTGACGGTCATCTCGACGAGATCGGGAAGCGCATCCTCGCGCGGCCATTGTGCGTGCCAGCCCGGCTCGCGCCCCGGCAATGCCGCGCCGAAATAACGAAAGGCGAGCGAGCGGACGGGTTCCGGCGCAAGATGACGGGACGACGCCGGGCGTGAGTCGAGAGTGTTCGCCGGGGCGAACGCATCGCGCGGCCGATAAAGCGTCTGGGTCAGCGCGAGCGCGTTGCTCGCCCCCCCGCCGTCATTCAGCGAAAGCGTAAAATGGTAGACACCCCCGCCGCCCGGCCCCGCATTGGCAGGCGCAACGAAGCTCAGACGATCCGGTGCCCCGTCGAATTCCATCCTGAGCGTCCCGGCCTGCGTGCGCCGGTAGATCGGCATCGCTTCCGTCAGCCGCTGTTCGACATGACGGCAGAAGGCCGAAAGCCCCGCCCGCCGCGCGAAAGCGTCGTCAGTTTCCCAAACCCGCTGGCCGACACGGAGCGTCCCGGGCAGAAAGGACAGGATCAGCGCGAGGATCATCACGCAGACGAGGACTTCGAGAACGGTAAAGCCGGCCTGCCGCGCGTCGCGTCGCGATATTGAAAGCACGGACCTCATCGCGCCAGCTTCAAGGATTTGAGTTCGATCGTCCGGGGACGCCCGGCTCCATCGCGCCAGGAGACGGTCACCGTAATCCAGAAGGCCGCCGGTCCGGGCGGAAGGGAACTCAGCGCCGAGGCATAGGGCTGCGTATCGACCGACCACGCCAGGCCACCCTCGACGCCGCTGGCTTGGCCTTGCTGAAGCGGCGTCTCGCTTCCGGCGCTCGCCAGACGGGCTTTCGCAAGCAGGAGCGCGGCCTCGGAGCGGTCAGCCACGGCCGAAAGGCGAAGCGCACTGGAGAGCCCCCGATAAAGAAGGGTCGTCATCGCAATGAGGATCACGAGCGCCACGAGCGCCTCCATCAGCGTAAAGCCCCCCTCGCTGCGGCCGGTCACGTCACGGCCTCCGGCTCACGTAGGCGTGCCCCGTCATCCAGTCCAGATCGACCGCAACGGAACGGCGCCGGGTGCTGAACAGCACACGCCCCCCCGTCGATGACCCGTCGGGGAAGAACCGCATCCTGGCGATGCCGCCCGAGCGGGTTTCCCTCTGGAGCGTGAGCACGTCGATGGAGACGCCCTGCGCGACCGGCGTTTCCGCAGCCACGCCATCGGCCCGGAAGCGGCGCCGGGCAAGGTCGATCGTGACGGTGCGCGGCGCATTGCTGCGGATCGCGCTCGCCCGCGCGAGCAGCATCTGTCCCGCGAGGCGGCGCGCCGTGGCCTCCAGTGCCGCATCGCCGGACGGGCGGACAACGAACGGCACGGCGAACGATCCCGCAAGGGCCAGGATGCCGAGCACCAGAAGCAGTTCAATGAGTGTGAAGCCCGCCTCGCGGGGGAGTGGCGCTCGCGTGCGTCGGGAGCCTGTCATCGCACTATGTGAGAGCAAGTTCATTGATGCTGAGCAGGGCGCCCATGACGGAGACGATGAGGCCGCCGACCAGAAGGCCGATGACGAGCGTCAAAACAGGTGTAAGGAGCACCGTCATCTGGTTGAGCTGCCGCTGCAAGGCTGCCTCGAAGATTTCGGCGACCCGCAGCAGCATGGTTTCGAGCTGTCCGCTCTTTTCGCCCACCGCGACGAGGCGAAGCGCGACGTCCGGAAAGCGTTTGCGCGCGGTCAGCGCTCGCGTGAGCGGCACGCCCTGACGCAGATCTTCCGCGACTGCAGCCGTGGCTTCCCGGTAGACCGCATTCGACAGAACACCGCCCGTGATCCGCGTTGCTTCAAGCAGAGGAACGCCGCTGCGGATCAGCGTGGCGAGCGTGCGCGCGAACCGGCTGACCTCTCGGCGCATGATGAGGGTGCGCGCAAAGGGCATGCGGAGCAGGATGCGGGACAGGGCCGGGCGCAGGATGCCCGTCGCGCTGGCGATGGCGAGGCCGACGGCGACGCCCGCGCCGATGACGGCCAGGAGAAAGACATTGTTCGCCAGGAATGCGCGCGTTCCTTCGAGCAGGGTGACGATCAAGGGGAGCGGCGCGCCCGTATCCCTCAGCAGAGGCACGATCGCCGGCAGCAGAACCGCCATGATCGCCACGACCGCAAGTGCTGCGACGGCGAGCAGGATGGCCGGATACAGCAGGGCCGACAGAACCTTGGCGCGCATCTCGGCGGACCGCTCAAGGAATGCCGCCAGATCGTCGAGCACATCCCCCAGCGAGCCGGAAGCCTCGCCGCCGCGCACAAGGCGCCAATAGAATTCGGAGAATATGGCGGGTTCCGCCGCGAGCGCCTGTGAAAGCGCCTGGCCTTCGAGCACGCGGTTCAGCACGCCGTCGGTTGTGCGTCGCATGGGACCGGGGAGCGAGGGCTGGAGCGCGACGATCCGCAGGGTCTCGTCGAGCGGCAGGTCTGCCTTCAGGAGCGTCGCCAGCTCACGCGTGAAGAGGGCCAGGCCGCCGAGGGAAACCGAATTGAAAAGCCTGATCTGGCGGTTCCACCAGGGCTGCGCGGCGGAAACCGGTGAGTCCGTGATGGCGACGGCGATCTCGCCCCGCTGATGCAGAACGTCGAGCGCGCTCTCGCGGCTCTCTGCCGTGACCTCGCCTTCCACGATCCGGCCCTGCGCGTCATACGCCCGATATCCGAAGCGCATCACAGGGCGAGCCTCGTCACGCGCAGAACTTCATCGAGCGTGGTCTCGCCCGCGAGCACCTTGCCCAATCCATCGCGGAACATATCGGTCATACCGGCTTCGCTGGCCGCGTCCCGTATCGCTTGTTGATCCGCATTGGCCATGAGGCGGGCCTGAACCTCGTTTGTCATGAGAAGAAGCTCGCTGACGGCGGTGCGGCCGCGAAAGCCAGTCTGACGGCACGCCGGACACCCTTTCGGAGCGCGGAGTGCGGCAAGGCTCCCGCTTTGCCCGGCCTGAGCAGTCAGTCCAGCGGTCGCGATACTGTCGAGCAGCACCGGAGACGGGGCGGCCGGCTCGGCGCAATCCCAGCACAGCCGGCGGACAAGCCGTTGCGCCAGAACCCCCTTCAGGCTCGAACAAAGAAGGTAACGCTCCACCCCCATGTCGATCAGGCGGGTCAAGGTGGCCGGAGCGTCATTGGTGTGAACGGTCGACAGGACGAGATGGCCCGTGAGCGATGCCTGGATGGCGACGCGGACGGTTTCCAGGTCGCGGATTTCTCCGACCATGATGATGTCGGGGTCCTGCCGCAGCACGGACCGAAGCACCGATGCAAAGGTCAAGCCGATCTTGGGCTGCACCTGCACCTGATTGACGCCGTCCAACTCATATTCGATGGGGTCCTCGACCGTGAATGCCTTCCGTCGAGGGTCGTTGAGGTGGCTCAGCGCCGCATAAAGTGTGGTCGTTTTGCCGCTTCCGGTCGGCCCGGTCACAAGGATGATCCCGTTCGGGTGGGTGAGCAGATCCATGAGACGCGCCACCGTATCGGGCGTGAACCCGAGCGAGCCGAAATCCGGATCGAGGCTGTTCCGGTCGAGGAGGCGCATGACGACGCTCTCGCCGGTCATGGTCGGCATCGTGGAAACGCGAAGGTCGATTTCGCGGCCGCGAACCGTCGCCCGGATGCGCCCGTCCTGCGGGATGCGCCGTTCCGCAATGTTCAGGCGCGCCATGATCTTGATGCGCGAGGTGACCGGCGCTTTCACCGTGATGGGCAGATGATCGAGCCTGTGCAGCGCCCCGTCGATCCGCACGCGCACCTTGAGCCCGTCTTCACGCGGTTCGAGATGGATATCCGAGGCTTGCATCTCGGCAGCGCGCACGATGAGATCCTGCACCAGGCGGATGATGGGCGCTTCGCTGGCGAGGTCCTGAAGCCGGCGCACATCCTCGTCGCCGGCTTCGTCGTCGCCCGTCTGCCGCCCGGCCTCATACTGCCGATCCTGCGCATCGCCTCCGCTCTCATACAGCCCGGCGATGGCCGCGATCACATCCCCCTCAGGCATGACGGCGCGCTCGACCCGGCGTCCGAGAAGAAAGGAGAGGGCGGACACGGCTTCCATGTTGAACGGGTCGGCCATGCCGAGCGTCAGCCGCGCGCCATCATCGGCCAGCGGGATCACCTTGGCGGCGGACAGAAACGGGATTTTCAGCTCGCCCGGGAAGAGCGCACGCGAGGGCAAGTCCGTGGCGGTCTTGAAAGGCAGGCCGAGGAACTCAGCCAAAATCCTCGCCATGTCGGTTTCCGGCAGCAGACCGAGGCGCGTCAGCACGAGATCGAACCGCTCGCCGGACTGCTGCTGCGCGCGGATGGCCCGCCGGACTGCGGCTTCGCTCAGGAGATCGCGGCCGATGAGATGGGCACTGAGGTCTTCCGCGAACGCCCGGCTCTTGGGATCGGTTTGCAGGTCCGCTGAAAAGGGCTGGTGATCCATCGCGTGAATAAGCATTCGGTTGAAATCATTGTGACTATTCTAGAGGATTTGCTAAGCTCGCAAAAGGTCTCGCTGAAGATTGCGCGCGCGGCGGGTTGGGTTTTCCGGCAGCTAACCCGCGTCGAACTGCTTTAGCGGAATGTGACAGGCAAGCTCTGCATTCGGGACATGAACACCGGCTACGCGGCAAGCGCGCAAGCATTCTTTCGGTGGTGGGGCGGCGAACTCAAGGCGCTGCTTCCCCAATCGGCAAAGCGTGCCCGCACGCAGGGACTCGTCGTGTCGGTGGAACCGGACCGTACACGGCTCGTCCGATGCGGCGACCCCCGCGACGAGAGTCTGGCCGAAACGGCGGAAACGGGCGCACGGGGCATAGAGGCGCTGCGCCCGGCGCTGGTGGAGCACGCCTCCCGAGGCGCGGGCCTCCGGTTTCATCGGGATTTCCTTTTCTCCCGCGTTGTCGAGCTGCCCGCGCAGGCCGAACCCAATTTCGCGAACATCCTCAGCCTCGACCTCGAAAGGGCGACGCCGTTCCGGTCGGCGGACGTGATGACGGCCCATTTCATTCTGCCGGAGCCGGGCTCCCGTCGCGGCGTCCGCCGGGTGTGCCACCTCGTCCTCAAGCGGAGCACGGCCGAGCCGATTCTGGCGGCCATGCGCCGCGCCGGCGTGGAACCGGCCTTCATCGAAGGGTGGGACGAGACGCTGCGCGGCGGACTGCCCGCCGATTTCCTCGAACCGGCGCGCAACGGGGCTGACCGCGTCATCCCGGCGCTCGCGTCACTGGCGTGCGTGCTGGCCACCGTCGCGGCAACCCTGTTCATCGTCCGGCATCATAATGCGCTCGCTGAGATCGGGGAGGCTGTCGAGGCCGCGCGCGGCACTGCTGCGGCAGCGCGTCAGGCCGCCGAACTCGCACAGCGGGAGACAGCCCGGCTCGCCACGCTGGAGCGGATGGCCCGCACGCGGCTTGCCGTGGCGGACATCGTTGAAGAGCTTACCCTGACTTTGCCCGATGATGTCTGGCTGACCGATCTGCGGATGGAGCCGGATCGCGTTGAAATCACAGGGTTTGCGCCATCGGCCTCCGCGCTGGTGCCTCTTCTTGAGAGGAGCGGCGCTTTTGAGAACGCGGCCCTGACCGCCCCCGTCGTGCTGAACACCGAGGAGAACAAGGAACGCTTCAGCATCCGTGTTCAGCTGGAAGGGCGGGACGAGCAGCCTGAAGCGGCGACCGCGCGCGAGGGCTCGCCATGAACGACCGGGTCCGCGCGATTGTCTCCCGGTTCGCGGCGCTGGCGCTTCTGCTCGGTGTGGCCGCACTTGCGGTCCTGGCCGTTGCCGCTCCTGTCGTCCGCGAAATGCAGGCCGCGCGCGCCGATCTGGAGCAGCAGCGCGAACTGCTCGGCCGCTTCCAGGCTTTCTCAGGGAGCGACGCAGCCGGGCAGCCTGCGAAACGCATGCCGGATGCCGCACAGCAGGCCCTTTTCCTGCCCGGCGAGACAGATGCGCTGAGGATGGCGGCCTTGCAGGGCGTGATCACGGAGATCGCCGCGCGGCATGGCACGAGGCTGGCGACAACACGCGAGCTTCCGGCGGAGGAGACGGGCGGGGTGCGGCTCATCGGCGTCCAGGCCGAGTTTACGACGGATACGGCGGGGCTTCAGGCGATCAGCCTTGCCATCCAGTCGCATCGCCCAATCCTTTTCGTGCGCGCCCTGCAAGTGTCCCCGAGCGGGACGTGGCGCTCGGCCGATGGGCGGCTTCGGTTGAGGCTCGACCTCTATGCAGCCGCTCACGCTCCCTTGGATGGCAAGTCATGATGCGGTTCGCGAAGGCCGGGCTGGCGGGGGTATGCGTCGTGCTTGCGGCGCTCGTCATGCACGTTGCGACCATGACGGTCGATACGGGACCGCTGGCGCCCCCGCCGGAGGAGCCCGGCTTGCCGAATGCGGACCCGGATGCGGGGCTTGCCTCAATCCTGGCAGACAGCGGCCGGACCTATCCCGAAACGCTGGCGCGGCCCCTGTTCCGTCCCGATCGGCGCCCGCCGGCAGAACCCGGCCTCAAAAGCGAAAAGGTGCCGGAGGCCGCTTCGAGCGCGCCGGCCGAGCCGCTGCCCGCCGCCCTCGAACTCGTCGGCGTCATGACGGGAGGCGGGTGGCGCAGCAGGGCGCTCATCCGCTCCGGCGATGCTCCCGCGGGAACCTGGGTCGAAGTCGGGTCCCGGTTCGGCGCATGGCGCGTGACGCGGATCGATGCCGCAAGCGTGACGCTTGAGGCGCGCGGGCGGACGCAGAACCTACCCCTGTTCCCGCTGCGGCGCGACTAGAGCCTCGCATCGTACGGCGTTCGGCTTACCGCTGCCGCGCCGCCCCGGCGGCAAGCGCGCTATCGCTGGAAGCCGTTCCGTCCGCCGCGCGGGATCTCGACTCGATATAGGCAAGCACGTCGGCAACGTCGTTTTCCTTCAGGCCGAGGTTCGGCATGACCACGCCGGGATACCGGTCGGCGAGCGCGACGCTCAACGGGTCGCCTTCCGCCCGCATGCTGTCTGGCGCCATCAGAAAACGCCGCAGCCATTCGGGGGCGCGGCGCCGGGCCACGTCCTTGAGATCCGGCCCGACCCTATCGCCGCCGCCGATGGAATGGCATGTCGAGCACGCCTTGATGAAGAGCGCTTGACCCGTCTGCTTGTCGAGCCGGTAGACCCCGGCCGCCGTCTCGCGGCTTGAGACGGCACGCGGTTCGGCGAAATAGCCGGGATCGAGTTCGCGGATCTTGGCGACGGAAACCTCGATGTCCGAATAGACCGAAGTGCGGGACCATTCGCCCGTCACGTCGTTGCCGAGAACGAGGTCGTTGCGGTGCTCGGTCAGGTTTCGGCTGCGCTCGCCGAGCTTCCATCGAAGCTGCCGGATCGTCTCCGGCTCGCCCGTGAGGAACAGCCAGCCGTCGCCCGCCTCGAAAGCGTCGGCATGCAATTTGAGAAGCTCGGGCGTGTCGTTTTCGGGGTCCATCGATATCGAATAGATGAACACGTCACGGCCGACGGCCTCGCCGAGCCGCCGGTAAATTTCCGCGACGCGCGACGTGGTGAGCGGGCAGATATCCTTGCAGGTCAGATACATGAAGTTGATCACGACGCGCTTGCCCTTGATCAGCGCATCGTAAAACGGCACCCGCTCGCCATTGTGCGTGACGACTTCGGCATTCGCGAAATAGTCGCGGTTGAACCGCGAGCCCTCCGGCGCGGCAAATGCGGGCCCGCCCCATGCGATCGCTGCGAGAGCAAGGAGAAAGCCGCGCAGTATCTCAGCCGGATTTTTCGTGACGCGCCTTCCTGTCATGGGCTCAGCTACTGCCACGACGGCGCGGATCGCCTTCCGGCAGAATCTCGGGCGTCAGGTATTCGACCCCGTCCGGCGTCGGATTGGGCGTTGGGGCGAGCGCGACGAACGGATCTCCGGTCCCGTTGTCCGCCTTGAAGATATCCATCCGCAGCAGCATCGCGAAATCCTCATGCACGGTGTTGTGGCAATGGGTCACGTAGGCTCCGCCGAATTCGCTGAACTTGACCTGGATTTTGACCTCGCCGCCCTCGCCGAGCCGCCACACGTCCTTGCGCACGCCAACCTGCAACGGCGAGTTGCGCTGTCCCACGGTCCGGCTGATGGTCCAGCCTTCCTCGAAATGGAGGTGAACCGGATGATCCCAGCCGCCGCCGCCGTTTTTGAGGATCCAGTGTTCGACTTCACCCGGCCGGGGAACGATGAGTGAGGACCGGTTCGCATTGAGGAAGTGGGTCGATTCGCCGTTGATGCGGATCTGCCAGGGGAAGGCTTCCTTCTCGCCGCAATCCGGGAAGCACCCCTCGCCCGTGCTGACTTCGCTGCCCCGCTTGAATTCGATCTCGCGCGTCCGGACCGGCTCCTCGACAGGGATCGGCTCGGTGAGGACCGGCGGGACCAGGCTGCGGTCGAGGTTCGCCATCCCGTCGTAATAAAAGTATCCCGGAACATCGACGCTCTGCATGGAGCTGACCACGCGGAATTCGAGGAATGGCCCCACGGCGGGGTCGTCGGAGTTCCGCCGCCAAGCCTTTCTGATACCCACGACCTCCTTGGGGCCGCGCCCATCGTCGTGTTCGATGTGGTTCACAAGCTGGAGCTTGTCCCCGATGCGGAAGTTCGAGAAGTCTACGATCACATCGAATCGCTCGGCGCTGCCCTGCGGATCGAGCGCGTTGACCGTGACCGGGTTGACCATGAGGTTGCCGTCCGTTGCGACCACGGTCATCGGCACCGGGTCGCCGCGGGACGTGACGAGCGCGATCTTCAGGAACCGGGCCATGCAGGCGTTGAGAAGGCGGAACCGGTACTTCCGCCGCATGACGTTGAAATACGGGGCATAGGCGAAGTTGACGAGAAGGTTGTCGCCCAGGAAGCCGTCCGTATCGAAGATGTCGAAGAAGAGCTGCCCCGACTGGTCGAGCGCGAAATCCGAGATCGTCAGGTTCACGTCGAAATCGAGGTTGCCCCAGGGAAGCAGGCTGCCGCTTGGCAAGCGCAGGTTCACGGCGTCGTCGATGGCTTCATTGCCGCGATCCGGTCCGCTGTAGTAGTTCAGCGCACCGAGATTGCCCTTGTAGACGTTCTCAGCCGTGAAGAAGAAGCGGTGATCGTGAAACCACAGCGTGCTTTGCAACTCACGGAAATCGCCGGGAATGGGGTAGGGCGCGCTGTTGTTGTCGATGCCCGAGGCCCGCAGTTCCGCGCCGTCGAGATTGACGGTGTCCGCGCGCGCCAGACATGTGCCCCAGTGGTAGTCATAGAATTGACCGGGGAAGAAATAGGCATTGTTCGCGCCGTCGCTGGCCGCGCCGTTGTGAGCATTATGGTTGTGCGTGCAAATCTCGTTGCGGCCGAACCCGTTATTGGCGGTTCTGCTGATTGGCAGCGAATTGTAGATACGGATGACGGCAGGTTCGCCATAGCGCATCTTGATGAGCGGAGGCGGCAGCACGCCCCGCGTGCCGAGCCCGCCCGGCGCATAAGTCCAGCAGCTGTTCGGCGCCTGGTCCGGAAAGTTCGGGTGGAAGCTCAGACCGTTCTTGAGTTGCCCCATCGACATGCGGTAGCCGACCCGGGGGAGATAATCGCTCCAGCGCTGGTGGCCGAACCACATTCCCGGCGGACGGCCCTCGACCGGCCCGCGGCCCGTCAGCGGGTTAAGATAGGGATTGGGAACGCCCGCATTCTGCGCGGCGGTGAAATCCGTGTGCCACGAGAGGCGCTTGGAATTCAGTTCGCCGAGCCCTGCGGGCCACGCCGCTTCCGTCTCGCCCATGACGTTGACATGCGACAGCGCGCTCGGTGTCAGCAGATTATGGCGCGGCATCGCTTGCGTGAATGGCCGTGCGTTGAAGAGCGGGCTGCGCGGCGTGCCTGTGGGGATGGCGGCATAGGCACTGCTCGCGAAAGGGCTAAGCCCGTTCTTCAGCGCAAGCGCGCCGCCGGCGGTGAAAATGCCCATCTTCAGAAGATCGCGCCGGCTGACTTCGCCCCTGTTCAGCGCCCGTTGGACTTCGGCCCGATTGTCACGGGCGTTCTGGGCTTCCCGGATGCGGTTCCGGGGTGCTGACTTCGGCAAATACATTGTCATAATCCTCCGCGTTGCCCTCAATCGACGGGCGTGAGCGCGCATCGTCCGGCGCGCAGGTCATAGCCTCGCCGCAGCCTCACGGATCAAGCACCGGCATTCAGGCGCGGCGCGGCTCAATCCACCTTGCGAAACGTTCAAAGCATCCCCTCTACCATCTAAGATGGAATAGAGCGGGCCGTCTTCACACAAAGGGCCCTTCCCAAGGGTCTGAACCGCATCGGACTTAAGTCCGGGGACGTGCACATACGGTCCGAAATTGCACAAGGCGCCGCTTGCGTCACGATGAAGCACGACCTAGGGTGTTGGCGAAGCGCGATGATCGCTGGGCTTTCGCGCGCGAGTCAGAGATGGTCAGTTTGGCTCGGCCTAAGCTGATGTTGCGTTCCGGCGGTTAGGTGAGCGACCTGGAGCGTTACATTTCGGAGGGACCATCTTGGCGGTTGCGAGCCGGACACGATCGAGTGCCGTTCGAGCAGCCTGCACGGCCTGCTTCGCAACGCTGTTGGCCGCCTGCTCTCTTCCCGCGCAACAGCTCATCCTGCCAAACCCGATCATAGGCTCGGGCGAGCCCGATTCGGCTGAAGGCGGCCAGCAGACGGCGGCTACGGGGGCCACGGATGGCCGCGAGGCGCACGTCTACGAAGGGACAGCGCAGTTCACCGCCGGCGATCCGGCCTCATCGGGGCGGGCGCAGAGCAGCGTGACGAGCGAAGGCGTCACGCTCACCCTCGTCGGGGCGAGCGTTCCGGAAGTTGCCAAGGCGGTCTTTGGCGATGTCCTCAAGCTCAACTACACCGTCAGCGACAAGG
>CAZNAH010000025.1:22575-24842 GCA_964570735.1 uncultured Hyphomicrobiaceae bacterium | reverse complement strand
GGCTGCGTTGAAGAGCACGATATCGCGGTAGGGGCCGGGTTTGCCAGACAAGAGATCGCGGATCGCGCGCGCATTCTCCTCAGGGGCACCCCCGATGAGATCGCCCAAAGCGGCACGCGGCAGGCCCGCATCCTCCGGCGCGAGTTCGAATTCGGTCAGCGCGCTATCCTTGAGCGCGACCACGCGGTTCGCGCCGGTCGTCGAAAGCTCATCGAGGCCGTCCGCCCCGTGAACCACCCAGGCCGAAACCGAGCCGAGCCGCTGCAAGGCTTCCGCCATCGGGCGCAGCCAGTGGGGCGAGAACACGCCGAGAAGCTGGCGCGTCACGCCTGCCGGGTTGGCCAGCGGGCCGAGCAGGTTGAAGATCGTGCGCAGCTTCAACGCCTGGCGTGCGGGCGCGGCAAAGCGCATCGCGGGATGATGGTTCGGCGCGAAAAGAAACACGACGCCGGCTTGCCGCAGGCACGACGCGGCCTGATCCGCATCCGCGCGGAGGCTGACGCCGAGGCATTCGAGCACGTCCGCCGCGCCGGATTTCGACGACACAGCCCGATTGCCGTGCTTTGCCACGGGAACGCCTGCACCGGATACGACGAAGGCCGTCGCGGTCGAGATGTTCAGCGTGCCGCGCGCGTCGCCGCCGGTACCGACCACGTCGATGGCGTCGTCCGGCGCCTCCACGCGGTTCATGAGGCGGCGCATGGCCGTCACCGCGCCCTCGATCTCATCGACCGTCTCGCCGCGCGCGCGCAGCGCGACAAGAAAGGCCGCGAGTTCCAGATCGGTCACGTCGCCGGACATGATGCAGCCAAACGCTTCCTCCGCCTCCCCGGTGGTGAGCGCGAGCCCCGACGCGGCTTTCTCGAAATGGGGGCGGAAGCGGGCCGGGTTGGTGCTCATGGCTGGCTCATGCGAAGGCGCGGACGCGGCTTGGGCTTTCGTTTTCCGGTAAAATGATATCAGTGCGGCGCGGCGTCCAGGCAATCCCGGCCAGCGTCAGGAAGTTGGCGAGCACGGCGTGGCCATAGGCCGATGCGATGCTCTCGGGGTGGAACTGCACGCCGAAGGTCGGCTCGTCCTTGTGTTCGAGGCCCATGATGATGCCATCGGCGGTGTGCGCGGTGGCCGTCAGGCAGGCGGGCAGGGTGCTCGCCTCCACGATGAGAGAGTGATAGCGCGTCGCCTCATAGCCGCTGGGCAGGCCGCGGAACAGGCTCGTGCCGTGATGGTGGATGGCGGAGAGCTTGCCATGCATCAGCTCCGGCGCGCGGATGACGCGGCCGCCGAAGGCCTCGCCGATGGTCTGGTGGCCGAGGCAGACGCCGAGCAGCGGGATGCGCCCCTTGTTCAGCCGCACGAGTTCGAGGCAGACGCCCGCCTCGTTCGGCGTGCAGGGGCCGGGCGACATCACGATTGCCGCGGGGCGCTCCGCGATGAGATCGGCGGCCGAGCGCTCGTCATTGCGGTAGACCTGCGTCTCCACGCCCAGATCGCCGAAATAATGGACGAGGTTGTAGGTGAAGCTGTCGTAATTGTCGATGAGCGTCAGACGTGCCGTCACGGGAGCGATCCTTGTTGTTATGCTGCCGCCCTGCGCAGCTTTGGCGTCGTGAAGAAAAGGAGTTCGCCGACGCCCGCACGCAACTCCGGCCAGCCGCGGATGTCGAGCCGGAGGCTGGCGAGGCCGGCGGTCGGGAACTTGGCTTCGAGCGCCCGCACCGCGTGCTTGGGGCCCGTGCGCATCAGGTCGATCGCCAGCGCCTGAAGACCGGGGTTATGGCCCACGATCATGGCGTGGTCAACGGTCGAGGGCAGCGCGCGCAGCACCTCCATCAGGACCGGCGCGGGCGTGTGATAGAGCCGTTCGTCGTAACGGACTTCGGGCAGGTTGTCCCACGCGCGGACTTTCGCGAGGTCGAGCGTCTGGCGCGTGCGCAGCGAAGGCGAGCACAGGATGAGGTCGGGCCTGATCCCCATCGCGCGGATTGCCTCGCCCATCTCCGGCGCGGCCTTCTCGCCGCGTTTCGCGAGCGGGCGGTCGAAGTCGGGCAGAACCGGGCTGTCCTTCCAGTCGGACTTGGCGTGGCGGAAGAGGGTCAGGGTCTTCATGGCAATGCCCGCGCTACTGTCCCCGCCCGGCGTGGGATGCGAAGCGGATCGCCTCGTCGGCCGCGCGGAACAGCGCCTTCGCCTTGTTCTCGCACTCGGCATGCTCGGACGCGGGCACGGAATCCGCGACGATCCCCGCGCCGGCCTGCACATGCATC
>CAZNAH010000025.1:17048-22544 GCA_964570735.1 uncultured Hyphomicrobiaceae bacterium | reverse complement strand
CCGTGCGCAGCGCGATGCAGGTGTCCATCTCGCCCGTCGCGGAGAAATAGCCGATGCAGCCCGCGTAAATGCCGCGCTTGTCCGGCTCCAGTTCGTCGATGATTTCCATCGCGCGCACCTTCGGCGCACCCGAAACCGTGCCCGCCGGGAAGCCCGCCATCAGCGCGTCGATCGCGTCGTGGGCGGGATCGAGCCTGCCGGTGACGTTCGAGACGATGTGCATCACCTGGCTGTAATATTCGAGGAAAAAGCTGTCGGTGACGGTGACCGAGCCGATTTCGGCGACGCGGCCCACATCGTTGCGGCCGAGATCGAGCAGCATGATATGCTCGGCGCGCTCCTTCGCATCCGCCAGCAGGTCGCGCGCGTGGCGCGCATCGTCTTCCGGGGTGGCGCCGCGCGGACGCGTGCCCGCGATGGGCCGAATCGTGACCTCGCCTTCGCGCACCCGCACGAGGATCTCCGGGCTAGACCCGGCCAGCGCGAAATCGCCGAAATTCAGGAAGTAGAGGAACGGAGACGGGTTGACGCGGCGCAGCGCGCGATAGAGCGCGAAGGGCGGCAGTTCGAAGGGCGTGGTGAAACGCTGGCTGAGGACCACCTGGAAGATGTCGCCCGCCGCGATGTATTCCTTCGACCGGCGGACCATCGCTTCATACTGCTTGCGCGTCATGTTCGAGGTCGCCGCTGCGGTGTGCAGCCCGTTACCGTTGAGCGAGGGCGCGCGCGGCACCGGCGCGTCGAGCTTGTCGAGGACGTCCGAAAGCCGGTCGATGGCCCGCGAATAGGCGCTTTTCGCACCGAGCCGCTTCGCCGGACGCGCCACGGTCAGCACGATCATCTCGTCCTTCACGGTGTCGAAGATGACCATCACGGTCGGGCGCATGAGGATGGCGTCGGGCGCGCCGATCGGGTCGGGGTGCTCGGCGGGCAGGCGCTCCACGAGCCGCACGGTGTCGTAGCCGAGATAGCCGAACACGCCCGCCGACATGGGCGGCAGGCCGGCCGGGATGTCGAGGCGCGAGGCTTTCAGGAGATCGCGCAGGGCCGTGAGCGTGCCGCCGGGACAGGGCTTGAACGCGGCGGCGCCGCGCTGGGGTGCGGCGTTGAGTTCCGCGCGGTTGCCATGGGCACGCCAGACGAGATCGGGATCGAAGCCGATGATCGAATACCGGCCCCGCACCGCGCCACCCTCGACGGACTCGAGCAGGAAGGCGTGGGGGCGGTCGGCAGCGAGCTTCAGCATCGCGGAGACGGGCGTCTCAAGGTCGGCGACGAGGCGCGTCACGACGACCTGAGCCTCGCCGGCCTCATAGCGGCGTTTGAAGTCCTCGAAGGGGGGATCGACCTTCATGTGTCACACTTTGACTATGGGCAACGCAAATGGCCCAGCCGCCCCGCGGCTTTCTCTGAACCTTAATTCACCGCGTCGCCCGTTCCGGCCAGCGCCGAAAAAGTCCGCTGATTGATCTCCGCGCCGAGGTCCGTGCGCACGCCGGCGATATATTGCGAGAGATTGTCGGTCGCGACCGACTGCGCGAGCTGCTGGCGCAACTGCGTCTTCGCAAGGCCCTCGGCAGGCGGGGGGTCGATCACGTCCTTCACCTGGAAGATCCAGGTTGCCAACTGCACCACCCCGGCCAACTACTTCCACATCCTGCGCCGGTCGCTGCCCGCGACGGCATTCACTCCGCCCTCCTTCAGGGCGAAAGCCTGGGCGATGGCCGAGAAGGGCAGGCCGGGCGCCACGTCCGTGCGCTTGAGCGGCTTCGTCTCGGCGGCCTGCGCGTTCACGCTCTGGGCGACGGCGTCGATCGCCTCGCCGCCCTCGATCCGCTTTTGCAAATCCTGCGAAAGCTGGACGAGCTTCGTGCGGACCTGCTCTTCCTGCCATGCCTTCGTCACCTCGTCCTTCGCCTCCTCGAACGTCTTCTGGCGCGACGGGATGATATCGAGCACCTCGAACCAGGCATACGCGCCGTCATCGAGGCGGACGGGTGCGTTCTCGACGCCGACATCGCTCTCATAGACGGCGCTGAAGAGAGCAGGTGCTGCGCCCTCCACGGTGGCGGAGCCGCCGTCCGGCGTCTTGCCCTGGCGGTCGATCACCACGTCCTTCAGGTCGAGCCCGTGCTTCTTGGCGGCCTCGGCAAGCGGCATGCCCGCCGTGTGGTCGTCCTCGAATGCGTTCGTCAGCCGCGAAAGCTCCTGCGCGACGCGGCGGTCCACCACGGCCTTGCGCACCTGATCCTCGACCTCGGCGAGCGATTTCTCCGCGCCCGGCAGGATTTCGAGCACGCGGACGATGGCCGTGGTGAGCGCGCCCTTCACGGGCTTGCTGACCTCACCCTTCTGGAGCGCGAAGGCCGCCTCCGCGATGGCGGGATCGACCATTCCGCTCTTCGTGACCATGCCGAGGTCGATGTCGGACTGCTTGAAGCCCGCCTCGCGCGCCACTTCGAGGAAATCCTTGCCCTTGGCGAGTTCGGCCGAAGCTTTTTCCGCGGCTTCCGCGCTGGGGAACGAGATTTGCTCCACTTTGCGGCGTTCCGGCGTGCGGTAATCGTCGAGGCTCGCTTTGTAAGCCTGTTCGAGTTCCTCGCCGGTCACAGTGATTTTTTTGCGTACGGTGTCGGGCGTCGCCGTGACGACTGCGATTTTCCGGTATTCCGGCAGCGCGAACTGGCTCTTGCGCTCCTCGTAGAAGCTTTTCAGCGTGTCATCGGATGGGGCGGGGATTTCCCCGGCGGCGTCGCGGCCGATCGCGAAATACTTCAGGACACGCTGCTCGTTCTGATAGCGGTTGGCGGCGTCAAGCAGCGCATCGGGCACGATGGCCGCTTGAGTGAACGCGCCGAGCAATTGCCGCCGCACGATCTCGCCGCGCAGCTCCTCTACGTAAGCGGGCTCCGTCAGGTCGTTCGCATTCAGGATCTGCTCGAAGCGCGTGCGGCTGAAATTGCCGCTCGCATCCTGGAAGCTTTCGTCGCGCAGGATATCGTCACGGATGCCCTGCTCGGAAATGCCGATGCCGAGTTCCCGTGCGCGCTCGGTCAGCGCGGCGCGCGAGATCAGGCCGTCGAGGATTTGCTGCGGCAGGCCGGCCGCCCGCGCTTCCTCGGTCGTGATCTGGCGGCCGATCTGGTTGCTGTAATTGGCGATCTGGCGCTGATAGTTGCGCTGATATTCCTCGGGGCTGATCTGCGTACTGCCGACGGTCGCGATGCTCTGGCGGCTCGCCCCGGTGAGGAAATCGGCGATGCCCCATACGGCGAAGCTCACGACGAGGAGCCCGATGAAAAGAAAGAGGACGATGCGTCCAATCCCTTTCTGGAGTGATTGTCTCATGGCAGGCAGAAGTCCTTAAGGAAAGGTCGTGGCGGGCTTGATTTGAACCGTGAATTCCGACATGGTCCCGCCCGTCTCTATGTAGAGCAACGGGTTCCGAGCGCAACAAGCGAATGCGGGGCCTCCACTGTTTGAGGGGCAGCTTGGCGGGTCGAACATGTCGCGCAGGCAACTGATCGCCGGCAATTGGAAGATGAACGGCACGCGCGAGAGCCTGCGTGAGATCAGCGCGGTCGCCGCCGCGCTTCAGCCGGATGCCGTTTTCGACGCGCTGATCTGCCCGCCCGCGACGCTGCTTGCCGCGGCCGTTGAGGCAGCGCGGGGCTCGGCGCTCGGCATCGGCGCGCAGGATTGCCATGCGGAGCCGGGCGGCGCCTTCACCGGCGATATCTCCGCGCCTATGATCAAGGACTGCGGCGCTACCGCCGTGATCCTTGGCCACAGCGAGCGGCGCGCGCATCATGGCGAGACGAGCGCCGAGGTCGCGCGCAAGGCCGAGGCCGCGCACGGCGCGGGGCTCATCGCCATCGTCTGCATCGGCGAGACGGAAGGCGAGCGCCGCTTCGGCCTCGCGGAAGCCGTGTGCCGCCGGCATGTGCGCGGCAGCCTGCCCCCATCGGCCACGCCCGCGAACACCGTCATCGCCTATGAACCCGTCTGGGCGATCGGCACCGGCCTTACGCCAGGCACCGCCGACATCGCCGCGATCCACGGCGCGATCCGTGCCGCGCTCCCCTCGGGCGAGAGCTGGCGCATCCTCTATGGCGGCTCCGTCAAGCCCGATTCGGCCGGCGCAATTCTCGCGCTTGCGGATGTGGACGGCGTGCTCGTGGGCGGCGCGAGCCTGAAGGCTGCGGATTTCCTTGCGATTGCGGGCGCATCGCGGAGGGCCGTATCATGACGCTGAAAGGACCTATGGCTCGCGCCGCCGGGCTGTTCGCGCTTCTCGCCCTGCTCGGCGCAGAGTCCGCCCGCGCGATCCCGCTCGACAAGGAGACCTGCGCCAATCTCGCCCTTGAGAAGCAGGGCCTGCAAAGCCTCAAGGTCGAAGACATGATGGCGAAGGGGCCGGACTGGGCGTCGCTCAACCTGTCGCAGGGCGATCTGAACCTCATCCGCCGCTATATCGAGGTGGACGAGCAGATCAAGTTCCGCTGCACGCCCGCAAAGATGCTCGTCAAGCTGCGCGGGCTTGAGGAGGAGGAAGGCGGCGAGGGCATCGGCAGCGGCGAAGACGATGCTGACGCAGGCAGCGACGCTACAGCCGCAGCGGGTGTCAACATGCCGCCCATGCCCCAGAAAAAGTAAAGCCCCGCGCAATAAAGGGGTGATCCTGCGGACAGCGCTTGACGGAACCGCATCCCAGCCGTCATGTAAGGGCAAACAATCCCTCGCAAGCGCGCGCTTCCGCTTTTCGCGGAATGCCAGAACTGCCCTTGCGTTTCCAGGACAATCGCTATGACCACCGTTATCCTGATCATTCATCTCATGCTCGCGGTCACCATGATCGTCATCATCCTCATGCAGCGCTCGGAGGGCGGCGCGCTGGGGATCGGCGGCGGAGGCGGCGGCCTCATGTCCGGGCGCGGGGCGGCCAATCTCCTCACGCGCACCACGTCGATCCTGGGCGCGCTCTTCTTCGTGACGAGCCTGGTGCTCGGCATTCTCGCGCGCGAGGCGAGCGAATATCGCTCCGTGATCGACCCGGCGGCTCCCGCGAGCGCGCCCGCGACGGGTGGATCGCAGCTTCCGCAGGTGCAGATCCCGCGGCCGGCTGCGCCCCAGGAAACGGCTCCCGCCACGCCGCAGGCTCCTGCCGCGCCTCAGGTTCCGCGCACGCAGTAACGCACGCGCGGAACAAGCCGAAGGACGGCGCGCCGCACGGACACGGCGCGCATCACCTTCAGCGCGTCAAATCGCGGTTGATAGTTTCGCTTTTCCCCCTTCGAATCCATGTGCGATGGATTATTCTGCAAGCCCATGGCGCGTTATATCTTCATCACGGGCGGCGTGGTCTCCTCTCTCGGCAAGGGTCTCGCATCGGCGGCGCTGGGCGCATTGCTGAAAGCGCGGGGCTATTCGGTGAGGCTGCGCAAGCTCGACCCCTATCTCAATGTCGATCCTGGCACGATGAGCCCCTATCAGCAC
>CAZNAH010000025.1:16753-17033 GCA_964570735.1 uncultured Hyphomicrobiaceae bacterium | reverse complement strand
ATGACGGCGCGGAAACCGATCTCGACCTCGGCCATTACGAGCGCTTCACGGGCGTATCCGCGCGGCGCAACGACAACATCACCGCGGGCCGCATCTATCAGGATGTGCTCGCGCGCGAGCGGCGGGGCGATTATCTCGGCGGAACGGTGCAGGTCGTGCCCCACGTCACCAACGCCATCAAAGAGTTCATCCTCGACGGCAAGGAGGACGTGGATTTCGTGCTCGTCGAGATCGGCGGCACGGTCGGCGACATCGAGGGGCTGCCCTTCTTCGAGGCGAT
>CAZNAH010000025.1:0-16734 GCA_964570735.1 uncultured Hyphomicrobiaceae bacterium | reverse complement strand
GAGCTTCCGCGCGGGCAAGTGATCTTCATCCACCTCACGCTCATTCCCTACATCCAGGCGGCGGGCGAGTTGAAGACGAAGCCGACCCAGCATTCCGTGAAGGAATTGCGCTCGATCGGCATCCAGCCGGACATCCTCCTATGCCGGTCCGAGCGGCCCGTGCCGCGCTCCGAGCGGGCGAAGATCGCGCTGTTCTGCAATGTGCGTGAGAGCGCCGTCATCCAGGCTCTGGACGTGCCGAACATCTATGAGGTTCCGCTCGCCTATCACCGCGAGGGTTTGGACCAGGAAGTGCTCGACGCCTTCGGCATCGCCGATGCGCCGCCGCCCGACCTCTCCCAGTGGCAGCGCATCTCCACCATCATGGCGAACCCCGACGGCGACGTGACCGTTGCCATTGTCGGCAAATACACGAACCTCAAGGACGCCTACAAGTCGCTCACCGAGGCGCTCACCCATGGCGGCATCCAGCATGGGGTGCGCGTCAACATCAACTGGCTCGATTCCGCGCTGTTCGAGACGGGCGAGGCGAGCGCGCATCTCGAAAACATCCACGGCATCATCGTGCCGGGCGGCTTCGGCGAGCGCGGCGCGGAAGGAAAAATCGAGGCCGCGCGCTACGCCCGCACGAGGCATGTCCCCTATCTCGGCATCTGCTTCGGCATGCAGATGGCGGTCATCGAGGTCGCGCGGCATGTGGCGGGCATCAACGGCGCGAGTTCCACCGAGTTCGGCCCGGCGGCGGAGCCCGTCGTCGGCCTGATGACGGAGTGGATGAACGGCGGGGCGGTTCACCGCACCACCAGCAGCGACAAGGGCGGCACGATGCGGCTCGGCGCGTATGACGCGGTGCTCTCGCCGGGCAGCCGCGTCGCCGAAGCCTATGGCCGCACGCGCATCAGCGAGCGCCACCGCCACCGCTACGAGGTGAACATCACCTATCGCGAGCGGCTGGAGCGCGCGGGCCTCGCCTTCTCCGGCATGTCGCCTGACAACAGGCTGCCCGAGATCGTGGAAATCCCTGATCACCCCTGGTTCGTGGGCGTGCAATTCCACCCGGAGCTGAAATCGCGCCCGTTCGATCCGCACCCGCTGTTCGCGGCGTTCGTGGGGGCGGCGGTGCAACAGAGCCGTCTGGTTTAGTCCGCGCTTTCAGCGGGTTAGAGGAAGAAAAACCGCTCTTCCGTGATCCGCCCATCCTTTACGGTGTAGACGCCGACCTCTTCCATGATGCTGCGAACGCCGTTCGGTTGCGTCACATCCAGGGTGAAGCGCACCGCGAACTGGTCGCCATGCAGAAATGGCCCCATCACCGTGCAGGAGTGAACGGTATGGCTGTTTTCCCACCGCTCATGCTTGCGTTTGATCGCTTCCCGGCCCTGAAGGCTCGCCATGTCTCCGGGGAACGGTTCGAGGCTGACCACATCGTCGGCCCAGTACTTTTCGGCTTCTTCGAAAGCGCCCTTGGCGCAGAGTGCGGTGAAATCGGCCGCGATCTCGTGAATATTCATCTGACTTGCCTCCAAACGCCGTTTGAATCCCGGCCCGGGCGGTGATAGCTGAGACCATCGCAGCGCCATAGTAGCTCTCCCATCCCCTGGATCACAGTTTCGTTATGAAAAATAGGGTCGATACCGGGACGCAACCCAACGCCGTCGTCGAAGTCGGCGGCGTGCGCATCGGCAACAGCCTGCCGCTCGCGGTGTTCGCCGGGCCGTGCCAGCTCGAAAGCCGCGCGCACGCGCTGGAGATGGCCTCCGCCCTGAAAGAGATCGCGGGGCGGCTCGGCTTCGGCCTCGTCTTCAAGACCTCGTTCGACAAGGCGAACCGCACGAGCGCGTCGAGCGCGCGGGGGCTGGGCCTTGCCGCGGCGCTGCCGATTTTTGCGGAGGTACGCGATACGCTCGGGCTTCCCGTCGTGACCGACGTGCACGATGCATCGCAATGCGCGCCCGTCGCCGAGGCGGTGGACGTGCTGCAAATCCCCGCGTTCCTCTGCCGCCAGACCGATCTGCTCGTCGCGGCGGCGCGCACGGGCCGCGTCGTGAAGATCAAGAAGGGGCAGTTCCTCGCGCCGTGGGACATGAAGAACGTGGTCGCAAAGGTGCTCTCGGCGGGAAACCCCAACGTGCTGGTGACGGAGCGCGGCGTGAGCTTCGGCTACAATACGCTCGTTTCGGACATGCGCGCTCTGCCGATCCTCGCGGAGACGGGGTGCCCGGTCGTGTTCGACGCCACTCACTCCGTGCAGCAGCCGGGCGGGCAGGGGACGTCCAGCGGCGGGGAAAGGCGCTTCGTGCCTGTGCTGGCGCGGGCGGCGGTGGCGGTCGGCGTGGCTGCGGTGTTCATCGAGACGCATCAGGACCCCGACCGCGCGCCCTCTGACGGGCCGAACATGGTGCCGCTCAAGGACTTCGAGCCGCTGATGCGCAAATTAAAGCAATTGGACGATCTCAAAAGGCTCAACTTGGCTGATTTGTAAAATAGAAATCTTTACCGATAAAGAAAAAACACTTTAAGTTGTTCGCAATACATTGCTCTATGGTGCTGTCAAATTTCTCGGGGTGAATCTCGACTTGAATATATACTCTGTTATTTTTAATAAGCTCTTTGGCCCCTTTTAAGACAAATTTTTGAAATCCTTCAACATCAATTTTCATCAACAGCGTCTTATTCTTTAAATTTGGAAATAGGTTGTCTATTGAATTGACTTCTATCTCTCTATGTGTGCCTAAGCTAATACCCGAATCTATTACCTTTGAAACTCCGCTATGCGATGGGACATATTCCATAACTGCTGTGCCCTTGTTCTCTCCGATAGCTAAATTGTAAGTAAAGCATTTATTCTTGATTTCGTTTAATTCAATATTAGATTTTAATTTTTCAAAAGTAATATCTATTGGCTCAAAGGAATGTATTTCTTTTATATTTGGATGTTGAGCAAACAAGACGGTATACAAGCCATAATTGGCACCGATATCAAAAAAAATCTCTACTTTTTTTTTCTGAGACAAGTTTTTCTAAAAAATTTATCTGTTTTTTTTCATGGACTCTATTCTCAAGAAGGGCGCGATCATTCCAGTTGGTAGGATCTAGGACCCACTGATTGTTTATTCGCCTCGTTTTTACGGGAGTGTTCTTCCAACCCCAGCGTGCGGATTTGATAAAATTAAACAAGGCTCTCTTATTGCGCTTAATAAATACTTTTCTACGCATTTGCATCACATAACCTTATGATCAAGGGGCGAGCCAAGTCTGCGTCATCTCCGGTCCGCGCCAGTCGAACGCAGCGCGCCGATGCCCGGCGGCCGCGAGATAAAGCCAGTCGAGGGCCTCGATGCGCGCGAAGACAACGGCGAAATTAGCATAGGCTGCCGCTTCGTCCAGTGCAGAAAGGGCCGCGTCGCCGCCGTTTTCGAGGCTCGCGCCGGGGTGCGACATTTGCGCATAGCAGGCCCGGCTCATCGGGCGCGACCGCTGCCAGGCTTCGCGCGTGATCTCGTCGGCGGCGTGAAGTTCGGCCATGCAGTCGAGCCGCATCTGGATTTTCTGCTGCGGATCGTAGAAGTGCAGCGTGAGGCGCGGGTCGCGGGCGATCTCATCGAATTTCCGCGTCCGCACGTCGGTGTGGAAGGCGAGAATGCGCCGATCACGATTGAAGCGGCGCAGAACCACCGTCCGGACCGTGGGCCAGCCATCGGCGCGGATGGTCGCGACATTCGCGGTGTGAAAGCCGGAGCGCCGGTCGGCGGCGCCGCGCGCAAGGCACTCCCAGGCCATTGCCAGCACGGCGTCAAGATCATCGTAATGGGCGGGCATGGGGCGGAAGGGCCGCAGCCGCTCATCGAGCGGGGCGCGGCCGGTGCTCCGAGTCAGGCCCTCGGGCGTAGGCTTCTTGAGGATGCTGTCAGGCATGCTTTTCTCTTGAGGCCACCGGCGGAATGAAATCCGCCCGCGGGCCGACTGTTATTGACAGGCGAGGCGTTCCACGCACATTTTGCTCCATGATCACGCCAGAACTCGACATCATCTTCGTGGGCGGCGGGCTGGCCGCGACACTGGCCGCCTATCGCCTCAGGCAGCGCCGCCCTGAACTGCGCGTTCTCGTGCTGGAGCGGGGCCTTCATCTCGGCGGCAATCACACTTGGTCGTTTCACGATACCGATATCAGCGCCGACGCGCGGGCGTGGGTCTCTCCCTTCGTCGCGCATCGCTGGGCGCAGCAGGAAGTGCGCTTCCCGAAATATACGCGCAAACTCGCGGTTGGATACAACAGCATTTTCTCGGAAACGTTGCACGATGCGGCCTGCACCCTTCTCTCCGGTTGCGTCAGGTTCGGCGTGACGGCGCGGGAGATCACGCCCCGGTCGGTCATGCTCGATACGGGCGAGGTGTTGAGCGCGCATTGCGTCGTTGATGCGCGCGGCCAGACGCGGGAACTGCCCTTCTCCCTGCGCTATCAGAAGTTTCTGGGCCTTGAGGTGAGGACGGCGGCGCCCCACGGGCAGGATCACCCCATCATCATGGACTCGACCATCCCCCAGCGCGATGGCTACCGCTTCATCTACACCTTGCCGCTGGCGTCGAACCGCATCCTGATCGAGGACACCTATTACAGCGATACGGCCGAGATCGACGAGGATAGCCTGCGCAAGGCGTGCATGGATTACGCGGCCGCGCGCGGCTGGCCGGTCGCGGAGACCCTTCGGGAGGAGCGCGGCGTGCTGCCGCTGGTGCTGGGCGGGGATATCGAGGCGCTGCTCGACGCGGAACCGCACGGCGTGCCGAAGCTCGGCCTGCGCGCCGCCCTGTTTCACTACACCACGAGCTATTCCTTTCCCTTCGCGGTTCAATGCGCGGACCTTCTTGCCGGCATCCATCCGCTGACAAGCGAGGCCGTCGACAAAACCCTCAAGGACTGGGCGCGCCGCCACTGGCAGTCACAAGCCATGTTCCGGCTCTTGAACAGGATGCTGTTTCTCGCCGCCGAGCCTGATACGCGCTATCGGGTGCTGGAGCGGTTCTACAGGCTGCCGCAACCGCTGATCGAGCGCTTTTACAGCGCGCGCCTTTCGGTGCGGGACCAGGCCCGCATTCTAATGGGCAAGCCGCCCGTTCCGATTGCCAAGGCGCTGCAATTCATGCATGAGGCGGCCGCGATCCGCGCTCTCGCCGAGCAGGCCGCGCGGGCGTCCTGACAAACCCGGAGGCCCGTTTCCCATGGACGCCATCGTCGCCATGAGCCGCGATCTCATTCAGCGCGGCTCGAAAAGCTTCGCGAGCGCGGCCCGGCTGCTGCCGGCTGATCTGCGCGACGATGCCTCCATGCTTTATGCCTGGTGCCGCTATTGCGACGATCAGATCGACGAGCAGGATCTCGGCTTCGCGGTCACCGTGGCGCGCCCCGGCACACCGCGCGAGCGGCTGGCGGAGTTGACGGAGAAGACGCGCCGCGCGGTTCGCGGAGACGCCGACGAGCCGGTGTTTCAGGCCCTGTCGCGGGTCACGGCGAAGCACGCCATTCCCGAGCGCCATCCGCTTGAATTGCTGCGCGGCTTCGAGATGGACGTGGAGGGCCGCGCCTACCGCACGCGCAACGACACGCTCGATTATTGCTATCACGTCGCGGGCGTCGTCGGCGTGATGATGGCAATGATCATGGGCGTGCGCGACCGGGAGACGCTGAACCGCGCTTCCGATCTCGGGCTCGCCTTCCAGCTGACGAACATCGCGCGCGACGTGATCGACGATGCGCGGGCTGGGCGTGTCTATCTTCCCTACGAGATGCTCGACGCCGCCGGCGTGCCGGCCCGCGCGGACGCTGTGGCGGACCCGGTGAACCGCGCCGCCGTCTTCGCGGTCACCGACGAGCTCCTCGCCATGGCCGACCGCTATTATCGCTCCGCGCTCTACGGCATGGGGCGGCTGCCCCTGGGCGCGGCCATCGGCATCGGCGCGGCGCGGCGCATCTATCGCGATATCGGCCGTATCGTGCGCGCGCGCCGGGACAAGGCGTGGGAGCGCCGCGCGGTGGTGGGCAAGGCGCGCAAGGTGTCCGGAGCGATGTCCGGTGCGGCGGCGGCCTTGCGGGCGCGCACCTTGCTGCGTCTCGGCAAGCCGCCCTCACGCGACGGGCTGTGGACCATGCCGGGTCTTGGCGAGGCGATTTAACAGCCGGCGCGATGAAAATGTCGGCTATCGGCGTTCACGGTGCGGGCTCGGCTGGATGCGCGCGATCCTCGCCATGCTTGGCGTCCACGCGGCTGCTCCACTGGCGCACGGGGGCCAGCCGCTTGATCTCAGCGGCCAGATGATCCGGCGAGGGCGCGAAGATGAAGCCGAACGACACGCAGCCGTCCTTGCCGTCCACCGCGTGGTGCAGCTTGTGCGCCTGATAGAGCCGGCGGAGATAGCCTTTTTTCGGATTGATGCGGATCGCAACGCGCCGATGCACCAGGATATCGTGTACGAGGAAGTAGACGACGCCATAGCCCGCGAGGCCGAGGCCGACGAAGATGAGCCAGGTCGGCCCCTGCCAGCCCCAATAGATGAGCCCCATGGAAACGAGGCTGAAGAACAGCCCGAACGCGTCGTTCAATTCCCAGAAGCCCTTGCGCGGCTCGTGATGGCTTCTGTGCAGGCTCCACAGAAAGCCGTGCATGACGTATTTGTGGGTCCACCACGCGACACCTTCCATCGCGAAGAAGGTGATGAGGAAAATTCCGGCATAGAGCATCCAATCGGTCATTGCGTCCATCCCGCCCTGTCGCGCATCACTCGCCGGCCGCCATCACGGCGCCGCGCTCGTCGAGAACGTCACTGAAAGCCCGCATGAGGTGTTCTGTAAACGCGGCGAGGTGACGCCCGGTGCCCCCGTGCCGTGACGCAAGGTCCGTTGCCGCCGCGACCGCTTTCTCGATTTTCGCTTGCCCCCTGGCCCGGGCGCTGCCCGCTCCCAAGAGGCTTGCGAAATTCGGACGGGATCTGTCCTTCAGGACATCCTTGCCGGCCCGGCCCGCCTCGGCCTGGGCATCCACAACGTCGTCGAGGATCTGGAAGCCCACCCCGAGATCATGGCCGCAGAGCGCGAACGGCGCGCGCGCTTCGCTCTGTCCCGCCGCGATCGCGCCGAGTTCCATCGCTGCGGCGAAGAGGGCGCCGGTCTTGCGGCCATACATCGCTTCGAGCTGCTGGGCGGAGGAATAGGAACGGCAATCGTGAAGGTCTTCCTCCTGCCCGCCGACAAGTCCCTCCACCCCGATGGCGCGATGCAGCACATCGACGGCTTCGAGCCGGTTCGGCCCCGGCAGATGCTGGCATTCGGCCGCGACGCCGAACGCCCGGTTCATCAGGCCGATCGCCGCGAGAATGGCCGTCGCATCGCCGAACACGCGGTGGTTCGAGGGCAGGCCGCGCCGCAGGTCGGCATTGTCCATCGCGGGCAGATCGTCGAGAATGAGAGAGGCGGCGTGCACCATTTCGAGCGCACAGCCGAGATCGAGCGCCGCATCTTCGCGACCCCCCAGCTCCTTCGCGGCGATCAGCGTCAGGAGGGGCCTAACACGCTTGGCCGGAGCCAGCAGGCTGTGCCGCATGGACCGCAGCAGACGGTCGGGGCCATTGCCGGACTGTGCGAGCAGGGCTTCGAGCCGTTCCGCGACCAGCGCGCGGTGGGCGTCGAGAAAACCGGCGGCCGTCAGTGTCATGTCATCCGTCCCGACCGTTGGCGCGCAATGAGCGATACAGAAGGCCCCGTCCCGGCCAAGGCCATCATCGTCTTCATGCCTTCGACCGTATGACGCATACGGGCAAGCTTGTAAACCGGACTTGCTCAAGGCGCGCCCGCCGCCTATGCACAGAAGGCGCGCGCTCGTTTTCGCTCGCAGGATGGATGACCATGGACCAGATCGCGGAAAACTCCACGCTTGCGCGGCCCCGGACGGGCCAGGGGAAAACCGCCGTTGTGATCGGCGCGGGCTTCGGCGGACTGGCCGCGGCCCTGCGCCTGCGCGCAAAAGGCTATGCGGTCACGCTCATCGACCGCGCCCCCATGCTCGGCGGACGCGCGCAGGTGTTCGAGAAGGACGGCTTCCGCCACGACGCCGGACCGACCGTGATCACCGCGCCCTTCCTCATCGACGAGCTGTTCGAGCTGTTCGGACGCCGCCGCGAGGACTACATCGCGCTTGAGCCGCTCACCCCGTGGTACCGCTTCTACTTCGACGAGGACGGCTCGACGTTCGACTATGGCGGCACCATGGATGAAACGCTCGCCGAGATGCGCCGCCTCCACCCGGACGACGGCGACGGCTATCTGCGGATGCTGGAGCACTCACGCAAGCTGTTCGACGCGGGCTTCACGGAACTGGCCGACCAGCCCTTCCACAATCCGCTGACCATGGCGCGGCAAATCCCCCGCCTCGTCGGGCTGGGCAGCTACCGCACGGTCTGGGATTTTGTAACGAAATACTTCAAGAGCCCAAAGATCAGGCAGGCGCTTTCCATTCAGCCGCTGCTGGTCGGGGGCAGTCCGTTCGACACGACGAGCATCTACGGGCTCATCCATTATCTGGAGCGCAAGTGGGGCGTGTTCTATGCAACGGGCGGAACCGGCGCGATCGTGGCGGGGCTCGGCCGGCTGATGGAGGAAACGGGCGTCGAGGTCCGGCTGAACACGACCGTCCGATCCGTCGATATCGAAGGCCGGACCGCCAGAGGCGTCGTGCTGGAAGACGGCAGCCGGATCGCGGCGGATGTGGTCGTCTCGAACGCCGATCCCATGCACCTGTTCGGCGAGATGGTGCCTGCGGATGCCATCGGCTGGAGCGCGCGGGCCAAGCGGCGCACGGCACGCATGTCGATGGGCCTTTTCCTCCTCTATTTCGGCACAACGCGGCAATACCCGGATGTCGCCCGCCATACGATCTGGCTCGGCAAGCGCTACAAGGGCCTGCTCGACGACATCTTCAAGCGCAAGCTGCTGGCGGAAGATTTCTCGCTGTATATCCACCGGCCGACGGCGACCGATGCGAGCTTCGCGCCGGCGGGCTGCGATTCCTATTATATCCTCTGTCCCGTGCCCAACCTGCTCGGCAAGATCGACTGGGCTGCGGAAGCGCCGCGATTGCGCGACCGCATCGTCGCAGCGCTGGACCGCACCATCCTGCCCGGCCTGCCGCAGACCATCACGGCCGAGTTCCACATGACCCCGGAGGACTTCGCGGACCGCTATCTGAGCTACGCCGGGGCAGGCTTCTCGATCGCGCCGCATTTCACGCAATCGGCCTATTTCCGCTTCCACAACAAGGCGGAAGGCATCCGTAATCTCTACCTCACGGGGGCGGGAACCCATCCAGGCGCGGGCATTCCGGGTGTGCTGTGCTCGGCCAAGGTTGTCGATCGCCTCGTGCCCGCCGTCTCATCGGCGCGTTAATACACCCGTCGGCATATTCCTTTCTTGCGATATAATCCGCGACAAGGATTTCCTCGGTTCGCCATAGAAGCGTTGTATACTCAAGTTGTGGCCGTAATGATCGGCTCACAATCCCCTTCGGCTGGCATCCACCGGATTGCTGGCAGCCGGGGATGTTTTGGCTCAGAGCGAGTAAATCCATGACGATACGATCCATCCTCGTCGCCGCACTTGCGGGTTTCGGTCTTTTGCTTGCCACGAATGCGGTCTCCGCTGGCTCGGTCGCCGCGGGGGCCTCCCATGCGACGCAGATGCACAAGCCGCTGCTGTCGCAATTCTCGGGTTCGGTCGAGGAAGTCGGCCGCCGCCGTTACCGGTATTATCGCCGTCATCGCGGACCGCGGTTCGGCATCTACATCTATCCCGCGCCTTATTATGGCTACTACGGATATTACCGTCGTCCGTACTGGCGCGGCCGCTGCTACCGCCGCTGCCGGTGGTATCATGGACCGCGTTACTGCCGCCGCCACGCCTGGCGCTATTGCTGAGACCGCTCGGGAGGGGCCTTCAGCGGTCCCTCCCTGGCTCGAAGCGCAATCGCCGCGCAAGCGCAAGCACGCCCGCGTGACAGCTTTTGTTACAACGCGGGCTTTGCCATGCTGGTCTGAACGGCTACCCTTTACCGAGCGGATGGGTCTTCTCATGCGCACTCCATGAAGGCGCGGTCTCCTTCCGCGCTCCGAGCCGGTCTCGCCTCGCGGCCCGGCCCCTTGAGAGAAGCGAGCCATCATGTACTTCAAACGCATCGCAATCGCCTTGTGCGCGGCTTTAGGCTTCGCGCTCATGGCCTCATCGGCGTCCGCCGGCGCGGTCGCCGTACAGCCCGGAACGGCCTCTGTCCTTGAACGGAAGGTTGACGGCAACAAATCAGCGCTGATCGATTATGTCGGAAAGCGCCGCGGCAAATACCGCAAATTCCGCCGTCACAGAGGCGGCTATCACCGTTTCCATCACCGCCGCAAATATGGGCGGTATCACGGTCGCCGCTGGAAACACCGGCGCTGGCGCCGCCATCGCGGCCCGCGCTTCGGCATCTACATCGGCGTGCCGCATTTCCACGGCGGTCGCTACTGCTACCGGCGCTGCCGCTACTACCACGGGCCGCGCTATTGCCGCCGCCACGCCTGGCGTTACTGCTGAGGCAGCGAACTGCTGTTCATCGCGCGAAGGGCCGGTCCGCCGGCCCTTTTTTGTGGCGGGGCGCAGACGACCGGCAAGCCGATCCGTCGCCCGTGAGGCGCTCCACGGAACCAAACACACGCGATGGGTATACTCACTCAACCGCAGCAGATGTCATCGGACGTCTGCACGCCCCCCGCAGGACCGGGGAGTTCGTCACGAACGAGTGGGTTCCATCATGTGGATCAGACAGTGCTTGGCCGGCATCCTGGCGATTGTCGGGCTGTCCCTGACGGGAGCAGCGACATCGGCGGGAGCGGCAGCGGTGCAGACGGCGCAAGCCTCCGCACTGCATAAAGGTGTGTTGGACAGCTCGCCGGGGCTGCTTGAACAGGTGCAGCGTCGCGGTCGCGGAGGCTTCCGCGGCGGCAGGCGCGGCTTTCGCGGAGGCGGCTTCCGGGGGCGCGGCTTCCGAGGCGGGCCTCGTTTCCGCAGCGGCTTTCGGGGCGGACGGCGCTTGTATGGCGGTCGCCGTTTCGCCGGACCGCGGTTCAGAGGACGCCGGTTCTATGGCGGTCGCCGTTTCGCCGGCCGGCGCTTTTATCGCCCGCGCTATCGCTATAGCCGCTATTACTACCCGCGCTACCGCTATCGCCGCCGCGTCTGGCCTTATGTCGCGCTCGGCTTCGGGCTGCCTTTCGCCTATGGCGGCTATTACGGATATTACGGCAGCGACATCTGCTATCGCCGCTGCCGGGCCTATGCAGGGCCTCGCTACTGCCGCTATAACTACTGGCGCTTCTGCTAGCCTGCACGCAAAACAGGAAAGGGCCGCTCGACGGCCCTTTTTACGTGCCCCTCAAGGCTTCTGCATCCATCGGACGATCACCGCGCTGACCGCGAACCACGGCAGGATCGATACCAGATAGAACAGGAGCTGCGCGCCGGTCGATGTGCCCGGCAGTCGCGCAAGCGCGACCGAGATCACGAACAGGAAATAAAAGATCGAGAATGCGACGAAGAGCGCCGTTCCGATGGCCTTGCGCGTGCGTATTGTCATGTGAGCCTGAATGAGCGAATGAGCGTTGCGCGCCTTGATGGCATAGTCCGTCCGGTAAACGGAAGAGGGCGTGCGCCCGATCGCTCCAGAAGCGGGGAGGTCTGATGTCGATATCGGTTTCCGGCGGGATGGCGCATCTGGCGAGCCGCGCGGACGAGCGCGCGTCGGTGGCGGCGGTCCGCGCCTGGCTGCTTACGGTGGCGGCAGCCATTTTCGCGATGATCGTGGTCGGCGGGGCGACGCGGTTGACCGACTCCGGCCTCTCCATCACCGAATGGCAGCCCATCCTCGGTGCGATCCCGCCGCTCAGCGCCGGAGACTGGCAGGAGGCTTTCGACAAATACCGGCAAATTCCCGAATATCAGCTCGTCAACAAGGGTATGAGCCTTGAGGCGTTCAAGGTCATCTACTGGTGGGAGTGGGCGCACCGTTTCCTGGGGCGGGCGGTCGGGCTTATTTTCCTTGCGCCGTTTCTCTATTTCTGGGTGCGCGGAACGTTTGCGCGAGGCGTTCCGCTGAAACTCGGCGCGCTGTTCGTGCTGGGCGGAGCGCAGGGCGTGCTCGGCTGGTGGATGGTGAAGAGCGGGCTCGTTGATCGCGTCGATGTCAGCCAGTACCGGCTCGCGGCGCATCTCGGGCTCGCGTTTCTGCTTTTCGGACTGACGCTGTGGTTCGCGCTGCGCCTGCGGCCCGAGGGCGGGCGCGTCGGGCTGGACATCCGGCCGCGCCTCTCGCACGCGCCTTTCGCGCGATGGGCCGTCATCCTCATCGGGCTTCTCTATGTGCAGGTGCTGCTCGGCGCGTTCGTCGCGGGTCTCGACGCGGGCAAGGGCTACAACACATGGCCGCTGATGGACGGGCGGATCGTGCCGGGCGGGCTCGGCGTGATGTCGCCCTGGTATGCGAACCTGTTCGAAAATGCGCTCACCGTGCAGTTCAACCATCGCATGGCGGCCTATCTGCTGACCGGCCTCGTCATCGCCTACGCGGTCGCTGTCTGTCGCAGCGCAAGTCCCGCGGCAGTGAAAACCGGCGCGGGCGTGCTCGTGGCGGGCGTCGTCGCGCAGGCCGCGCTCGGCGTCTGGACGCTTCTGGAAGCCGTGCCCATCGGCCTCGGCGTGGCGCATCAGGGCGGAGCCGCGCTGCTGCTGGCCGCCGCCGTCTATCATGTGCACCAATACGCCGCGCCGCTTCAGCCCGCGCACATCGCCTGATCGAGATCGGCGATGATGTCGTCCACGTCCTCGATGCCCACGGACAGCCGCACCACATCGTCGCCCGCCCCGGCCTGGGTGCGCTGCTCTTCCGTCAACTGCCGGTGCGTGGTGGATGCGGGGTGAATGATCAGGCTGCGCGTGTCGCCGATGTTCGCGAGGTGCGAGAAGAGCTGCACGTTCGAGACGAGCCTGATGCCCGCGTCATAGCCCCCCTTCAGGCCGAATGTGAACACCGCGCCCGCGCCCTTCGGGCAGATCTTCTGCGCCAGTGCGTGATATCGGCTGCCGGGCAGCCCCGCATAGTTCACCCACGCCACTTGCGGATGGGTCTCCAGCCAGCGCGCGACGGCCAGCGCATTGTCGCAATGGCGGCGCATCCGAAGCGGCAGCGTCTCGATGCCGTTCAGGATCAGGAAGGCATTGAAGGGCGAAATCGCCGGGCCGAGATCGCGCAAGGAGAGCGCGCGCGCCGCAATCGCGAAGCCGAAATTGCCGAAGGTCTCGGCCATGACCATGCCGTGATACGAAGGGTTCGGCTGGGACAGCATCGGGTAGCGACCGCTCGCCATCCAGTCGAAGGTGCCGCAATCGACCAGCACCCCGCCGATGGAATTGCCCTGTCCGCCGAGGAATTTGGTGAGCGAATGGACCACGATGTCCGCGCCGTGCTCCTTCGGGCGGCAGAGATAGGGCGTCGCCATGGTGTTATCGACGACGAGCGGCACGCCCGCGCGCTTCGCCACATCCGAGATGGCAGGGATGTCGAGCACGATGCCGCCGGGATTTGCGATCGATTCGATGAAGATCAGCTTGGTCTTCGGCGTGATGGCCGCCTGGAAGCTCGCCGGATCGGTCCCGTCGGCCCAGATCACGGTCCAGCCGAACTTCTTGAAGGCATGGTTGAACTGGTTGATGGAGCCGCCGTAAAGCTGGCGCGAGGCCACGAACTCATCACCCGGCTCCAGCAGCACGTGGAAGACGAGAAGCTGCGCCGCGTGCCCTGAAGCCGCCGCCAGCGCCGCCGTGCCGCCTTCCAGCGCGGCCATGCGTGTTTCAAGCACAGCCTGGGTCGGGTTGCCGATGCGGGTGTAGATGTTGCCGAACGCTTCGAGGTTGAACAGCGCGGCGGCGTGGTTCACGTCGTCGAACACATAGGAAGTGGTTTGATAGATGGGCGTGGCTCGGGCTCCCGTCGCGGGGTCCGGCTGCGCGCCCGCGTGGATGGCCAGTGTGTCGAAGCCCACGGGTTTGTCTTCCGTCACGGTGCTTACCTTTCGTGCAAGTCAGGTGCGGAAATTATCGCTCCGGCAGCCCCGTGCCAAGGTGCCGCGCTCAAATTTACGGTTTCCGCCGCAGGCTCAACTGCTGAACGCCGACGCCGTGGAGCACTGGCTTGCGCGCGGACAGCACGCGCGAATTGACGCCCGCCCAGCCGATTTCGCCCGACAGTCGCCCATACTCGATCTTGGGGCAGCGGTTCATGACGACCTTCAGCCCCGCGTCTTCGGCCAGGCGCGCGGCCTCGTCGTTGCGCACGCCGAGCTGCATCCAGATCACCTTCAGGCCGAGGCGGTCCTTCTGCGCGATGGCCTCGCGGGTGATATCGAGGGCGGCTTGCGAATTGCGGAAGATGTCCACCACATCCACGGGGCCGGGCACATCGCCGAGCCGCGCGAAAACGGGCTGGCCGAGGATGTCGCTTCCCGCCAGCCCCGGATTGACGGGGTGCACGCGATAGCCCTTCGCGAGGAGATATTTCAAGACGAAGAAGCTCGGCCGCACGGGGTTCGCGCTGGCGCCGACCAGGGCGAAGGAGCGCGCACCCGTGAGAATGTCGCGGATATAGCTTTCCGGATAGGTGTCATGATCCATCGCGCGACCCTCCGTCGAATGGGACTTGTCTCGTCAAACCTTGGCATGAATACAACAGGGCGCAAGCGCGAGACATTTCGTGTGGCTTAGGTTTAGCCGGATCGCTCTTCAAGGTCTTCACAGCCGGATATTCCACATTAAATGCGGTCGGTCGCCGCTATTTTTGGGCGAGCCCTTTTTCGGAGAGCGAAGATGGACCAAACGGAAAAACAGGTCATCGATGGACTGTTCGATAGGCTGAGGCAGGCCGAACGCGGGTCCGGCCCGCGCGATGCGGAAGCGGAACGCCATATCGGCCAGCTTGTCGCCCAGAGCCCCGCCGCGCCGTATTACATGGCGCAGGCGATCCTCGTGCAGGAACACGCGCTCAAGGCGGCGCAGGAGCGCATCGCCGAGTTGGAACAGGAGGTTGAGGAGCAACCGGCTGCCGCCGGCGGCGGCGGTTTCCTCGGCGGGCTGTTCGGCGGCGGGAACACGGCTCCGGCTCGCGGACCGGCCGCAGGGCGCGGCTCGGTGCCCCGCGCAGGCGGACGCATGCGCTATCCCGGCCCAGGTGCCGAGGCTGCGGCCGACAGCCCTGTCGCGCGTTATAATCAGACCGGGCAGGGTGGCGGCTTCCTCGCGGGCGCGATGCAGACAGCCGTGGGCGTTGCGGGCGGCGTGATCATCGGCAATATGCTCGCCGGCATGTTCGGCGGCAACGAGGCCCAGGCCGCGCCCGCCCAGGATGCGGGCCAGGCTGCCAATCAGAACCAGGCCGAGCCAAATCAGCAGCCCGAGCCCGAACCCGCGGCGGCGGAAGACGACGGCGGCGGAAGCTGGTTCGACTGGGGCGGAGATGGCGGAGATTCGGATATCTGATTGTCCGGCCTGACGACAGGTGCGTCCCACCGGGCGCACCTAGTGTTCCGGTTCCGACATTTGCTTTCCCCTTGCAGCACGCCCGAGAGCAAATGCCGGAACCAGAGGAACACTAGCCAGTCTATGATTCTCGTGTTGCCTTTGCATCTGACGCTTGGTTGCCTCCCGAGCCGCAAGCGGGAACCAAGCGTCAGATGCGCAACACTAGCATCCCCGCCATTCGGGTTTGCGCTTTTCGAGGAAGGCGCCAATGCCTTCCTCCGCATCCCGCGCGAGCATGTTGCGCACCATGACGTCCGTCGCGTGATCGTAAGCCTGCGCCAGGGGCATGTCGGCCTGCGCGTAGAAGGCTTCCTTGCCGATCGCGAGCGTGTAGGGCGACTTCGATGCGATGATGTCGGCCATCGCGAGGGCTTCGTCCATCACGCGCTCATCCGGCACGATGCGGTTGACGAGGCCGAAGGCTTGCGCGCGCGGTGCGTCGATCATCTCGCCGATGAGCAACATCTCCATGGCGTGCTTGCGCGAGACGTTGCGGGACAGGGCGACCATGGGCGTGGAGCAGAACAGCCCGATATTCACGCCGGGAGTGGCGAAACGGGCGTGTTCGCCCGCGACCGCCAGATCGCAGCTCGCCACAAGCTGACAGCCCGCCGCGGTCGCGATGCCGTTCACGGCGGCGATAACGGGCTTCGGGCAGCGCACGATCGCCAGCATCGCGTCGGAGCAGGCGCGCATCGTCTCCTCGAAGAACGCCCGCCCGCGATCCGCGTCACCGCGCCGCGCGGTCATCTCCTTCAGATCGTGCCCGGCGCAGAACGCGGGCGGCGCCCCGGTCAGGACGATGGCGGAAACGTCTCCGGACTGGCTGAGGTCGTCGATCGTGCCGTGCAGCGCGCGCAGAAGGTCAAGCGACAGGCTGTTGCGCGCGGCAGGCCGGTTCAGGGTGAGGACCGCGACCGCGCTGCGCCTTTCGCGCAGCAGAATGGCGTCGTCGTTGCTTGCTGAAAACCTATCCACGGCGATGCTCCGGCAAACCGATGTTGCTCGTGGAGCGAACTTGACATTTGAGTCCCGCATGCGGCCGGGCTCGTTCTCAAATGTCAAATTCATAAGCTCCAAGAGACTCAATG
>CAZNAH010000024.1:23499-25462 GCA_964570735.1 uncultured Hyphomicrobiaceae bacterium | reverse complement strand
TTCTCTTTGCTGTTCACAAGGCCCTTGGGCATCTGCCAGCCCTGTTCGAGATAGAGATCGCGCGAGATGTCCCGCAGCTTGAGCTTGAAATGCGAGAGGTTCCGCGCCGTCATCGTGTCGGGATCGATCCGCGACCATACGGCATGGGCGTGCCGACGGCCTTCCTTCTCATGAAAGATCACGACGCGTGGCTGGCCGGAGAGGCCGGTGCGCGCCTCGATGCGCTCAATGGCGGCCTCGATGGTGGCGATGGGGACGTTCTCCCGCTCCGGCGGGTTGAGGGACACCGAGAACAGGAACTGCCTGCAGCGCGTGCCGCTGGCAATCGCCTGGGCCTCCTTGAGAGCCCCGGTCAGATCGTCCGCAACGAAGCCGCGCACCTCGTGCAGATCGATCTGCTCATTGTCTTGCCGGCGCAGGAGATGCACGGCGAGCTGCTTGGCTGCGCCGCGCTGGGAGGCTTTAAGGATCATGGGGGCCTAGCCTTCCTGGATGCCGAGCGCCCGCATGAGGAGGGATTTCAGGCTCCGGATATCGGCGCAGGCGGCCCGCAGCGCCTGTTCCGTGTCCGGCGTGACGGGCAGGGAGCCCGCGTTCGCCGCTTTCGCGAGCTGGTTCACATTGCTGGCCAGCCGCGACGCGCCGAGCTGGGCCAGCACGGCGGCCAGCGCCGCCCGGTCCGTGATGGACAGGCGGGCGCGCGGTGGCTGGGACTGGGGGGCGGAGTTCCCTTGGCCGAACAAACAGGCGCGGATAAAGCCGCCGAGCGACAGGCCGCACGCCTCGGCCCTTGCATCGAGCGCGCGGCGCTCCTCGGGCGTCAGCCGCAGCGAGAACGGCGGCGGTCTTTTGATGGGTCTGTTCGTCATGGGCAAAGCGCGATGGGCCGCCCGGCCTCAACGAAAGACCGGCGGGCAGAATGAAGTGTGGTTGAAAGCAAGGGGGCAGCTGGGCGGAACTAGCCGCTAAAACAAGCGTCAGCAAGTGTCGATCACTGACTAGGCCGCGTCGAGGAGCTGAGGCTCATACTGGCCAAGCGCGGTGTTCCAATCTGCCAGTACGTCAAAAAGCTGGTTGGAAATCGGTCCGTCCAGCTCCAACATTTGATTTCCCTGTCTGCCGGCGGCCGCCAACATCTTGAACGGCAACGCTAAATCGGCGGTTCGAAAGCCCCGATTGCGCTCATAGGGCAGGTGCCGCGCCCGATCCGCTTGCATTGTGACATGCCGATCATCTTTCCTAAGCTGCTGTGCTATGGTTTCCGGAAGAAGGCGATGAAGGCCCGCAGCGCGGCGGGCAAATGCTTGCGGCTGGGGTAGTACAGGAAGAAGCCGGGGAAGGGCGGGCACCAATCGGCGAGCACGCGGACGAGGCGGCCATCGTCGAGGGCGGCGCGGGCGTAATCGAGCGTGGTGTAGGCGAGCCCCGCCCCGCTGATCGCGCTCGCGACGATCAGCTCCTGGTCATCGAGCGTCAGCCGGCCCGGAACCGCGACGCTCAGGGAACGGCCGTCCTTCTCGAACTCCCAGCGATAGATGGCCTTCTGTGCCCGTAGCCTGAGCTGCACGCAGGTGTGGCCGGCGAGATCGTCCGGGGTTTGGGGCGCGCCCCGCGCCGCGAGATAGGCCGGAGAGGCGACGACCGCCATTTCGATGTCGCCGCTGACCGGCACCGCGATCATGTCCGGCGAGAGCGACTCGCCGAAGCGGATACCCGCGTCGAAGCCGCCCGCCGCCAGGTCCTCGAAGCCGTCCTCGACGGTGATCTCAAGGGCGATGTCGGGATAGCGGGCGGCAAAGGCCGCGAGCCGGGGCGCGAGCAAGGTGGCTGCGGCAAGCCGCGGGGCCGTGATGCGGATACGGCCGCGCGGCTCATCGCGCACCGCGTTCAGGGCTTCCAGCGCGTTCGCGATGTCCGCCAAGGCCGGGCCGAGCGTGGCGAACAGGCTGGCGCCGGCCTCCGT
>CAZNAH010000024.1:23226-23484 GCA_964570735.1 uncultured Hyphomicrobiaceae bacterium | reverse complement strand
TTGAGAAGGCGAAGGCCAAGGCGGGCCTCAAGCTTGGCGACAGCGTGGCTGATCGCGGACGCCGAGACGCCGCGCTGCTGGCCAGCGGCGCGGAAGCTCCCGGTCTCGGCCACGGCCGCAAACGCCGCCAAGGCGTCGAACTCACGCCATTGCTGAATTCCATTCATGCTCATGCTGAATGATTAGTGTATTAACTTCGTCTATGCAATGGCCTAGCTAGTTTCAAGACATTGGAGGCTTGCATGGCAACAGTAGACT
>CAZNAH010000024.1:19212-23216 GCA_964570735.1 uncultured Hyphomicrobiaceae bacterium | reverse complement strand
GCGGCCCTGATTACGGGCACAGGCACGGGCATCGGCGAAGCGGCCGCTTACGCCTTTGCGAGGCAGGGTTACGCGGTGGTGCTCGCCGGACGGCGGGAGGCGGAGGTCGCGCGCGTGGCGGCAGCGATCGAGGGGCAAGGCGGCCGGGCGCTGGCCGTCCCGGCGGACGTCGCCGTCGAGGCGCAGATCGCGCAGCTCGTCGATGCGGCGGTCTCGGCCTTCGGCCGGCTCGACGCCGCCTTCAACAATGCCGGGATCGAGGGGGCGTTCGCGCCCATCACGGAACTGACCGCGGCGCAGTTCGATGCGACCATGGCCGTGAACCTGAGAGGCGTCTGGCTGTCCTGCAAGTATGAGCTGGCCGCCATGCAGGCGCTGGGAAACGGCGGCGCGGTCGTCAACACCTCCTCCTGGCTGGCCCATGGCGCCTTTCCCGGCTCGTCGATCTATTCCGCCTCGAAAGCGGCGCTCGACGGCATGATCCGCGCGCTCGCCCAGGAGGTGGCCACAGCCGGCATCCGGGTCAACAACGTCAATCCCGGCATCATCGACACGCCCATGCTGCGGCGCTTCGGGGATGACGCCGCGTTTGCGCCCTTCATCCAGCACACGCCCGCCCGGCGGCTCGGCACGCCGGAGGATGTCGCCGATGTGGTCGTCTGGCTGTGCTCGGATGCCGCGCGCTTCATCACCGGCCAGAACATCCTCGTCGATGGCGGCTACGCCATCCCCGGCCATCGCGCCTGGCTGTCCGGCGCGGTCTCGGCTTCGCCAGAGTGAGCGGCGGCCTGGCCCGCAAGGATCAGCCTCTTGAATGAAATGCAAAGGAGAAGGGTTTATGGGACACTTCCCGTCCGTGATCGCATGGCTTTCGGCGCTTTTCGTCGCTTTTCCAGCGCATGCCACGCCAAAGTCTGACCCCCGCCAGCCGGTCATCCTGCCCGCAGGCTTCCAGTATCCCAACGGCATTGCCGCCGCGGCCGACGGTTCGCTCTATGTGGGCTCGGTCACGAGCGGGACGATCCTCAAAGTCTCGCCGGCAGGCGTGATCGAGACCTTCTTTGCGGGGAACGACGATGTGTTTGCCGGAACGGCCCTGCGTCTCGACGAGACGCGCGGCCTGCTCTGGGGCGCGTCTCCCGATTTCCTGGGGCGGAGGCAGCCTGATGGGAGCATGACGCGGCGGCAGCATCGCGTCTTCGCGCTCGATCTCAAGACAGCGGCGGTGGCGAAGGTGATCCTGATCCCCGATGGCGGCTTCGGCAACGATCTCGCCATCGACAGTCAGGGCGGGGTCTATGTCACCGACAGCGCGCGCGACCGGGTGCTTTACCTGCCGCCGGGCGCGGACGAGTTCAGCGTGCACGCGGAAGGTCCCGCGCTGGGCTCGGCCGGGGAAGGGCTCGCGGGGATCGGCCCGGCCGGCATCGCGCTCTCGCTCGACGGCAAGACGCTTGTCGTGGGTATCTACGGCGCGGGCCGCCTCGTCCGCATCGAAGGGAGTGGGGATACGGCACGCCTGCGCGGTATTCCCCTGGCGCGCCCGCTTGAAAATCCGGACGGGTTCGTCGTTCTCGCCGACGGATCGCCCCTGCTGACCGAAGGGGCGGCGGCGTCCGGCGCGGGCAAGGTTCTCCTCATCCCGGATGTGCTCGCCGATACGCCGGGGCCTCGGCCGGTTACGGTGCTCGCAGACGGGCTCGACATGCCGGTGAACCTGACCCTGAGCCCGGACGGCCGCCGCGCCTTCATCACCGAATCCGGGCTGGGCCACCGCTTCCGTGCGGGCGGCAATCCGGCCACGCCGCCAACGCGCTTCCGCGTGCTGCCGCTCGCGTTAGGGGTCGAGCGCTCCTCGCCTGAGCGATAGCGACACCGTCGGATGGAGAACGTGTCTATCGGTTGAGACACGTCAGGCGATCAGGTCAACCGCGGCCCCGCTGGGGCTAGCGCGCCGCGGCATCCAGGAGCCGCTGGCGGAACGCGGTCGTGCGGCGGTCGGCGCCCGGCTGATAGAACACCGAGAATTCCCGGAGCGCATCCGCGAAGGCGTCTGCGTCCTTGTCCTTCTGCACCTCGAACGCGTCGAAGCCCGCGCGCACCATGAAAAGAAACTGGTCGCGAAGGACGTTGCCCGTGGCGCGAAGCTCGCCCGTGTAGCCGTAATGCTCGCGGAGTTGCCGGGCCTGGCTGTAGGCGCGGCCGTCGCGGAAGGTCGGGAAGACGAGCGCCACGAGGGACAGGCGGTCGAGATGGGCCGCAAGATCGCTGACGGGCTTATTGTTCGGCCAGATCACGCCGAGCGAGGCCGCGTCGGCCAAAGCCGCGTCACCCCCGAGAAGCCGCGCGGCGGACACGAGGACAGCAGCGCCGGCCGGCACTGGCTCCTCGTCACCCAGCTTGGTCCATGTGTCCTGCGTGACCGCGCCACCCTTAATGTACCGCATGCAGGCTCTCCTTGAAGGGCTCGACGCCAAGCCGCTTGACGGTATCGACGAACAACTCGCTGTCGTCCGCGCGCACTTCCAGATAGCGGTCCACGATGCGCTCCACCGCGTCGGCAACCTCCTCATAGGGAACGGCGGGACCGAGCAGCACACCGAGCGCCGCGTTCTCGTCCGCCTTGCCGCCGAGCGTGATCTGGTAGAACTCCACGCCGTTCTTTTCGACGCCCAGGATGCCGATATGGCCTACATGGTGGTGACCGCAGGCGTTGATGCAGCCCGAGATGTTGAGATGCAGGCGGCCGATCCTGTGCGCCTTCTCCATGTTCTCGAAGCGCTGCGCGATCTCCATCGCCACGGGAATCGAGCGCGCATTGGCGAGGCTGCAATAGTCGAGGCCCGGGCAGGATATGATGTCAGTCACGAGGTTGACGTTCGGGGTCGCCACGCCCGCCTCCTGGAGCTTGCGCCACAGGGCGGGAAGGTCCTGCTGGCGGACGTGGGGCAGCACGAGGTTCTGCTCATGGCCGACGCGGATTTCGCGGAAGCTGTATTCGTCGGCGAGATCGGCGATTGCCTCCATCTGTCCGGAGGTGGCATCGCCAGGCGGCGCGCCGATGGGTTTGAGCGACAGCGTCACGATGGCATAGCCGGGCACGCGGTGCTTCGCGACGGAGTTCTTGTGCCACAGCGCGAATTGCGGATCGCGCAGGAGCGCGGTCGTGAGCGCGCGGGGCGCATCCGGCAGGGTCTCGTAGTCGGGGTAGACGAAGCGCGAGCGGATATCGGCCACGAGGTCGTCATCCAGCCGCAACGGGCCGTGGCGGATTTTCGCCCATTCCGCCTCCACCTGCTCCGCGAACGCTTCCGCACCGAGATCATGCAACAGGATTTTGATGCGCGCCTTGTAGATGTTGTCCCGGCGGCCATAGGCGTTGTAGACGCGCATGACGGCTTCGATATAGCTCAGGAGGTCGTCTTTCGGCAGGAAGTCGCGGATCACCTTGCCGATGAAGGGCGTGCGGCCCAGGCCACCGCCGACCGAGACCTCGAAGCCCACCTCGCCCGCCTCGTTGCGAAGCATGCGCAAGCCGACATCGTGCACCTTCACGGCCGCCCGGTCGTGCGGCGAGCCCGTCACCGCGATCTTGAACTTGCGCGGCAGGAACGAGAATTCGGGGTGCAGCGTGGACCATTGACGCAGGATTTCCGCCCAGATGCGCGGATCTTCGATCTCGTCCGGCGCGACGCCCGCCCATTGGTCGGTCGTGATGTTGCGGATGCAGTTGCCGGAGGTCTGCATGGCGTGGATGCCCGCCTCGGCGAGGTCGGCCAGCGCATCCGGCATTTCCGAGAGCTTGATCCAGTTGAACTGGATATTCTGCCGGGTGGTGAAATGCCCGTAGCCGCGATCATACTTCCGCGCCACATCGGCGAGCTTTCGCAACTGGTCCGATGACAGCGTGCCGTAGGGGATCGCGACCCGCAGCATATAGGCGTGAAGCTGAAGATAGACGCCGTTCATGACATGGCGCGCCGCGTCCTCATGCACCGTCGTCG
>CAZNAH010000024.1:18939-19202 GCA_964570735.1 uncultured Hyphomicrobiaceae bacterium | reverse complement strand
ATAGACGCCGTTCATGAGCCGCAGCGGCTTGAACTCGTCTTCGGTCAGCTCGCCCGAAAGCCGCCGCCCGACCTGGTCGCGGAACTGGGCCACGCGCTCCGCGAGGAAGGTGCTGTCAAATTCGTCGTAGAGGTACATGGCCAAGCGCCCTGAACGTTAAGCGGCCTCGCGGATGTCCTTCGCATCGCGCCGGCGCAATGCGGCGAGCGCAGCGTCGGACGGAAGCGCGAAGGTCGGGCCGTCCCTGCGGATGGATTCGCGGA
>CAZNAH010000024.1:13752-18916 GCA_964570735.1 uncultured Hyphomicrobiaceae bacterium | reverse complement strand
CTTCACCGATCGCGACGGGAGCAACGTAAGGCCCGACGGCGCGCAGGCCGTCGCCTTGGGCCTCGCGCAGCGCCGCCATGGCGGCCTCGGCGGTGGTGAGCACTTCGGCGAGGTCGAGCCGTTCGGTCCACGCGCCATCGGCCGTGCGATGCACGACCGCGCCGTCGCGCAGGCGATTGGCCGTCACGACGACCGGGCCGGTGATGCGGAGCTTCTGCTGATGCGGAGATGTCATGGAAGCCTCAGGCTGCTTGCTGTGTTGCGGAGGAACGGTGCGTTTGGGCGAGCCACGCGGTGGAATGCCGCACGACATCGCCGACGATGATGAGCGCAGGCCCCGCCCCGGCCGCCGGGATCAGCGCCGCCAGCCCGCCGAGCGTGCCCGTCAGGGTGAGTTCGTCCGGACGCGTGCCGTTCACGATAACCGCGACGGGCGTCTCAGCAGCACGGCCCGCGGCGATGAGTTCGCGCGCCACGATGCCGGCGGTCTCCTTGCCCATATAGATGGCGAGGGTGTTGTCGTCCCGGGCGAGCCCCGAATAGTCGAGGGCCTGCGCGTCCTGCGCCCGGTGCGCGGTGAGAAGCGTCAGCCGGACCGCCTCGTTGCGGAAGGTGAGCGGCAGTTGCGCCTGCGCCGCGCAGCCGAGCGCAGCCGTGATGCCCGGCACGACCTCGACCGGCACGCCGGCCGCGCGGAGATGCTCGACTTCCTCGCCGCCGCGGCCGAAGATGAAAGGGTCGCCCCCCTTGAGGCGCACGACGCTCAGCCCGCTCAGAGCGGCTTCGGCGAGCAGGCGGTTGATGTGCTCCTGGCTCGTGCTCGGTCCGCCGCCGCGTTTTCCCACCGCGATGAGCCGCGCATCCGGGCTGGCAAGGGCGAGGATCTCGGCCGTCACGAGTTCGTCGTGGAAAATGACGTCAGCCGCACCGATGAGCCGGGCGGCACGGATCGTCAGCAGGTCGGGATCGCCCGGCCCCGCGCCGACAAGGTAGACCGTACCGCGAGACGCAGCGGAAAGGCGCGCGCCGAAACTCGTATCACCCTGGCTCAAGGCACCCTCGCGACACTAAAGGACCAAGCGTCCGACCCTCGAAATGTCTGCGGAGCGGGGCAAAAAGACAAGGCAAATCGGCGTGACTAAGAAAAAAAAAGTCCAAGATTTACCGTGCAGGAGCCTTGTGAGTAAAAGGATGTTGCGCGGAGAGACGCAGCGAAAAAAAGCGGTCGTCGGCACGGGCTTTACCGCAAAAAATCCTCAGGCTGCGGCGAGCGCCTTGCGCATCACCCCCAAGGGGAGGTGGACTTCGAGGGCATGCAGCGCCTCGCGGCCCAGCTTTTCGCCCCGCTCGACGTGGCGCCGCAGGTCTTCGGCGGCCCGCGCCTGCTGATCCGCGCCGAAATCGCCGAGGCTCGCGCGCTCCACGGTTTCCAGCAGCGCGGAGACGCGTTCGAGCTGGCTGTAGAACGCCACGACTTTCAGAACGGCCGCATGGGGCAGCGAGGCGAGGTCGCCCACATGGCTTTCGTAAACGAGCGTGTTGGCCACGGCCGCGTAAGGCATGCGCCGCGCCTGCTCGCCGCGGGATGCGCCGCTTGCGCGAGGCGCCGGCGGGGTGTGGTCAAGGAAATCTCGCAGCCCTTCGACATTGGCCTGGATCTCCGCATAGAGCGCCCCGACAAGACGTTCCGCCTTGGCGCTGGCATGACGGCGGCGCCCGAAGCTCTCGGTGAGATGTTTGAAGAAATAGAGAAGGAACGTCGCGGCCACCAGCAGGATGGCGAAGGTCAAACCCGCTGCGGAACCCAGAAACTCGGACATGCCCAAACCCCAACACTGACGATCACGCTTGCACAGGCTCTTAGCATAGGGGTTAGGCCGTGGGCCAGCACCGATGCTGCAAATCGAGCCTTTCTGCACGATTTGCAGCCCGCAACCCCTGCGTGTCGAGCCACATCGGACCAAACGGCGCAGATCAAGTCAAGCTTTTGTTTTTACAACTAATTTTGCGTCACGACCAAGATGGAACTTGCTGGGATCGCGTCTGTTGTGGCTCAGAGACGCACACGTACAACCGTGACGCGTCTTGAGGCACGGAGCCGGGAGCCCCCGAGACGACCGCGCTCGGCAGATGTGGGCCTGACAGGGTCATCGCACGCGCCGGGCCTTTGTCCGGCAAGGCTCCCTCAGACCGTAAGCCTCTGACCAGACGAAAGACATCATGCTGATCAAGGAGGCAAACGATGGCACGTACGTCAGCAGCTGATCTGGCTCAGGGTCTCAAAGGTGCAGACTTCCCAATGAGCAAGAAAGAACTGGTGCAGTATGCCCGCCAGAACGGCGCGGCCGAGGAGATCGTGCAGACGATCGAGGAAATGCCCGATCGCGAGTATGAGTCCATGGCCGACGTGCAGCAAGGCTTCGGGGAAGCACAGTAACACGAGTGCGGTTCGATTGGAGAACCGCGGAGGACAGGATCATGGCTAAAGAACGCACAACGGCGCAGGACCCGAAAGACGCTGCGCGCGCGGGAGGATCGAGCTCCGGCGGCGGATCGTCCAAAAGCTCGGGCGGCGGCTCCGGCAAAGGCGCCGGTTCGCAATCGGCGAGCCACGAGGAGCGGCCATCCGTGAAGGGCGGACGCCACAGCCACCAGAACGACCCGTTCCCGCCGAAGGAAGGGGCGATGAAAGAGACGGACCCCGGCGATCCCACGGATGCGGCGCGCAAAGGCGGCCAGCATAGCCATTCGGGACGCGGTTCGGGGTCGCGATAAGTGTCGCGATAAGTAAGGATCGGGAGGGCCGCCTAGGCTGTCCCGCTCAACCGATAGAACCGGGATGCGGCGTCGAATTCCTCAAAGCGCCGCTCCCGGCGTCTGCGCGCTTCGTAATCCTCGCCCCATTGCGAACTCTGCCATTCCTCATCGACATGCGCGCTCGCCCAGGCGGATGCCGTGTTCAGCCGTCCTTCCGCGTGGGCAAGCGCAAGCACGGCCGAGCCGAGCAGGGACGTCATGACGCTGAGACTGCCGAGGGCGAAAGCATCGAGCCGGTCGAGGCGGGACCGAAGCCGGGCGAGCGAGCCTTCCGGCTGTTCGCAAAACGTCACGCCCTCGGTCACAAGGAGAGCGATGCCGTGCGTGTCTGTGGCCCAGGCAAGCACAGGGTCCCAGGCGGCGGCCTGCCTTTGGGCGAGTTCGAACGGTGCGGGCGCGCGATAGCAGGTGAGATCCGACGCGCCATATTGCGCGATGTCCGCGCGCACATCTGCTTCCCGGCCGATCACGCCATCCACCACCGAATTGGCGAGGCGGGTCAGCCTGAGACCATCGAGGGCGAGGTGCTCGCCTTGCGCGTCCCATTCCCCGGCGATCGCCTTAGCCAGCGCAAGCGTTGGCAGCAGCAGGGTCTGCCCCGCCGGCGTCTTCAGGGTCTTGCCGTCGAGTTCGACGATGAACCCGCCTGCGGTTTCCGCCGCCTGAGCCGTCTTGTAGAACCGTCTGGCCTGCGTCTGCGCGATCGTCGCCATGCCGCCCTCGTCTCCTGCATGCTGGCAGGTCAGATGGTGCCGGACAGGGCCGCCTTCCATAACCGCCAGAGACGATAAAGCGGGGAAAGATCGGCGACATCCTGAAGCGGGCGATGGCCGGGGGCGGACATGCGGTCGAGGAGCGGCTCGACAAGCGCGAGGATCAGGAAGGCCGGGCGTAAGGCGGGCGGGAGTGACGCGGCCTGCTCCCGGAAGCGCGCGAGGTGGTGGCGCGCGGCCTCGTCAAGATCGTTCAGTTCGCGGCGAAGCTCGGGCGTGTCGCGGTCGGGGCCTGCAACACCTCGCGCTCCATCCGCGCTTTGCAGCGCCGTCAGGGGCAGGAACAGCCGCCCCGAGGCCGCGTGAAGGGGCAAGGCGCGCAGGAGCGCGGTGATCCCATAGGCCAGCCCCGCAGCGTCCGAGGCGCTTTCGACCTCAGGCCCCGAGCCTCCGAGCACCTTGCACGAGAGGGCGAACAGCGCGCCCGCCGTCTCCTGCACATAGACCTTGAAAGCCGGGATGCCGCTGACCGGCTCGGTGTAGAGGTCGAACAGGCGGGCATCGACCATGGCCTGGAGGCGTTCCTTCGGGAGGTCGTGGCGCCGGATGGCCAGCCCCAGCGCATCCGCGACCGGATTGCCCGTCCGGGTTTCCGCCGAGGCAAGGTCGATGGCGTCGCGCCACCATTGCAGGCGGATCTGCCCGACCATGGGCTCTGACACCAGATAGGGGATGCGGGCGATCTCGGCATTGAAGGCATAGAGCGCGAGAAGGTCCGCGCGCGCCGCAGGGCTCGCGAACAGCGCGCTCCAATAGCGGTCGCGGTCGCCGGACCGTACGGCCTGCGCGACGGCGCGAGAGCCGGCATCCCGCGAGGGGCTCGATGTGGTTGCATCCTCGGTCAGAGGCGTGGTCCTCAAGGGGTGCTGACCGTCGTCGGCGGCTAGACGGCGATCAGTGCGGCGGAAAAAACGCGCTGTTCCGCCAGCAGCAGGTTGAAGGTGCGGCAAGCCGCCCCCGTGCTCATCACTTCAAGGCCGATTCCCCGTGCCTCGAAAGCCTCGCACAGGGTTGCGCCGGGGAAAAATTGCGCTTCACCCGTGCCGAGCAGGAAGAAATCGCCGAGGCGCGCCGTGTCGGGCGCGAGTCCGTCGAGATGCGGGACGAGGTTGTCGAGGCTCGCGTCAGGCCAGGAATAGGTGGCATCGGGCAGGATCAGAAGCGAACTTGCGTGGACGGCGCCCGCCAGGCGGAACGCCCCCCCGCCATAGGAGGCCACGGGCTGACGCCCTTCGAACAGCTTCTGCAAACCTTCAGCCATCGTCGCACGGGCTTGGAAACGGCACGGGACCTAGCGTTTTGCGCCTGCAGGAGCGCCGGCTTTCGCACCGGATTTGGCCCGCCCTCTTCCGCGCCGCGCGCCGGGCTTCGGCGCGGCCTTCTGCGCTGCGGACCCTGCGGGCTTCGCTGGCGCTGCGGGATCGCCCGTCACCTGCGCAAGGGCTGCCCCCTCAATCGCGAGCGCCTCGGCGGCGGGACGGCCGGGTTGCGGCAAAGCTTCGTCTGCTTCGTCGGCGCGAGCCGCAGCGGACGCTTTCTGACCCGCTGCGCCGCCCGAACCGCGCGAGGCTGCC
>CAZNAH010000024.1:0-13674 GCA_964570735.1 uncultured Hyphomicrobiaceae bacterium | reverse complement strand
GTATAGGCCGAAACCAGCGCGCCGAGCAGCATGACGGTGGTGAAGCCGCTGATCACCTCGCCGCCGAACAGGAACAGGGCGAACAGCGCAAGGATGATGGCGCCGCCCGTCATTGCCGTGCGGGACAGGGTTTCGTTCACGGAAAGGTCGATGAGGTCGGGCAAGGGCATCCGCTTGAAGCGGCGCAGGTTCTCGCGGACGCGGTCGAAGGTGACGACGGTGTCGTTCACCGCATAGCCGATCAGCGTGAGCAGCGCGGCGACCACGGTGAGGTCGAACTGCATCTGGGTGATCGAGAGGAAGCACAGCACGACGGCCAGATCATGCAGAAGCGCGATGATCGCGCTCACCGAGAACTGCCACTCGAACCGCATCCAGAGATAGGTCGCGATGCCGAGAGCCGCGATGATGAGGGAGATGATGGCGGTCTGGATCAGCTCTTGCGAAACGGTCGCGCCCACCGTCTCGATGCGCCGGTATTCGACGGTGTCGCCCAGCGCCTCGCGGATCTTCGTCACGGCCTGCTGCCCGGACTGATCCTCGTCCGCGCCCACGCGAATGAGAACCTCGGATGGCGAGCCGAAGCCTTGAATCTGGACGTCGCCGAGATTGAGATCGTTGAGCTTCGTGCGCAGGGCTGCGATATCGGCCGGGCCGGATTTATTCTGGATTTCGATGAGCGTGCCGCCGCGGAAATCGACGCCGTAGTTGAGGCCATAGGTGGAGAGCAGCCCGACGGTCAGGACCGCGAGCACGATCGTTTCGATCACGGCCAGCCGCATGTGGGACACGAAGGAGAACTTCGTGCCGGGTGGGACGAAACGGATCGGCGTGAACGGAAACAGCCTCATGTCAAATCCTCAAATCGGTACTGCGACGGGCCGGGTGGTCCTGATCCACTGGACCACAAGGTAGCGCGTGATCGTCGTCGCGGTGAAGGCCGATGCCAGAATGCCGATGCCGAGCGTGACCGCGAAGCCGCTGATCGGACCAGACCCCAGGAAATAGAGGATCACCGAGACGAGCAGCCCCGTCATGTTCGTATCGAAAATGGTGCCGTAGGCGGAGGTGAAGCCGCTTTCGATCGCCTTGAGCGCGGGCTTGCCGGCCCGCAATTCATCGCGGATACGCTCGTTGATGAGCACGTTCGCATCGACCGACATGCCCATGGTCAGCACGATACCGGCGATGCCGGGCAGTGTAAGCGTCGCCTGGAGCAGGGACAGGGCCGCGACGATGAGCGCAATGTTCACGAGAAGGGCGAGGATCGCGAAGAAGCCGAACAGTCCGTAGCCCGCGATCATGAAGATCGACACGGCGGCGAGCCCGACCATCAGGGCGTTGATGCCGGCCTCGATGGAGTCTGCGCCGAGGCTCGGGCCGACGGAGCGCTCCTCCACGATTTCGAGCGAGGCGGGCAAGGCGCCGGAGCGCAGCAAAAGAGCGAGGCGGTTCGCTTCTTCCGGCGTGAAGTTGCCCGAAATCTGCCCCGTGCCGCCCAGGATCGGCTCGCGGATTACGGGCGCGGAGATGATCTGGTTGTCGAGCACGATCGCGAAGGGGCGGCCCACATTGTCGCGGGTGACCTGACCGAAGCGGCGTGCGCCGGTCGCGTTGAAGCGGAAGTTCACGACCGGCTCGCTGGTCTGCTGGTCGAAGCCGAGCTGCGCGTCCACGAGTTCATCGCCGCTGACGACGATCTCCTTGTAGAGCAGCAATTGCTGGCCGGGGCTTTCCTGAAGCGGCAGGAGGACCGAATCGACGGGCGTGCGTCCGCCCGCGGCCTCCTCCGGCGGCATGGACTGATCGACGAGCTGGAAGGTGAGGCGCGCGGTCCGGCCGACGAGTTCCTTCACCTCCTGCGGCTCGCGTCCGGGCACCTGGATCAGGATGCGGTCCTGGCCCTGGCGCTGGATCACGGCTTCGGTCGTCCCCTCCGGATCGACGCGGCGGCGGATCGTCTCGATGGCGCGCGTCACGCCGGAATTGATGCGCTCGGTCAACCCTTCCGGGCTCGGTTCGAGAATGATGACGTTGCCTTCGCCGCGCTGAACGGTGAGATCAAGGCCGCTGCCCACCGCGAACAGCGAGTTCGAAACTGGCTGAGCGATCTGACGCAGGCGCTCGAAGGCGCGCGTCACCTGATCGGGTTCGCGGATGGTCGCGCGGACCTGATCGCCCGCGATCCTGACACCGAGATGGGCGATCTTTTCCTCACGCAGCACGCGGCGCGTTTCGACGGAGATCGATTCGAGCCATTCCTTGCGGATCTGATCCGTGTCCATCTCGTAGAGCAGGTGCGTGCCGCCCTGGAGGTCGAGGCCGAGCGGCATGCGCGGTAGCTGCGCCCAAGACGGTACCGTCTGATTGTAGCCCGGCCACAGGTTCGGGATCGTCAGGACGACACCGCCGATCGAGACGACGAAGATGAGGATTACGGTCCAGCGCGAGAAATACAGCATGGTGTCGATATGATCCTGTCACGCCCTTGAGGGAGGCGGCGGCGTCCTCAGGCTTCGCTTTTCGTCGCGCCGTCGGCGGTCTTGCCGCCCTTTTCGGTGGAGGCGTCCAGAGTGTCGGAGAGCGCTTTCACAGCGGCATCGCGGTTCGCCGCCTCGGCGACCTCTTCACCGGTCTGGGCGCCCGCCGGACTGGCCGGCACTTTCGCGACGCGGGACGCCTGAGCGGCGGCCTGCGGCTTGCTGCGCGGCCTCGCCTTGTTCTGCGTGGCCTTCGCGGCAGGCTTGCGGCCGTTTCCGTTGTTCGGCGCGACCCCGGACTTACGGGCCGGAGCAGAGGCGGCTTCCGCCGCGCGCTTCGGCTGGCGCGGCTCGGGCGTCTCGTCGATCATCTCGTCGTCGGCATAAGCCTCGTCTTCGTCCTCGTCCTCCGGCTCGGGGCGTGCGCGCTCGCGCACCGGCTCCGTCTTGGCGCGGACTTCCGTGACACTGCCCTTGACGACGCGGATCTGCACCCCGTCGGCGATCTCCACGCGAAGTTCATTGTCGCCGATCACGCGCACCACCTTGCCGATGAGCCCGCCCCCCGTGACCACGACATCCCCGCGCCGGATGGCGGCGACCATGTCGCGATGCTCCTTGACGCGCTTCTGCTGCGGCCGGATGATCAGGAAGTACATGATCACGAAGATCAGGAGGAAGGGTACGAGCTGGATGATGATGTCCCCGCCGCCCGGCGCAGGGGTTGCGGCTTGTGCAAAGGCTGGGGTGATGAACATATCGTCCTCTTATAGGCCGGCGGATCGGAGATGAGGGAGCGTGTGTGAGCGGGCCGCTGCCAGACCGCCACCGTTATAGCCGGAAGAGCCGGTGCTGCAACGGCTAGAATAAAACGTTTACGGTCCGCTTAAAATAAATCACAGTCCGGTCGCATTCCAGACGGGCGATGTGAAATTTATGCAACGCGCAAGGCTTGCCCGTCCGCCGAGGCCGCGCCCGCCCAGACAGCCCCGCTTCCCGCCATGCGGAAATACCCGATGACCGACGACACCCCGGCTCTCCTGCGCCGCATCGCCGATGCGCTCGAAAGGCTCGCGCCCGCGCCACGGCCGCCTTTCGATTTCTCCGCCGCCTCGGCTTTTACCTGGCAGTCCGACACGCAGGAGTTCCACGCGGTCGAACAGGTGTCGCGCATGCCGCTCGGTCTGCTGCAAGCCGTGGACCGCATGCGGGACACACTGCTCGACAACACGCTCGCCTTCGCGAAGGGACTGCCCGCCAACAATGCGCTGCTCTGGGGCGCGCGGGGCATGGGCAAGAGCTCGCTCGTGAAGGCGGTTCATGCCGAGGTCGCGGCGCGGTCCGAGCGGGATGGGCTGCCGCCGCTGAAGCTCGTGGAAATTCACCGCGAGGACATTGCGAGCCTGCCGCAATGCCTCTCGCACCTGCGCGGCAAGGCTGAGCGCTTCATCCTGTTCTGCGACGATCTCTCGTTCGATGCGGGCGACACCTCGTACAAATCGCTCAAGGCTGTGCTGGAGGGCGGCATCGAGGGGCGGCCCGAAAACGTCGTGTTCTATGCGACATCGAACCGCCGGCATCTTCTCGCGCGCGACATGATGGACAACGAGCGCGCGACCGCGATCAACCCCGGCGAGGCGGTGGAGGAAAAGGTCTCGCTGTCGGACCGCTTCGGCCTGTGGATCGGGTTCCACAATTGCAGCCAGAGCGATTATCTCGGCATGGTGAGGGCCTATGCGGAGCACTTCGGCCTCGACATCGGCGAGGAGCGGCTGAAGGCGGAGGCGCTGCAATGGGCGGCGACGCGGGGCAGCCGGTCGGGGCGCGTGGCCTGGCAGTTCATCCAGGACCTTGCCGGGCGGCTCGGGCAGCGTCTTCCGCCAGCCTGAAAAAGAGCGCGGCACCGGCCAGGTGAGGATCGGCCGATACCGCGCTTGAGGTGCCCTGCCCCGTTCGGAGGCGCAGCACGAAGCAATCAGAACAGCGTGGTCGGATCCACGGGCTTCGAGGCTTTGCGGATCTCGAAGTGGAGCTGCGGCTGCGAGACATCGCCTGTCGCGCCGGCCTTGGCGATGACCTGTCCGCGCTTCACCACGTCGCAGCGCTTCACCAGCACCTCTTCGGTGTGAGCATAGGCCGTGACGTAATCGTCCGCGTGGCGGATGAGGACGAGGTTGCCGAAGCCCGACAGCTCGTTGCCCACATAGGCCACCACGCCGTTTTCCGCGGCCTTAATGGGCGTGCCCTTCGGCACGGAGATGTTGATGCCCTCGTTCATGCCGCCGTCGGGCTGCGGACCGAACTTCTGGATGACGAGACCCTCGACCGGCTCGCGGAAGGTGCGGCCGCTGCGGGGCAGCGGGTTCGACAGCGCGGCCTCGCAGGTTTTCTCCGCGTCGCCTGCGGGCGCGGTGGCCGGATCGACAGCCGCGTAACGCTGGGGCTCGGCCGCCGAGGGCTGCGCCTTTCCGTCTTCCGCGCGCGGCTCCGACGAGGCCGTCACCTCATCGGAAGGCGCAGGGTAAGCGCCGTCACGGGCGACCGCCTCGCTGCGCGCCGCGTATTGCTCGCGCGTGTTCGGCTTCTTCCCGTATGGCGCCACGGTCTTGTCGGCCTCGCTGGTGCGGGCGCTCGGCTTGCCATGGGGGATCGTCAGCACATGGCCGGGCCGGATCTGGCGCGGATCGCTCAGGCCGTTGGCTTCGAGGATCTCGATGGCCGCCACGCCGTGACCCTTGGCGATAGAGCCGAGGCTTTCGCCCGCTTCGACCACATGGCACTGGCCGGTCTCGACGCAGCGCGGCCCCTTGGTGTCGCGGCGCGGATCGGGCTTGACGGTCGCCGCGTAGGCCACGGGACCGACGCCGGGAACGATCAGTTCCTGTCCCACGTGGATCACGTCATCATGCAAGCCGTTCGCCGCGATGATGTCGCGCACGGTGGAGCCGTGGCGGATGGCGATGGCATACAGCGTGTCGCCCGGCTCGACCTTCACGATCTTGCCGCCCGCCTTGCCCGGATGCGGTCCCGCATGACGGGGCAGCTTCGGGCCATCGCCATATTCGTCCGGTCCGCGATCGTGCACGCCCGCATGGGGTTCATCGGGATAATCGGGACCATCCTTGTAGCCGTGGACCGGCCCAGGATCGCCCCGATGACGCGGCCCGCGGTCATGATCGTAGCGGGACGGCTTGTAGGGGCCTTTGCCGTGTGCAGGGGGGCCATCCTCGATGATGAGGTCCTCGTCCGGAGGAAGGGCCGGGCCGCGCCCGTACGGGGCGTCGTAAGGGGTGATCACGCGGGGTCCGCCATAGACGCCATCGCGCAGCGGACCCTTGTTGTAGGCGCCATAGCCGTCGGCGGTCTGCACGCGGGGCGCGCTTTGCGCCGGCTCCAGCGGAGCGAGATCGACGCGCGCGACCTGGAGGTACCCGCCCGAGGGGCCGCTGCGCGCGGCGCTTGCGACCTGCACCCGCGGGCTCACATCGGCCGGACCATGGGCCGTCGCTTTCGCGGGGGACTGGACTTGCGCGGTTTGCGTGCGCCCCGCATCGGGCGCCTCGGCATATCCGCTTCCGAACGAGGCGGACGACAGCCGCTCGACGCCTGAACTGCATCCCGCCGCGGCAAGGCCCGTGGCGAGCACGATAGTAACCTGGGCGAGCCGTTTAACGTGCGTGCGCCCACACACACTGACTGACGATTTACTCATTTTGCCGCACCTCACTTTACCAAAGTGATAGGCGGGCAAGGCTTAAGATCCGGTTTAACGGGTCGTTCGCATTCGCACTTCCGGCCGCTGCCGCGAGGGAACGCAAAACGCGGTTTCCGACACCTTAATTCAATTTGTTTCCATGCCGGAGCCGCTCAGCAGCGGCACGAAGCGCACGGGCAGAAGCTTCTGCATTTCGATGCGGTCGGCCGTGCGCGTGACGAGCGTGATATGCTGGATGCGGCGCGTTCCGAGGGGAATGAGCATGGCTCCGCACAGGCTCAGTTGCTTGATGAGGGCGTCAGGCACTTCAGACGCGGCGGCCGTGACGAGGATGCGGTCGAATGTGCGCTGTTCCGGCCACCCCGCCATCCCGTCGCCGACGATAGCCGTGATATTGCCGATGCCCAGCGCTTCGAACCGCCCGACGGCGAGGTCGCGCAGAGCCTCGTGGCGCTCCATCGTATAGACATGCCGCGCGATCATGGCGAGGATGGCCGCCTGATAGCCGGACCCCGTCCCGATTTCCAGAACGTCGCATCGGGGCGTGAGCCTCAGCCTCTCGGTCATGTAGGCGACGACGAAAGGCTGCGAAATGGTCTGGTGGCAGGGAATGGGCAGCGCGGTGTCGAGATAGGCTTCTTCCCGGTAAGCCTCTGACACGAAAGCCTCGCGGGGCACCGTGGCGATGGCGTCGAGAACGCGGTCGTCGGCGATGCCCCGGTTTCTCAGCGCGGCGATGAGCGCGTCACGATCCTGCCCGTCCATGGGTTGCACCCGCCTTTGCCGGCCGGCCGCCCGGCCTCAGCTATCGAGGTGCAGCATCAGCTTTCTGCACGTCTCGATGTGCGTCAGATTGAGATAGAGCGGCGTGACCGAGATCGCCCCCGACAGCACCGCCCACATATCCGTTCCCTTCTCAGGCTTCGAGGAACGCGGCTTGAACCCAAGCCAGTAATAAGGGTTTCCGCGCGTATCCAGACGATCCTCGATGCGCAGGAAATCCTGGTCGCGCCGCCCCTGCTCCGTGATTTCAATGCCCTTCACCTTTCCCGGTTCCCGGTCCGGGAAATTCACGTTCAGAAGTACATCGCGCGGCCAGCCCGCCTCCATCAGCTTGCGCACGAGGTCCGCGCCGAGCGCCATCGGGGTCTCCCAATAGATGTTGGCCGTATCCTCGTAATTGATGGCGAGGCTCATCGCGATGGAGGGAACGCCGAGCAGCGTGCCCTCGATCGCGCCCGCGATCGTGCCGGAATAGGTCACGTCGTCCGCGAGGTTCGAGCCGCGGTTGACGCCCGAAAGCACGAGGTCGGGCCGTTTCTCCGCAAGGATATGCCGGACGCCCATGATGACGCAATCGGTCGGCGTGCCCTTCACCGCGAAGACGCGCTCCGAGAGCTGCCGCAGCCGCAGCGGCTCGTGAAGGGTGAGCGAATGCGCCGCCCCGCTCTGGTCCGTCTCGGGCGCGACCACCCACACATCGTCCGACAGGTCGGATGCGATCTTCTGCAAGACATCGAGCCCCGGCGCTTCGATGCCGTCGTCATTGGTGATGAGAATGCGCATTCTTCCCCGCTTGCGTTGCTGATGCGAGGTAATCAGCGCCAGGCTCAGGCGTCAACGTAAGTCAGCGTCGCGCGCGGTTCAGGCGGCACCAGACCGTCCTGCCTCAGCCCCTCAATGTGGAACGCGATCGCCAGCTTGATTTCGCGCTCAACATCTTCAGGCGTTGCGCCGGTCGCAACACAGCCCGGCAAATCCGGCACATAGCCTGAGAAATTACGCTCTGCTTTTTCGATCACCACAGCGTATCGCATTACTGCCTCGATTTCAGCCCCGCCTGTTTGAGAATACTGTTGAGCGTGCCCGGGGCGAGGTCGTCAGAGGGTTTCCCTGCAATGGTAACACGTCCCGGCTTGTCCGGATGCTTGTATTGTCGATGACTTCCCCTGATGGCCACAACACTCCATCCATCCGCCTCGATCAGCCGGATGACGTCGGCCACCTTCATGAGCGGGCGACGCGGGTGACGCCGCCCATATACGGCACGAGCGCATCGGGCACGCGGATCGCGCCGTCGGCCTCCTGGTAGTTCTCCATGACCGCGATCAGCGTGCGGCCGACCGCCAGCCCGGAGCCGTTCAGCGTGTGAACGAATTGCGGCTTGCCCGTCTCGGCCGAGCGGAAGCGGGCGTCCATGCGGCGCGCCTGGAAATCGCCGCAGACCGAGCAGGATGAAATCTCGCGGTAGGCGCCCATGCCGCCGTCCTCGTGCGGCGCGCCCGGCAGCCACACCTCGATGTCGTAGGTCTTGCGCGAGGCGAAGCCCATGTCGCCGGTGCACAGGAGCATGGTGCGGTAAGGCAGTTCGAGGCGGCGCAGCACTTCTTCCGCGCAGGCCGTCATGCGCTCATGCTCGGCGGCGGACTGTTCCGGCGTGGTGATGGAGACGAGTTCGACCTTCTCGAACTGGTGCTGGCGGATCATGCCGCGCGTGTCCTTGCCCGCAGCACCGGCCTCCGCGCGGAAGCAGGGCGTGAGCGCGGTGAAGCGCAGGGGAAGGCCGGCTTCGGGGAGGATTTGCTCGCGCACGAGGTTGGTCAGGGAGACTTCGGCGGTGGGGATGAGCCATAGTCGGTTCTGCGCTTGCGCCATGCCCTGATAAGCCTTGCGCCATTCGTCAAGCAGTTCTTCAAGAGACTCGCGTCCCCACTCCTCTAGCTCGTCCAAGTCGGGGTCCCACTCGTGCTGCCCGCCGCTTGGGATCAGATTTTCGAAATCGTCTGAAATTCTATCAAGCAAGGGTTCGATATCCAGGAGCGATGAGAAGCAAAATAAATCCTCAGCGAACTTCGGCAGTTGCGCAGTTCCGTAGGCGGCGTCATCTTTCACAAGAAGCGGCGGGTTGACCTCCGTGTAGCCGCCGATCTCGACGCCCGATTGCGTGCGATGCGCAGCTTGCGTATGCAAATCGAGCATGAACTGCCCGAGCGCCCGCGACAGCCGCGCCAGCCCGCCCTTCAGCACCGTGAAGCGCGCGCCCGATATCCGCGCGGCACCCTCGAAATCCATCAGCCCCAGCGCCTCGCCCAGCTCGTAATGCGGCTTTGGCGTGAAATCGAACGCGCGCGGCTCGCCCCACTCGCGCACCGTCACATTGTCGCGCTCGTCGCGACCTTCCGGCACATCGTCGAGCGGCAGGTTGGGGATGCCCGCGAGCAGGTCGTGCAGCTCCTTGTCGAGCGCGCGTTCGCGCTCCTCGCCCTCGGCGATCGCCTCCTTCAGCGCCGCGACCTCGGCCATCAGCGCTTCGGCGCGCGCAGGATCGCCGCCCTTGCCCTTCGCCTTGCCGATCTCCTTCGATGCGGCGTTGCGGCGCGCCTGCGCCTCCTGCACCTGCGCCTTTACCGCGCGAAGCTGCTCGTCGAGCGCGAGAACCAGGCCCGACATCGCATCGAGGCCGCGCTTCTTCAGCCCCGCGTCGAACGCCTCGCGGTTGTCTCTGATCCATTTGATGTCGTGCACGATGCGCTCCAGCCGTCGCGGAAAGAATAGTTCGCGATGAGCTATAAGAGCCGCACCCGCGACCGTCCAGACCGTATGGCCCGGCCGCAGCGCCAATCCTCAAATTCAGGACGCTAATGGCAGTTCGCGCGCAGGTAGCGCATGTTCACCCAGCCGTTCGCCGCGCCGTAGAGCCGCCCCCAATTCCCCTTGAAACGGGTGACGATGACGCCGCTCTCGCCGGGCGCGAGCACGCCGATGACGCGCGACTGTGGCGAAGGCCACGCGCGGATTTTCAGGACGTCGTGATAGGCGACGCCGGTTACGGTGTAGGGGCACTCGGTGGTGTAGCGGGCGTGCGCCTGGCCGGCAAGAGCCGTCGCGATTGTGAGTACGGCAGCATATAGTTTTGTATACATTTGGAACCTCCTGGATGCTTAAATGTTGCAGGGATAGGTCGCAGGAGGCCAGCCCGAGGTTCGCGAAATGCTGTTAAAAAAAAATCCGGCGGAATGTCCGGCTGTCGCGAGTTTGTCATAGGCATAAGAAAAACTAATTAAAATATGCGGATCCGATTGAAGAGGCGTTCCGCGCGGGGGCATTTGACGATGAGGAAAGGCATTTTGTTGAGCGGTTTTTTAATGGCCTGCCTGCCGGGCGCTGCCACGGCGCAGTGCACATCCGGTGAGTTCCTTCAAGGTCATGATCTTCTGACCCGGCTTGAAGCTGAAAGCCTGACGTTCGAGCGCTTTCATTACGAAATGACGAGCCGCATCAGCGCAGATTGCGTTTATTATCTGATGTTCCAGGAACCTCGCCCCGGCGGTCGCCAAAAAGCCCGCACGTCGGAGCTCGACGATATGTGCGGCCCCCGGACAGGCGTTGCCTCGCGGCCCGAATTGCCGCGCGCGTCCCGCGTCGTTCAATAGCGCGGCGGGCGGCTCGGACTCACGAAAACCCTCAAAGTTCGCCGCGCACGGCTCGCGGAATGCGCCGCTCCGCATAGCTCGTCAGCATAACGGTCGAGCCCGTTGTATTGCGGGCCTCAAGATCGCGGTGGGCCTGCGCGGCGTCGCTCAGATCATAGGTCTGGTTCACGGGCACGCGGATGCGGCCAAGCTGCACCATCGTGAAGAGGTCTTCGGCTGTTTCGACGAGTTGCTCGCGCGAGGCGATGTGGGTGACAAGCGTCGGCCGCGTGGCATAAAGCGAGCCCTTCTTCGAGAGCATGCCGACCTCGAACGGCGGCACAGGACCGGACGCGTTGCCGAAACTCACCCACAGGCCGCGCGGCTTCAGGCAATCGAGCGACATGGGGAAGGTGTCCTTGCCGATGGAGTCGTAGACCACATCCACGCCCGCGCCGCCGGTCAATTCTTTCACACGCGCGACGAAGTCTTCCGAACGGTAGTTGATGGTGTGGCTGCACCCGTTCTGGCGCGCGAGGTCCGCTTTTTCCTCGGAGCCGACCGTGCCGATGATCTTCGCGCCGATATGCGCGGCCCACTGGCAGGCGATCAGGCCCACGCCACCCGCCGCCGCGTGAAAGAGCATGACCGTGTCTTTGGTCACGGGATAGGTCTGTTTGAACAGGTAGCGCACCGTCATGCCTTGCAGCATCATCGAGGCCGCCGTCTGGTAGTCGATGCCGTCCGGTAGCTTGACGAGGCGGTCGGCGGGGATCAGCCGCTCCTCGGCGTAGGAGCCGACGGGACCGGCATAGGCCACCCGGTCGCCCACCGCGATCTCCGTCACCCCATCGCCCACCGCTATCACCTCACCGGCGCCCTCGCTTCCCGGCGTGAACGGGAAGGACGGCATGGGATAAAGCCCCGTGCGGTGATACACATCGATATAGTTGAGCCCGATGGCGTGCTGGCGGAGCTTCGCCTGCCCTGGTCCCGGCTCGCCCACATCAACCTCTTCCCACTGCAACGCCTCGGGGCCGCCGTAAGCATGGACACGGATCGCATGGGGCATCGGATCACCTCAAAAGGCCGGTTCTGGGATGGGGAAATCCCTTATGCCGCCAGATGCTCCGTCTGTCGATGCAAGAATGCCGCCCGGCTCATCGGAACAAAGGCGGGCCGGCAATCCTTGCAGCGGGCGAACACATAAACAACCCGGTGCACGCCATGCCCATCCCGACACGAATTCACGGAATTCTCGATTATCTCTACGGAATTGCCCTGATCGCAGCGCCGTTCATCCTCGGCTTCACAGGCGGCGAGAAGCAATGGATCATGGTCTGGCTCGGCATCTCCGTGATCGTCATGGCGCTGCTCACGGATTATGAAGCCTCCGCCGTTCGGGTCATCCCCATGCCTGTGCATCTGGGGATCGACGTCCTTGCGGGCATCTTCCTCACCCTGTCGCCCTGGCTGTTCGACTTCGCGGATATCGTCTACTGGCCGCACGTCGCGCTGGGCCTCGCGGCGATCCTCATCGCGACGCTCACCAGCAGCCAGCCGGCCTACGGGGTGCATGAGAGCCAGCGCAATCCGCGCGCGCCGAGGGAACATCGCCGGTGACGCCCTGTTGAGGGGAGAGGCCGCTTCCATTTCCGAAAGGGATCCCCATGGCTTACGACACCGGCAAGGACCGCGCCCGTGATGTCTTCGTGACTGGCCTGCGCAATGCCCACGCGCTGGAAAATCAGGCGCTTTTGCTGATGAACCGCCAGATCGAGCGCATCGAACACTATCCGCAGGTGAAGGACCGCTTGCAGCGGCACGTCGAAGAAACCCAATCCCAAATCAAGCGCCTGGACATGCTGCTGGGACGGCTCAACGAGCAGCCCTCCACGCTGAAGGATACCGGCACATCGATCATGGGCAATCTCGGGGCGATCACGCACGCCTTCTCCCAGGACGAAATCCTCAAGAACACTTACGCGAACTATGCGTTCGAGAATTTCGAGATCGCGTCCTACAAATCGCTTTGCCAGCTCGCGGAGCTGACCGGCAACGCGAACGCGCTGCAACCCCTCCGGCAGACCCTGGAGGAAGAGGAGGCCATGGCGTCCTGGATCGACCAGCACTTGAGCGACGTGACCTCGACCTATTTTGCAGCGCTACGCCGCGGGCGAAGAGGCCAAGACGTAAAGCCTAGTCCACGACTTCAAGCTTGTCGCGCAGGATGGCGTTCACCGCTTCCGGGTTCGCCTTCCCGCCCGTCGCCTTCATCACCTGGCCCACGAACCAGCCGAGCGTCTTCGGCTTGCTGCGCACCTGTTCGACCTGCTTCGGGTTCGCCGCGATGATCTCGTCCACGACCTTTTCGATCGCGCCGGTATCCGTCACCTGGCGCAGCCCGCGCTCCTCCACGATCGCAGCCGGCGCGTGCCCCGTCTCGATCATGATCTCGAAAACCTCCTTCGCGATGCGCCCGGAGATGACGTTCGACGAGATGAGGTCGATGAGTTCGCCGAGATGGGCGGCGGGGATGGGGCTGTCGGCGATGTCGCGCCCCGTGCGGTTCAGCGCGGCGAAGAAATCGCCCATGATCCAGTTCGCGGCAAGCTTGGCGTCGCGCCCGCGCGCCACCGTTTCAAAGAAGTCCGCCGAAGCGCGATCCGCCGTCAGCACGCCCGCATCGTAAGCGGAGAGCGCATACTCCGTCACGAAGCGGGCCTTCTTCTCGTCCGGAAGCTCGGGCAGGCCGGCTTTGAGCCCCTCGATGAACTCGCCCGACAGGACGAGCGGCAACAGGTCCGGATCGGGAAAATAGCGATAATCGTGCGCTTCTTCCTTAGAGCGCATGGAGCGCGTCTCGCCCGTTTTCGGGTCGAACAGGCGGGTCTCCTGGCGGATGGCGCCGCCATCCTCGATGATGCCGATCTGGCGGCGCGCCTCGCTCTCGATCGCCTGTCCGATGAAGCGGATGGAATTGACGTTCTTGATCTCGCAGCGGGTGCGCAGTTCGGTCGAACCCACCGGGCGCACCGAGACGTTGGCGTCGCAACGCATGCTGCCT
>CAZNAH010000023.1:10834-25612 GCA_964570735.1 uncultured Hyphomicrobiaceae bacterium | reverse complement strand
GGGGCATCTTCGCTGCGGGCGCGGGCGATGCGCATGCCGCGTCGCGAGCCGCCGCGCTCGCCTCCAGAATGGTCGGCGACGACCCGCTCGCGCTCCTGCTTCAGGCCCAGTCCGCGCAACTGATCGGGGACGGGATCGCCGCGCGACAGAGTTTCGAGCGGATGCTCTCCTCGCCCGAGATGTCCGCCCTCGGCCTGCGCGGGCTGTTTCTCGAAGCCAAGCGCGCGGGCGAACTGGAAGCGGCGAAGCAGTTCGCGGAGCGCTCGCTCGCCACGCATCCGTCCGCGCCGTGGTCCTCGCAGGCCCTGTTCGAATTGCAGGCGCGCGAGGGGGATTGGCGCGGAGCGCTGCGGACGCTGAACCTTGCCCGGCAGTACAGGCATGTGGATCGCGAGGAAGCAAATCGCCGCCGGGCCGCCGCGCTGACCGCGCTCGCCCGCGAAATCGAGGATACCGATCCCGCGAAAGCCGTCGATCTCGCCCTTGAAGCCCATGCGCTCGCCCCCGCGCTGGTGCCGGCCGCGGTGATCGCGGGGCGGGTGCTCGCCGGGCAGGGCCATGCCAACCGCGCGGCCAAGGTCATCGCGCAGACCTGGAAGCTGAACCCTCATCCCGATCTCGCGCTCATCTATGCGCACGCCCGTCCGGGCGACAGCCCGCGCGACCGGCTCGCGCGGGTGAAGGCGCTGGCTGCTTCCGCGGCTCCCGGCCCTGAAGCGGACATCGCCATCGCGACCGCCGCCGTCGAGGCCAAGGACTGGGATGCGGCCCGCGAGGCGTTGGCCCCAAGGCTCGCCGGCCAGCCCACCGCCCGGGTTTGCGTGCTCATGGCGCGCATCGAGGCTGGCCAGCACCGCGATAAGGGGCGCGCCCGCGAATGGCTGGCCCGCGCGGGGCGCGCCGCGCCCGACCCCGCCTGGGTCGCCCCGGACGGATCGGTTTCGCGTGAATGGCTTCCCGTCACGCCCGGCGGTGCGCTTGGCGCTTACGAGTGGCGAACGCCCCCGACTGCGAACACACCCGGCGCCGGCGAGGAAGTCTGGGCGGAGATCGCCGCGGTCCGCGAGTCCGACGCGACGCCAATCTCCGGCCTGAGCGACCCCGTCATCGACATCGAACCCACCGAAACCGCGGCTCCTGCGGCAGCCCCGATTGCTCCGGTGCGCCCTGCCGCACCGGATGCCGCCGACGCGAAAGCCGCGCGCACGCCCGCCGAAACACCGGTCGCCATCGCTTCCGATCATAATTCAACCGCCTCGGACCAGGGGACAAAGCAGATCGGCCTCGGACAAACGCCATTGGTCGCGGAGGCAGAGATTTCAACCAATGCCGAACCGCTTGGCGAGGCGCGCGTCGCCCCGGTTCAAACACCCTCCCGACCGCTGGCCCTCCCGGAGCCTCGTCCCAGGCCAAAGCCACGGCAGCCGACGATCTTCGTTCCTGGGCGCGCGCCCGACGACCCGGGGCCGAAGGACGCCGAGCCGGAGGACACGAGCACACCCCTCACGCGCTACCGGCAACCCGTCTGAGCCTGCTGAAGCCTTTCGCAGCCTTGCGCCTCGCTCATCCCGGCGATGCTGCGGATGCGACACGCATCCTTGCGTCACTCCGCGACCGTTGATATGTATGTGCCATTGACCTCAGCCGCTTTAGCTCAGCCGGTAGAGCACATCATTCGTAATGATGGGGTCGCGTGTTCGAGTCACGCAAGCGGCACCATTCCTGATTTCTCAGCCGAGAATTCCTCTAACACTACTCCTGCATCGGCGGGCGCCCGGAGCTGCCGTGCGACGTCAGTGCGACGATCAGCGCGAGGCTCATCGCAGCCGACCCGAAGATGAACAGCAGCGAGTAGTCGCCGCCGGTCACGGCGAAGATGTATGAGAAAAGGTATCCAGCGGATGCCTGCCCGAGGGCGAACACGACGGTGGCGACGCTCCAGGCTGTCTTTCGGTCGCGCGGGTTGGCGATGATTTCCTGCGTGCGTCCGAGAGCAAGCGGGACAGTGCCGGACACCGCACCCCCGACAAAGAGGCTGGAGACGATCAGGGCGGCCGTTGTGGTGTCAAAGACCGGCAGCGCGACGCAAACGACCTGAAGCATGAGCGCGCAGCGAAGCGCGTTCGCAAAGCCGATTCTGTCAGCCAGCCGGCCGGCGATCACGGGGCCGAGCAGCGCACCGACACCGAACACGACCCAATACCAGCCGCCGACGTCCACGCCGCGCGTGAGTCCCCGCGCGATGAAATCGACCAGGAAGACCATATGCGGCACAAGGCCCACGGCCACAAGGCCATAGACGACATAGACCGTGACGAGCTGCGGGTGGCGGAATGTGGCGAGCCCGAGCGTTCCGCCGGCCGATGAGGGCGCGGCTTGAGGGGGAGCCTCAGCCGGCCACCCGTTCCATGCCCAGGCGGTCGCTATCAAGGAGAGCAGGCCGAGCAAACACCACGTTATCGCTGGTCCAAGCGATACCAGCGCCGGCACAAGTGTGCCCGACAGCACCATGCCCGATCCGACACCTGTGAAGACGAGCCCGGCCGCCAGCCCGCGTCTCGACTCGGGGACGAAGGGGAGGATGGTCGGGGCGGCAAGCACCATAAGCGCGCCGCCGGTCAAGCCCGACACGAAACGCCATAGGAAGAACCACCCGAAGGAGACCGGCGTGGCGCTGGCGAAGAAGGCGACGGTCGCGCCCAGCATCATGAACCGTAACGTCTGCTTTGCCTGCCATCGTTTGGCGGCCTGCTGGCCCGCCAGCGCGCCGGCAAGGTATCCGGCGAGGTTCGCGGCGCCGAGATAGCCCGTCTGGACCGGCGTGAACCAGTCTGCTGCTACAAGGACGGGGATCAGCGGCGAATAGGCAAACCTGGAAAGACCTATTCCGACAAAGATTGCAAGAATTGCCGAAATGGTGAGTTTGAGCCAACGACTCTCCACGTCCTGCATTCGCCGTCAACCAACTAGACTGGATATTGCCGGTAGCCTAGGCGATGGCGGCATTCATTCGAAACGGTTTGTTGAGATAGGCGCAATCGCTCGCAGCGATAGCAAAACTTTGGCCGCCCGGCGGCCTCGGCGATCGGCGTGGTTCCGGGCGGTCTCGATCAACCCCTGAAGGGCGCCTGAACGCAGTTCGCCCTTTTTCCTGCTCCGTGCGCGTCGTCAGACGACCGCTATTCTCCTCACCCGACGGGAAGCGTTTCTCAGTTGTTGCGGCCCCCCTCTCGGGTAAGCTTTGCCTGTTCGCAACGCGCTCACCCGAAAGAACCGGCGCGTTTCGAAGCGCCCCGAATGGGCGGCAGGCAGCAAATCCCTCACACGTCCAGCGTCGGAGCGAAGGAGCCGCGAGGCTGTCCCTTCCGCGCGGGCGCGCACCGGGAGGCACACATAATGGGCTCGCAGGACAGAGACCCCTTCTCTTTATTGATCAGGACCCGGCATCTGCGCGACGAGGCGCTGCGGCGCGCTTTGGGCGCGGCAAGCCGTAGCGCGTGCCGTCTCCTCGGAGCTGCGGGGCGCTGGGTGGCGGCAGGGATCAGGGCAGCCGTCGCTGCGGTAATCGTCTGGCACAGGCGGCGCACAGCCCTGGCGGAGCTTCACCGGCTCGACCGCCGCACCTTGAAGGATATCGGCCTCAACAATGGCGATTTCTGGCGCATTGCGGATGCCTATGCCCATCGTCAGCCGCTCCACCGCGCCCCTTCCGCCGAGGATAAATCCATCACATGTGGAGAAATCTTTTAACCTGATGGCGTTCCGTCTGCGACCTGCCGCGGCGAGGCGGCAGCCTCCGCCATGATCCAGTCGCGGAACGCCGCAATGCCAGGCTCGTCGCTGCGGCTTTCTTCCGCGACGAGCCAATAAGAGGTGCCGGAGGGAACGCCGGCTTGGCTCTCGGCGGCGTAGCCAAGGTCGGGCAACTCCAGCTGTTTCAGGTCTTCGTCACGCTGGTCCTGTCGCAACTCGTGCTCGGCGAGCACATGGACGCGTCAACATGGGTGTTCGCCGGATTGGTCGGGATCATTGTGGGGCTCGGCCAGCGGGCGCGCGTGGGCACCACCGCAGCAAAGCCTGGAGGTTTAGCCTGAAGGGACGCGCGCGAGTTTTTGAGAAGAGCGTCTTTGCTTTGTATGGTACCGCTGCCCCGGCTCGAACGGGGGACCTCTAGATCCACAATCTAGCGCTCTAACCAACTGAGCTACAGCGGCATCGCCGACGATTGATGGCACTTAACCGCGTTTCGCGGGCTGTGACAAGTTCGATGTGGGGCGCGCGGACGCGCGGGTCAATATCGGGGTTGACAGCGCAGGAGCGCTTACGCCGCCGGGATCAGCAGCTCCGGAATCTCTGGGCCGAGCGCATCATTTCGGCTTGAACAGGGGCGGATGCGCTTTCAAGAAGACGTTCGGCGGCGGCGTGGAAATCCTCGACCTGGTCGGACAGAAGCATCACCTGGCGCTGGACGTAACGCGCCTGAATGGCGAATGCCTCGGCCGGATCGCGCGCCGCGGTCAGGTCCTGAATGAGGACCATGCCTTCATTGATATGCTCCTGCGCAGCCCGCAGCAGGGTGCCGTTGAAAGCGGCGGCAGACTCCGCCAAGCCGGCCATGGCCGCTTCGAAGAGACGCGACGCCTGCGTGACGGAGGTGCGCAGGGCTTCCCCCGCCTCCTGCATTTCACCGGCGGCCACCTGCGCGATCTGGCGCATGCTGTTCTCGATCGCGGCGGCCTGAACCGCAAGCTCGTCCGGGATGGAGTAGCGGGGCGAAACACCGGCCATCGCGCCGGACGAGGAAAACGCCAGCGGCATGATGGGCTTTTCGGCCGGCTGTTCGCTGGGCTTTTCGATCTGATCTTCCGTCACAGTCGATCTCCAGTTTTCACCGGCGTAATCGGCCGGGGCGTTTGCCTCAACTCTAGCCGAGCGAGCGTCCGCTGTCGCTTGCGGACCGCCCGGCAGGCGGCCCTGATGGCTGCCTGGCATAGCGGAGCCGGACATTTTGGCCCGGCCCGCACCCTGCGAAATCTTAGTACTGGGAAACCGGGTTCACCTTCTGGGCAGACTGAGCCATCAGGCGGGACATCTCCTGCGCCTGCTGGGCATAGGCTTCCATCTGCTGGCGGGCGAAGTGGTTCTGAATCTCAAGAGCTTCCTTGAGGTCCTTCGCGTTGACGAGACGCTGGGCCAGCTCGAAGCTCGCCTGCATGTTCTGCTCGGCGTATCTCACGGCCTTCTCGTTGAACTCGCGGGCGCCGGAGGCCATCACATCGGACGACTTCGACATCATGTCATGCGCCTGCTTCGCGGCATCCAGGAAACGGCTGTAGGCTTCGCGCGCCTGATCGACGCTTTTTGCGGCGAGATCGCGGACGGACGAGGGAATCTCGAAATCCATGGCTTGGTTCATGGCTTGTCTCCAGATGATCTTAGATTGGCACGCCGCCTTCTTCACTGGCGGTGTGACCAAGAGATAGGCAGGTTTTTGCTGCGATGCAATACAAAAAATGCTGCATTGCACAAATTGCTTCGCCAGACCCACTTTTCCACAAAACGGGCGGGTGCTGTCCGCGGATCGCGCGCGCAACGCTTGCAATCCGGCGCGAATTGCACCTCTGAATTCATGGTGGTTTTGCGTCCCAACCCTTGAAGGACAAAGACGTGGCCGCAAGCCCGCCAAGCCCCAGAGCCCAAACCGTCTGGTCCGATCTCCTGTTCTCGCCGCAACCGGCATGGCTGTGGGACGCCGACCGCGAGGCGTTCGTCTGGGCGAATCCGTCCGCGAGGGAGCGCTTCGGCCCCGATCTCGCGTTTCTCGGGCAGAAGCTGCCGCGCCGGACGCTGCGCCGCCTTTCCGCCGTCGCGCGCTACAAGCGCCGGCCCGCACTCTCGCGCGAAAGCCTTCCCCTCGAAGCCGGTTCGACGGACGAGCTGCTCCTCGATCTCGAAGGCTTCCGCCTCGCGGACGGGCATGCGGGGCTCATCGTGAAGGCCGCGCCCGGGGATGACAAGGCCGGCCCGGCGAACGCGAAACCGTCCGCGCGCGCAAAGACGACAGCGGCACTGCGTCAGAAGATGGCGCCTCGCCCGGCCGCCAAGGCGGCCGCCGCGAAAGCCGGACCCTCCGCACTGACGCCGGAAGAGCTTGCCGCATTCCGCGCCATCGGACGGAAGGTGCGACGCCTCTGCCGCGAAAAGCGTCAGGCCGCCTCGGCTTCGATTTTTTCCGCGAAGCCCGGACAGCCTGCCCCGCGCCCGTCCACCGTCACGCCCGCCCGCGAGGATGCAGCGTCCCGGCTGGTCGAAGCTTTCGACGCTCTGATCCGCATCGATCATGACGGGCGCATCCTGAGCCTCGGCGGACGCCTGTGCCGCCACGCGGGGTGGACGCTGCGCGACTATCGCGGGCATGATCTGACGCGGCTCGCGCACGACGGCGAGCACGCCGCCTTGCGATCCATATTCGCGAGGCTCGCCGCGAACCCCTTGCGGGTCGCCTCCGACGATGTGCTGCTGCAAGGGCGCGACGGCTCCGTGCATCCCTGCCGGGTCGTGATGACCTTGGAGGGCGCCCATGACCCGGATTCTGGCCGTCAGCCCGCCGTCCTGATCGCAATCACCTCGCTCAAAGTGAAGCCGAGACTCGTGCGTAAGCTTCACGGCGAGGGCGATAGTGTGGCGCAGCTTCGGATCGCGGCCTGACCTCCTTACTCAGCGTTTTTTAATAAAGACTTTAGTCGAGTCGGAGTTGACTTTAATCGGCCTCCTCGTCACTCTCAGGCGTAATCAGGGATGGACGCATGGCCGGCGACATAATTCTACAAACAACTGGCCTCACCAAGGAATTCAAGGGCTTCGTCGCAGTCGACGGCGTCGACCTTTCCGTGCGGCGCGGAACGATCCATGCGCTCATCGGACCGAACGGTGCGGGCAAGACGACTTGCTTCAACTTGCTCACCAAGTTCTTGTCGCCGTCGAGCGGCCGCATCGTCTATAACGGCCGGGACATCACGAAATATTCGCCGCCCGATGTCGCCCGGCTTGGCTTAGTGCGGTCCTTCCAGATCTCCGCGATTTTCCCGCATATGACGGCGATCGAGAATGTCCGCATCGCCCTGCAAAAGCGAAAGCGCGGCGACAGCTTCGATTTCTGGAACTCGGAAAGCGCCCTGCGCGAACTCGACGAGGAGGCTTTCCAGCTTCTCACCGCCGTCGGCCTCGCGGAATTCGCGAAAACGATGGCCGTCGAGCTGTCCTATGGCCGGAAGCGCTCCCTCGAAATCGCGACGACGCTGGCGCTCGACCCGGAGATGCTGCTCCTCGACGAGCCGACGGCCGGCATGGCGCAGGAGGACATCGACCGCATCTCGGCGCTCATCAAGCGGGTCGCCGCCGACCGCACCATCCTCATGGTCGAGCACAACCTGTCCGTCGTGGCGAACCTGTCGGACTGGATCACGGTGCTCGCGCGCGGGCGCATTCTCGCGCAGGGCGATTATGACACCGTATCGAAGGACGAGCGCGTGATCGACGCTTATATCGGGGTGGGGCATGGCTGACGCGACTGTGCTTTCGGCTTCTCCGGCAGCGGTTACCGCCGACCCCGTCCTCAGCGTGAAGGATCTGCACGCCTGGTATGGCGAAAGCCACGTGCTGCACGGCATGACCTTCGATCTGCGCCGCGGCGAGGTGATCACGCTGCTTGGCCGCAACGGTGCGGGTAAGACGACCACGCTGAAATCCATCATCGGCATCATCGGCAAGCGTCGCGGCTCCGTCGTGTTCGAGGGCACGGAAACGATCGCCCTTCCCTCGCGCATGATCGCGCGTCTCGGCATCGCCTACGTGCCCGAGGAACGCGGCATCTATTCGAGCCTGTCGGTCGAGGAGAACCTCATGCTTCCGCCGCAGATCAAACCCGGCGGGCTGAGCATCGAGCGCATTTTCAAGCTCTTCCCGAATCTGAAAGAGCGGCTCAACAGCCAGGGCACCAAGCTCTCCGGCGGCGAGCAGCAGATGCTGGCGATCGGGCGTATCCTGCGCACCGGCGCGAAGACCCTCCTGCTCGACGAGCCGACCGAGGGGCTTGCGCCCGTGATCGTGCAGCAGATCGGCCGTATCATCGCGCAGCTCAAGACCGAAGGCTTCACCATCATCCTCGTGGAGCAGAACTTCCACTTCGCGGCGACCGTCGCCGACAGGCATTACGTGGTGGAGCAGGGCCGCGTCGTGGACATGATCCCCAATGCGGACCTCGACAAGAACATCGACAAGCTTCACGCCTATCTGGGCGTGTGAGGAAAGCCTTGCATCGTGAGGCAAACTGGGAGGTGTCTCAATGAAATTGAAAACGCTCATGGTGGCGGCCGGCGCGCTTATCGCGGCGCTCGGCGCGGCCCATGCGGAAGTCGCTGTCAAGATCGGCATTCTGACAGACAAGTCCGGAACCTATGCCGACTTGTCCGGGCAGGGCTCGGTCGCAGCCGCTGAAATGGCGGTGGAGGACTTCAAGAAAACCGGCAAGGGCGTGAAGGTGGAAATCATCTCCGCCGACCACCAGAACAAGGGCGACATCGCCTCGAACATCGCGCGCCAATGGTATGACACCGACGGCGTCGACATGATCGGCGACCTCGTGACCTCCTCCACCGCGCTCGCGGTGAGCGAGATCACGAAGGAGAAGAACAAGATCGCCATCGTATCCGGCGCGGCCTCGTCCGACCTCACCGGCTCCAAGTGCAACGCGAATACGATGCACTGGACCTATGACACCTGGCAGCTCGCCAACGGCACGGGCAGCGCGCTCGTGAAGACGGGCGGCGACAGCTGGTTCTTCCTGACCGCCGACTATGCCTTCGGCCATGCCCTCGAACGCGATACAAGCGCCGCCGTGAAGGCTGCGGGCGGCAAGGTGCTCGGCTCGGTCCGCCACCCGTTCCCGGCCCAGGATTTCTCATCCTTCCTACTTCAGGCCCAGGCTTCGGGCGCGAAGGTGATCGGGCTCGCAAACGCCGGCGCCGACACGACCAACTCGATCAAGCAGGCCGCGGAGTTCGGCATCACGCAAGCCGGGCAAAGCCTCGCCGGGCTGCTCGTCTTCATCTCGGACGTCCACGCGCTCGGCCTGAAGACCGCGCAGGGCCTCGTCGTCACCACCTCGTTCTACTGGGACGCCAACGACGACACCCGGGCCTGGTCGAAGCGCTTCATGGAGAAGACCGGCGGCAAGGTGCCAACCATGGTGCATGCGGGCGTCTATTCGAGCGTTCTGCACTATCTGAAAGCCGTGTCCGCGCTCGGCGACAAGGATACGGCGAAGGTCATCGCCAAGATGAAGGAAATGCCGACCGACGATCCGGTCTTCGGCAAGGGCTCCGTTCGCGAAGATGGCCGCAAGATCCATCCGTCCTATCTCGTGAAGGTGAAGAAGCCAGAGGAATCGAAGGGCCAGTACGATTATTACACGATTCTTGCGACCACGCCGGCCGAGCAGGCTTTTCGTCCGCTGAAGGACGGCGGTTGCCCTCTCGTCAAGACGAACTGATCCGAAACGCAGGCTCCGCGCTCTCCCGGAGCCTGCCCCTTCGCCTCAAGCCTGGAGCAGGGCCGTGCTATTCGACCTCTTGGGTGTGCCTTCGCAGGTTCTTTTCGGGCAGTTGCTGCTCGGTCTGATCAACGGTTCGTTCTACGCGCTGTTGAGCCTCGGGCTTGCGGTGATCTTCGGGCTTCTGAACATCATCAACTTCACGCACGGCGCCCAATACATGATGGGCGCGTTCGCGGCGTGGATGCTGCTGAATTATCTCGGTATCGGCTATTGGTGGGCTCTGATCCTCGCGCCGATCGGGGTCGGCCTCACGGGCATCATCATCGAGCGCCTGTTCATCTCGCGGCTCTACCACCTCGATCACCTTTATGGGCTACTGCTTACCTTCGGGCTCGCGCTCATCATCCAGGGCCTGTTCCGCAACGAATACGGCTCGTCCGGCCTGCCCTACGAGATCCCGCAGATGCTGTCCGGCGGCTATAACCTCGGCTTCATGTTCCTCCCCACCTATCGCGGCTGGGTGGTGATCGCTTCGCTGATCGCGTGCCTCGCGACCTGGATCATCATCGAGAAGACGCGGCTCGGCGCCTATCTGCGGGCCGCGACCGAGAACCCCACGCTGCTCCAGGCGTTCGGCGTGAACGTGCCGCGTCTCGTCACGCTCACCTATGGCTTCGGCGTCGGCCTCGCCGCGCTTGCGGGCGTGCTCGCCGCGCCGATCTACTCCGTCAACCCGAACATGGGCGCGGACCTCATCATCGTGGTGTTCGCCGTGGTCGTCATCGGCGGGATGGGCTCGATCCTGGGGGCGATCATCACCGGTTTCAGCCTCGGCGTCGTCGAGGGCTTGACAAAAGTCTTCTATCCCGAGGCTTCATCAACCGTTATCTTCATCATCATGGCGATCGTGCTGCTGATCAAGCCTGCGGGCCTGTTTGGGAAGACGGCTTAAATGGCAAGCGTTCAGGACATCCAGAGCGACGGAGCGATCGCGGCGCGCGCCCTGGTTCATGAATCGAAAAGCGTGACCGCGCTGCACCGCGCCCTCTTCCTCGGTCTCGCCGTGCTCCTCGCGGTGGCGCCCTTCGCGGTCTATCCCGTCTTCGTGATGAAGGTCCTGTGCTTCGCGCTGTTCGCGAGCGCCTTCAACATGCTGCTCGGCTTCGGCGGGCTTCTCTCCTTCGGCCATGCCGCCTTCTTCGGAATGGCGAGCTACGTTGCCGCCCACGCGGCGAAAGTCTGGGGGCTGACGCCGGAACTCGCCATTCTCTCGGGCACGCTCATCGCAGCGGCCCTCGGCTTCGTCTTCGGCGGCCTCGCGATCCGGCGGCAGGGCATCTATTTCGCCATGATCACGCTGGCGCTCGCCCAGATGGTCTATTTCTTCTCGCTCCAGGCCGAGTTCACCGGCGGCGAGGACGGCATTCAGGCCGTGCCGCGCGGGGCGCTGTTCGGCGTGATCAGCCTGGAGGACGACCTGACGCTTTACTACTTCGTGGTGGCCATCTTCTTCCTCGGCATGCTGCTCATCTACCGGGTCATCCATTCGCCCTTCGGCCAGGTTCTGAAAGCCATCCGCGACAACGAGCCAAGGGCCATCTCGCTCGGCTATAAGACGAACCAGTACAAGCTGATGGTGTTCGTCCTGTCCGCCGCGCTGTCGGGGCTCGCGGGCGCGACGAAATCGCATGTGTTCCAGCTCGCCACGCTCACGGATGTGCATTGGAGCATGTCGGGCGAAGTGATCCTCATGACGCTGGTGGGCGGAATGGGCACCATCTTCGGCCCCCTCGCGGGCGCCGCCGTCATCGTCTCGATGCAGAATTATCTCGCGCAGTTCGGCGCCTGGGTCACCGTGATCCAGGGCGTCATCTTCGTGATCTGCGTGCTTCTGTTCCGCGAAGGCATCGTCGGCGTCATCGGCAAGTGGCTGCGCAAGCCGCTCTGAGGACAGAGCCGGCGCCATTTATACCGGCTTTACGCCCGCCCGCCCGATTGGGCATGGACCTTTTACGCTGAAGCATGCGTTGATACGCCCGCTATCAGGAAGGGTTGCCATGCTCGACATCCTCTATCTCGGCCTCGGTCTCGTCATGTTCGCGGTCTTCGCCGCCGCCATCTCCGGCGTCGAACGGCTTTAGGAGGCCCCCATGCTGGCGGAATACTGGATCGGCTGCATCGTCGCCGCGCTTCTTCTCGTCTACCTCTTTTATGTGCTTTTCAGACCGGAAAGGTTCTGAACCGCCATGTCGGAAGATATCTGGCAGATCATCATCTTCATCGCTATCATCATCGTGCTGACGCCCGTGCTCGGGGCCTATATGGCGCGCGTCTTTACCGGCGAGCCGACATTCGTCTCGCCCGTCATCAAGCCAATCGAAGGCGGGCTCTATCGCCTCGCCGGCATCAACCCGGCGGATGAGCAGCATTGGACGCGCTATGCCCGCGCGGTCCTGATCTTCAATGCGCTCGGCTTCGCCCTGCTCTACGCCATCCTGCGCTTGCAGCACCTGCTCCCGCTCAACCCGCAGGGCTTCGGACCGCTCAGCCCCGATCTCGCATTCAACACCGCGGCGAGTTTCGTCACCAACACCAACTGGCAGGCTTACGGCGGGGAATGGACCATGTCCTATTTCAGCCAGATGGCCGGCCTCACGGTGCAGAACTTCCTGAGCGCCGGAACCGGGCTCGCCGTCGCCATCGCGGTAATCCGGGGCTTCACCGGACGCCAGATCCGCACGCTCGGCAATTTCTACGTGGACCTCACCCGCGCGATCCTCTACGTGCTGCTGCCCGGCGCGATCCTGTTCGCCATCATTCTCATCGCGCTCGGCACGCCGCAGACGATCAGCGGTTATGTCGCCGCGACCGGCCTCGAAGGGGAAACGCAGACCATCGCGCGCGGCCCCGTCGCTTCGCAGATCGCGATCAAGCAAATCGGCACGAACGGCGGCGGCTTCTTCAACGCGAACGCGGCCCACCCTTTTGAAAACCCGACGCCGCTCACGAATTTCATTCAGATGATCCTCATGATGGCCGTCCCCGCGGCGCTCACCTTCACCTTCGGGCGGATGGTGGGGTTCCAGCAGCAGGGCTGGGCCATCTTCGGTGCGATCGGCATCCTGTTCCTGCTGGGCCTCGCGATCACGGTCTGGGCGGAGACGAGCGCGAACCCGCTGCTCGCCCCGCTGCCCATCGACCAGAGCGCCGGCAACCTCGAAGGCAAGGAAGTCCGTTTCGGCGCATCGACCTCGGCGCTCTGGGCCGTGATCACCACGGCGCTCGCCTGCGGCGCGGTCAACGCCATGCATGACAGCTTCATGCCGATCGGCGGCATGATCCCCATCCTCAACATCCAGTTCGGCGAAATCATCTTCGGGGGCGTCGGCGCCGGGCTCTACGGCATGCTCATGTTCGTCATCGTGGCCGTCTTCATCGCCGGGCTCATGGTCGGTCGCACTCCCGAATATCTCGGCAAGAAGATCGAGGCGAAAGAAGTCAAGCTGACCATGCTCGCCATGCTGTCGCTCTCCGTGCTGATCCTCGTTGCGACAGCGGCCGCGGTCGTCATCCCGTCGGCGGCGGACTCGATCCAGGACCCCGGCCCTCACGGCCTCACCGAGATGCTCTACGCGTACAGCTCCGCGACCGGCAACAACGGCTCCGCCTTCGCAGGTCTGAATGCCAACACGCCTTATCACAACACCATGCTCGGCCTCTGCATGATCATCGGCCGCTTCGCGTTCATCGTGCCGATCCTCGGCATCGCGGCGAGCGTCGGGGCGAAGCGTACGGTGCCGCCATCGGCCGGAACCTTCCCCACGCACACGCCCCTGTTCGTCGGGCTTCTGATCTTCGTCATCATCATCATGGAAAGCATCACTTATTTCCCGGTGCTCGCGCTCGGGCCGCTTGCGGAGCATTTCGCCATCCAGAACGGAACGGCCTTTTAGGAGCGAGCCATGCTGAAAACCTTTGCCAGCCGGGATGCGGGCGCTTCCGCCTCGCTCTTCAACAGGCGGGCGGCCAAGCAGGCTTTCCGCGACGCGCTCATCAAGCTGAACCCGGCCACGCTGATCAAGAACCCGGTCATGTTCGTTGTGGAGATCTCTTCGATCTTCGCGACCGTGCTGGCCCTTCGCGAGGTCTGGATCGGCGGGCCGGATTCGGCAGAACTCCTGCAAATCGCCGCATGGCTGTGGTTCACCGTGCTGTTCGCGAACTTCGCGGAAGCCATCGCGGAGAGCCGGGGCAAGGCGCGCGCGGACTCGCTCCGCGCCACCCAGCAGGAGACGCAGGCCAAGCTCTTGCGATCCCGCCAGGGCCGCGACTACGATCTCGTCCTGTCGAGCGAACTGACATCCGACGACATCGTTCTCGTCGAGGCGGGCGACCTGATCCCCGCCGACGGCGAGGTGGTTGACGGGATCGCTTCGGTGGATGAATCGCCCATCACGGGCGAATCCGCGCCGGTCATCCGGGAATCGGGCGGCGACCGCTCGGCCGTCACGGGCGGCACGAAAGTCGTCTCCGACTGGCTGAAGGTGCGCGTCACGGTCAAGCCCGGCGAATCCTTTCTCGACCGCATGATCCAGATGGTGGAAGGCGCGCACCGGCAGAAGACGCCGAACGAAGTGGCGCTCACCATCCTGCTCACGGGCATGACCATCGTCTTCCTCATCGTCGTCGTGACGCTTCAGCCCTTCGCCATCTATTCGGGCGAGGTGGTGCCGACCGCCTTCCTCATCGCGCTTCTCGTCACGCTGATCCCCACGACGATCGGCGGGCTTCTCTCGGCCATCGGCATTGCTGGCATGGACCGGCTCGTGAAGGCGAACGTCATCGCGAAATCCGGGCGCGCCGTCGAAGCTTGCGGCGATGTCGACACGCTGCTCCTCGACAAGACCGGCACCATCACCTTCGGCAACCGCATGGCGGACGCGTTCTATGTGCTGCCCGGCGTGGACGAGCGCGCGCTCGTTGAGGCGGCGGCCCTGTCGTCGCTCGCGGACGAGACGCCGGAAGGCAAGTCCATCGTGGATCTCGCGCGCCGGAAATACGGCTATGCCAGCGATGCGAAACTGTGCACCGGCTTCACCCCCTTCAGCGCGGAAACACGGATGAGCGGCGCGGACCTGTGGGACGGCGGCGAAGTCCGCAAGGGCGCGGAAGACGCCATGCTCGCCTACGCCAGCACGCCGGAAGGCGTGTCCCTCCGCCGCATC
>CAZNAH010000023.1:7566-10813 GCA_964570735.1 uncultured Hyphomicrobiaceae bacterium | reverse complement strand
TGGCGCGCAACAAGCAGATCCTCGGCGTGATCCATCTGAAGGACGTGATCAAGCCCGGCATCCGCGAGCGCTTCGGCGAGTTGCGCCGCATGGGCATCAAGACGGTGATGATCACCGGCGACAACCCGCTCACGGCGGCGGCCATCGCGGCAGAAGCCGGCGTCGATGACTTCCTTGCCGAGGCGACGCCCGAACGCAAGCTCGAACTCATCCGCAAATATCAGGCCGAGGGGCGGCTCGTCGCCATGTGCGGCGACGGCTCGAACGATGCGCCCGCGCTGGCGCAGGCCGACGTCGGCGTCGCGATGAATGACGGCACGCAAGCCGCGCGCGAAGCCTCGAACCTGATCGACCTCGACAGCGACCCCACCAAGCTCATGGAGGTGGTTCGGGTCGGCAAGGAACTGCTCATCAGCCGGGGCGCGCTCACCACCTTCTCGATCGCGAACGACGTTGCGAAATATTTCGCGATCATCCCCGCGCTGTTCGTGCCGGTTTACCCCGGTCTCAATGCCCTCAACATCATGGGCCTCGACAACCCCCAGAGCGCGATCCTCTCCGCCGTGATCTTCAACGCGCTGATCATCGTCGCGCTCATTCCGCTTGCCCTGCGCGGCGTCCGCTACACCGCCGCGAGCGCGCAGGAGCTTCTCACCCGCAACCTTCTGATCTACGGGCTCGGCGGGCTGCTGGCGCCGTTCATCGGCATCAAGCTGATCGACCTCGTCGTGTCCGGCCTGGGCCTCGCTTAAGGAAAAACAGCCATGAAAGAGCTCCGCCCCGCCCTCACGCTTCTCCTTGCCTTCACGGTTCTGCTCGGGCTCGCCTACCCGCTCTCGATCACGGGGATCGGGCAGGTGTTTTTCCCCACCGCGGCTGACGGCAGCCTCATCGAGCGCGACGGACGCGTGATCGGCTCGCAGCTGATCGGGCAGCGCTTCTCGCGGCCGGACTATTTCCACTCGCGTCCCTCCGCCGCGGGCGAAGGCTACGACGCCACGCAATCGGGCGGCACGAACCTCGCGCCATCGAACTCGGTGCTGATCGCTGCCATCGCCGGGCGCACGGCGGAGGCCGCGCGGGATTCCAACGGCCGTCCCATTCCCATCGACCTCGTGACGGCTTCCGGCAGCGGGCTCGATCCCCATATCTCTCCCGAAAGCGCGGCGTTGCAGGTCTCACGCGTCGCGCGGGAACGCCAGGTTCACGAGGATGCCGTGCGCGCGCTTGTGTTCGAACATATCGAGCCCCCCTCGTTCGGGGTACTCGGCAAGGCGCGGGTGAATGTGCTAAGGCTCAACCTCGCCTTAGACCGGCAGATGCCGAGGCCGGTGGCGCCACGCTGAGGATGAACGACCGGGATTGCAATGGCGGACGCCGATACAAGACCGACGCCGGAAGCGCTGCTTGAAGAAACGCGCAAGGAAAACCGCGGCAAGCTGAAGATCTTCCTGGGCGCCTATCCAGGCGTCGGCAAGACCTATGAAATGCTCTCAGCCGCCCACGAGCGCCAGAAGGAAGGCGTGGATGTCGTCGTCGGCGTCGTCGAGACCCATGGCCGCGCCGAAACGGAAGCGCTGCTCGCGGGGCTCGACATCATCCCCCGCCAGCAGATCGAGTATCGCGGCCGTCTGTTCGGCGAAATGGACCTCGACGCGGTTCTGAAGCGCCGCCCGCAACTCGCCCTCGTGGACGAACTCGCGCATACGAACGTCATCGGCGCGCGCCACGAGAAACGCTGGCAGGACGTGGTCGAACTGCTCGAAGCCGGGATCGACGTCTACACCACGCTCAACATCCAGCACATCGAAAGCCTGAACGACGTCGTCGCCCGCATCTCGAAAATCCAGGTGCGCGAGACCCTGCCCGACAAGGTGCTGGAACTCGCCAGCGAGATCGAACTGATCGACCTGCCGCCCGACGATCTCGTGCAGCGGCTGCGCCAGGGCAAGGTTTATGTGCCGGATCAGGCGGGGCGCGCCATCCGCAATTTCTTCTCGAAGGGCAATCTCACCGCGCTGCGCGAACTCGCTATGCGCGTGGCGGCCGAGCGTGTCGATGCGCAGATGGTCAACTTCATGCGCCTCCACGCCATCCCCGGGCCATGGCCGGCGCAGGACAGGCTGCTCGTCTGCCTGAACGAATCGCCCGTTGCGAAAAAGCTTGTGCGCACGGCGAAGCGCATGGCCGACCGGCAGCGCGCGCCCTGGATCGCGGTCTACGTCCGCACGCCGGGCTACGAGACGCTGCCCGATGAGGCGAAGAACCAGATCGCGGAGGCGATGCGGCTCGCCGAAAGCCTCGACGGCGAGGTGGTGACGCTGCACGCGGAATCGAACATCGTCGATGAACTCATCGATTTCGCGCAGAAGCGCAATGTCACCCGCATCCTCATCGGCCGCGAGAGACCCCGCCGCTGGACCGGGTGGTTCCGCGAACCCGTCTCACGGCAGATCCTGGAGAAGGCCACCAACTTCGAGGTGACCGTCGTCTCGCCCGATCAGGCGGACGGCGGGGCGGAGCGCATCGGCGGGGGCTGGATCACGCCCGAAGGCAGCCTGAACGATTACGGCTATGCGACCGCGATCATCGGGCTGGCGACCGTGCTCGCCTATGGCTTCAAGGTTCTGCTGCCCTTTCCCAATCTCCTGCTGATCTATTTTACGGCCGTCATCATCGTTGCCATAAACTACAACCGCTGGACGGCGATCTATTCGAGCTTGCTCTCGCTGTTCTGTTACGATTTCTTTATCGTATCGCCTTATTACAGTTTCAAATTCCTCGATCAGGAACAAATCCTGACGATCTTCTTCTTCGTCGCGAGCACGGTCCTCGTCGCGAACCTTGCCGCGCGGCTGCGTCAGCAGATCGATTCCATGAGGGTTACGGCGCAGCGCACCTCCAACCTCTATGAATTCAGCCGGAAGATTGCGGCTGCCGCGGCGCTCGATGACGTGCTCTGGGCGGCGGTTCACCATGTCGCATCGACGATGCAGTGCAAGGCGCTCGTGCTCCTGCCCGGCAGCGACCGGCGGCTGCGCATCGTCGCGGGCTATCCGCCGGAGGACCAGCTTTCGGTGAGGGACTGGGGCGCGGCCGAATGGGCGTGGGAGAACGGCCGGCCCGCCGGCTGGCGCTCCGATACGCTGCCCGCGGCAAGCTGGCTGTTTCTGCCGCTCAACACGCGCGGCTCGACCATCGGCCTCCTCGGCGTGGTGACAGTCGCATTGGGACGATTAGCGGGTGA
>CAZNAH010000023.1:0-7556 GCA_964570735.1 uncultured Hyphomicrobiaceae bacterium | reverse complement strand
CAAACCGCTCGCCCCGGATCAATGGCGGCTGCTCGATGCGCTTGTCGGGCAGGTCGCGGTCGCGGTGGAGCGCACGAACCTCGTCTCGGATATCGAGGAGGCGCGCGTGGTGCGCGAGGCGGAGCAGCTTCGCTCAGCGCTCCTCTCCTCCGTGTCGCACGATCTGCGCACGCCGCTCGTCTCCATCATCGGCTCGGCGACCAGCCTGCTCAACTACAGCGGCACATTGCCCGAGGCGGACCGAACGCAACTGACCGCGACCATTCTGGAAGAAGCCGAGCGCCTCAACCGATTCGTGCAGAACCTTCTCGACATGACGCGGCTCGGCTACGGCGCATTGCAGCTCAAGCGCGAATGGACCGACATGCGCGAGGTGGCGGGCCGCGCCATGCGCCAGCTCCGCCGCGTGCTGGAGAACCGCAACGTCACGCTCGACGTGCCGGAGACGCTGCCCGCCATTCTGGTCGACCCCATCCTGATGGAGCAGGTGCTCGTCAACGTGATCGACAACGCCGCGAAATACACCCAGGCGGGCGGGCGCGTTCAGATCAAGGCGCGGCAGGTCGGGAGCAATTTCGTGATCCGCGTCTCCGACGACGGGCCTGGCATTCCGCCCGAGGCGCGCGATGCGGTCTTCGATATTTTCTACCGCGTGCGGGCGGGCGACAAGCAGATCGCCGGCACGGGCCTCGGCCTCTCCATCTGCAAGGGCATCATCGAGGCGCATGGCGGCCGCATCAGCGCGAAGGACGGGCTCGGTGAGAAAGGCACCATGATCGAGATCGTGCTGCCGCTGATGCCCATGCCGAATGTGGAGCAGGACGGGCCGCTGAGCGCGAACCAGGTCTCCCCCGGCGCGCCGCCTTTGCCGACCGAGGCGCCGCCCGCGCAGATGCTGCCCGGCGCGCCCGCCGGACGACCCATGCAACCGGAGGCGGTCAGCGAGGGAGCCCTGCCATCGACCCTGAAGCCGTAAGCCGGTCCGTGCCCGTCCTTGTCGTGGACGACGAACCGCAGATCCGGAAATTCCTGTCGATCAGCCTCGGCGCCCAGGGCTACACCGTCATCGAAGCGGCGCGCGGAGATGAAGGCGTGCGAAAATGCGCGCTCGAACAGCCAAGCGTCGTCATCCTCGATCTCGGCCTGCCCGATCTCGACGGCCGCGACGTCATCGCCCGCATCCGCGAATGGTCGGACGTGCCGATCATCGTGCTTTCCGTGCGCGCGCAGGAAAACGAAAAGGTCCGCGCGCTCGATGCCGGCGCGAACGACTATGTGCAGAAACCGTTCGGCATCGCGGAACTGATGGCGCGCATCCGCGTCGCGCTCCGCGCGAAGCCCGGCGAAGGCGGCGATTGCTCGCGCGTGGATCTCGACGGGCTCACGGTCGATCTCGCGGCGCGGCGCGTCATCCTCGACGGCGAGGAGATCAAGCTGACGCGCAAGGAGTTCGATATTCTGAAGCTTCTCGCAAAGAACGCGGGCCGTATCCTCACCCACCAGTTTATTCTGCGCACCCTTTGGGGTCCGGCGCAGGAGCACGAAACCCACTATCTGCGCATTTATATCGGCCATCTCAGGCAAAAGCTGCGGGACGACCCGGCGCACCCGCGCTTCATCGAAACGGAGCCTGGCGTCGGCTACCGGCTCATCTCGCGCGACGGCGTGACGTCCTCAGCCCACTAGGTGTGTGGTGACTTGCAGCCACAGCGTGGCTTCTGCGCCGCATTCCCGCGCTGACGTTAACCCTCTGTTAACCGGCCGGCCGGACACTTCGAATCGTGATATGGTGGAAATGGGTCGCTGAACGATCCGGCACTCAAGAGCCAGATGAACCACGCCCTCCGTCACCAGTCGCGCGCGTTGTGGCGTTGCGTGGCCGGGATTTCCCCGGCGAGCCGCACACCGTTGGATAGATTGATGATCGAGGGTCACGCGACATCCGGGCAACTCAATCGCCCCGCCTCCCATCGCATCACGACGACTGTTCCTCCGGCTGCCGCGGCGGTCCGGGCGGAGAGGAGGCCCGCGTAAAGGCTTCGGCTCTCTCCTCCTAGCGAACAGGGCCGCAGCGCAGCATAGAACGGAGGACCGATGCTGAAATATTTCCCTAACGGTCTTGCAGGGCGCCGTTCACGTGAGGTGTTCGAGAGGGATGGGTACGCACCTGGGCTGGGCCTTGGGGCGAGTGACATTTTCCGAGCGTATAAACATCTCCATCCTCCAAGTCGGAGCTGACTGGGGCTTGCGGGCTTGAGACGTTGCGGCGACGCATCGTTCCGGCTTTCAGCGCTCGCCGCCTCTCTCAAGCCCAGACGGACGAAAACCGGGCCTCGCGCCCGGTTTTTTTCCTCCAGCGGCCTCCAGAACCTCCGTGAGACGCGGCGCCTCAAGGTTCGGGCAAGGGCTCTGGAAGATCGTGCGAGCATCCTTCTTCCGCGAGCGCACCCATGATGAACTTCACCGCGACGACCGCCTTTCGCCATCCCGATTCCACCCCGCGCCGGGACCCGTCCGCCCGAACGGCTCTGCTGACCCTCTCGGATCGCCTTGCATTTCACCGCATCGACAGAGAGACGGTAGCCGCGCTGCGCGAGGGCAAGGACTTCCTCATGGATCACATGCCCGCCATCCTTGACCGCTTCTACGACCATGTCAGCAGGTTCCCGGACGTGAAGGCGTTCTTCCGCGACCGCGGGCATATGATGCATGCCAAGGCGATGCAGCTGCGCCATTGGGGCCTGATCGCGGATGCCCGGTTCGATGGCGATTACGAGCGTTCGGTGCGCACCATCGGGGAGACACACAACCGGCTCGGCCTGGACCCGAGCTGGTATATCGGCGGCTATGATTTCCTCGTCGCGGATATCGTGCGCACCATCGGGCTTGAGCATGGCGCGCGATCCCTGAGCGGGCACAGCGCCGGTGCACGCCGCACCCGTCTCCAGAAAGCGTTCCTCCAGGCTGCGATGCTCGACATCGACTATGTCATCTCGATCTACCTGGAAGCGAACCGGCGGGAGCGCAACGCGATCCTCCAGACCCTCGCCAACGACTTCGACAAGGGCTTCGGCGGCGTTTTCGAGGTTCTGTCCAGCGCGGCAGCCGATATGAAGGAAACGGCTGAGAAGCTCGCGGACTCGGTCAGCGGAGCGTCCCAGCAATCGGCGGCCGTGGCCACATCCGCGAAGCAGGCTTCTAAGAACGTCGACGCGGTCGCCGCGGCGGCCGAAGAGCTGACCGCATCCGTCCGCGAGATTAGCCGGCAGGTGGTGACGTCGAGCAGCATTTCCGAAAAGGCCCTGAGAAGCGCCGAGGAAACCTCCGAGAAGGTCCAGCAACTCTCCCAGGCCGCCCAGCAGATCGGCGATATCGTCGGCCTCATCAACACCATCGCGAAGCAGACGAACCTGCTGGCGCTCAACGCGACGATCGAGGCCGCGCGCGCCGGAGACGCGGGCCGGGGCTTCGCGGTCGTGGCTCAGGAGGTCAAGTCGCTCGCCGAGCAGACCTCGCGCGCCACATCCCAGATCAGCGGCCAGATCGGTGCGGTGCAGTCCTCGACCGGCGAGGCCGTGGCGATCATCGGCGGCATCCGCGAGATCATCGGCTCTATGAACGAGATCGCGACGACCATCGCGGCCGCCGTCGAACAGCAGGCCGCCGCCACGCAGGAGATCGCGGGCAGCGTGCACGAGGCCGCGAAAAGCACGCTTGAGGTCTCGTCGAACATATCCGGCGTGGCGCAGATCGCGGTCGAGACAGGGAGCGTTTCAAACAAGCTGCTCTCGGCAGCCGATGGCCTGGCCCAGCAGGCCGATCAGCTTCGCGCGGAGGTCAGCCAATTCCTCGGAACGATCCGCGGAGCGCTGGATGCGGCCTGAGCGCGCGGCTCACGTCTCGAAACCGCCATCGACGGGAAGGATCGCGCCTGTGATGTAATGCGATTGCGGCAGGGCGAGGAACAACGCGACATTGGCCACGTCCTCGGGCTTGCCGTAGCGGCCCACCGCCGTCATCATCGCCATGATGCGCGAATGGCGGTCGTCTGCGGGGTTCATGTCCGTCGAGATCGGACCGGGCTGGATGGCGTTCACCGTGATGCCGCGCGGCGCCAGATCACGCGCGAGCGCTCTGGTCAGCCCCGCCACGGCGAACTTGCTCATCGCGTAGAGGCCAAGCCCGGGAGCGGGCACCCTCGCGCCGAAGCTCGATCCGAGATTGATGATCCGCCCGCCATCGCCCATGACCAGCACCGCTTCCCTGCACCCGATGAAGACGCCGCGCACATTGACGGCCATCACCGCGTCGAATTCCTCCTCGGTGGCTTCGGGCAGCGGCTTGCGCAGGAAGATGCCGGCATTGTTGACGAGGATGTCGAGGCGTCCGCCGAAGGACGCGGCCGCCGATTGAACCGCATGGCGCACGGCTGCCGGATCGCCCGCATCCGCCTTGATCGCCTCGGCGCGCACCCCGTACCGGCGCGCAGCGGTCGCCACCTCTTCCGCCGCGCCCGGCGAGGCATGGTAGGTGATGGCGATATCCGCGCCGGCCTCTGCGAAACGCAAGGCGATGGCCGCGCCGATGCCCCGGCTCGCGCCCGTCACCAACGCGACTTTCCCGTTCAACTCAGCCATCCGTCAGGGCGCCCTTTCAATCCGCCAACGGTTTCCGCTATATGTCATTTCCATGTCACGCGAAACGACCATCTGGCCAAGCGCTGCGCCTCTGCGCCCGCTGACGGCGGATGGTCTCCTCACCATCCGTTTGCCATTGTTGAAGTCCGCGCTCGCTGCTGCCGCAATTCTGGTATTCGTTGACAGCCTGAAGGAGCTTCCAGCGACTCTCTTGCTGAGGCCGTTCGACTTTGACACTCTGGCAACGATGACCTACGGATTGGCGTCGCTTGAACAGTTCAATCAATCGGCGCCCTTTGCGCTGACGATCGTGTTGGCAGGCATCTGCCTGTCATGTTGCTGACGCGCTCCCTGTCGCAGGGTGATGTTTTGCTCCAGATGATGCACAATGCCGAAGAAGAGCAGACCAAAGATGCTTGACGCTTCCTTTCCTAAAACGAGACTGGCTCTGGCCGTCCTCGGCCTTGCCGCCTTGATCGGCTGTGCCACCCCCGATCGCAGCTACGCCACGAGCGCGACCGAGGAGGAGATCGCAGCCGGCAGCGAGGTGATCGACAGCAATTCCCTTCTGGGCAGCTATCTGGCGGGCCGCATCGCGCGCTATCTTCGCGATGCCGAAAACGCCGTCGTCTACTATCAGCGCGCGCTCGAAAAAGACCCCGGCAACGACGCGATCGTCGACGATGCGTTCCAGCTCGAACTGGCGGCGGGCAATTTCGATAACGCCAAGCGTCTGGCATACCAGATCATCCGGCGCGAGAAGGGCCATCGCATCGCCCGCATCTTCCTCGGGCTCGAAGCATTCAAGCGCAAGGATTACGCCAAGGCGGACGCGAATTTCGCTATCGCGGACAAGGGTTCGCCGGGCGAGCCGACCGTCACGCTGGCGCGCGCCTGGATCGCGCTCGCCCAGAACAAGCCGCAGCGCGCCCTTACCCTGCTGCAAGGGCTCGACAGCGTCGAGTGGGCCGAGCATTTCGCAACCGTGCATCGCGCTTTTATCGCCGATCTCGCGAAACGGCGCAAAACCGCCGCGGATGCTTATGAGAGCCTCATCAAGAAGCCGACAGTGAACGCCCGCGTTGCGGAGGCGTATGCACGTCATCTCGCCCATTGGGGCGACACCGAGCGCGCGCTCGCCGTTCTCAAGGAGAAATCGGCGGACGGCAGCACGATGGGCAAAGCCCTGATCGCGGACCTCTCCGCGGGCAGGAAGCCGGACCTCATGGCCGCGAGCCTCAACAGGGGCATGTCGGAGGTTTTCCTCGGCATCGGGCAGGTGCTCGTCAGCAACAACGGTGTCGATGCCGCGCAGATCTACATGCAGCTTGCCCTGTTCGTGGAGCCATCCTCGCATATCGCGCTCCTGGAACTCGGCGAGGTCTACTCCACCATCGAGAATTATGAAAAAGCGATCGAAACCCTCGATCTCATCCCCGAGACGTCGCCGCTCTGGCTGTCCGCCCAGATCCGCAAGGCGCTGCATCTCAACGCGCTGAAGCGCACCGATGAGGGCATCGCCACCCTGAAGAGGCTGGAAACCTCCCATCCCGACGAGATCCAGATCCCGCAGGCCATCGCCAGCATGGAAAGCGGGCGGAAGAATTACGCCGAAGCGATCCCGTACTACACGAAGGCGCTGAACCTCGTTCCGAAGCCTGAGAAACGCCACTGGACCCTGTTTTACGCCCGTGGCGTCGCCTATGAGCGCACCAAGCAGTGGCCCAAGGCCGAGGCGGATTTCCGCAAGGCTCTCGAACTGGATTCCGAGCAGGCCGTCGTCCTGAACTATCTCGGCTATTCCTGGCTGGACCAGGGCGTGAACCTCCAGGAGGCCATGGAACTGATCCGCAAGGCCGTAAAGCTTCGTCCGAATGACGGCTACATCATCGACAGTCTCGGCTGGGGCTATTACCTGCTGAAGGATTACAACACCGCGCTCAAGCATCTTGAACGCGCGGTCGAGCTTCGCCCCGAAGACCCGACGCTGAACGACCATCTCGGCGATGTGTACTGGCAGGTGGGGCGCAAGCTCGAAGCGCAATTCCAATGGTCGAATGCGCTCTCGCTGAACCCGGAACCGGAAGAGGCGGAAAAGATCAAGCGCAAGCTCGCCACGGGCCTCGTCGATCAGAGCAGCCCCCGGCTCCAGGCCGACGTGAAGAAGGACGGCGCGAAACCCGCCGACCGCTAGGTCTCGCGATGCAGCGTGAGGATGCCATCGTCGCCGAACGCGCCCGCGCGAAGGTGAACCTCACCCTCGGCGTGAAGGGCCGCCGTGCCGACGGCTATCACGAGCTTGACAGCCTCGTCGTGTTCGCCGATCTCGCGGACGACCTGCGCTTCGATCCCCATGGCGAGCCGGGTCTCGTGCTCTCCGGCCCTTTCGCCGATGCCGTGGAGGGCGGCAATCTCGTCGATAAGGCGGCCGATGCCCTGCGCGCGTGGTTCGGCCTGCCGCTGACGGGCCGGTTCGCGCTCACGAAGAACATTCCCGTCGCGGCCGGGCTGGGCGGCGGCTCGTCGGATGCGGCGGCCGCGATAAGGGCTGTCGCCCGCGCTTACGGGCTTGCCTTGGACGACCTCGCCGATCTGTCCACGCGGGCGGCCCGCATCGGCGCGGACGTACCGGTCTGCCTCGCTCAGAGGCCGGCGTGGATGCTGGGACTCGGAGAGCGCGTCGAGCCGCTTCGCCGCATGCCCGCTCTGCCTGCCGTGCTCGTCAATCCCCGCATTCCGCTTGCCACGCGCGAGGTGTTCCAGCGCCTCGATGCGCCCCCGCTCGGTGATCTCCAGGACGGCGAGATGCGGCCCCTGTCGTTTGAGACACCCGAGAACGTCATCACCTTCCTACGCGAGCGGACCAACGACCTGGAGCCGCCCGCCATGGCGCTCGCGCCTGCGGTGGCGCAGGTTCTC
>CAZNAH010000022.1:17041-26102 GCA_964570735.1 uncultured Hyphomicrobiaceae bacterium | reverse complement strand
GATGATCTCGTTGACCTCGTCCCAGCTTGCGCGCACGAAACCGCCGAGACCGCGCTTCCGCGTATAGCTCGCCCGCTTCGCCGGGTTCTCGACGATGGACGCCCAGGCCGCCACCGGCGTCTGGATGGCGCGCGCCGCCCGCCACAGCTTCAGGAGGTGCGAGCGAATGAGCGGATATTTCGTCCGGTTGCCGGAATAGAGATACCAGCTGTAGCTCGCGCCCCGGGAGCAGCCGCGCGGCTCGTGGTTCGGCAGGTCCGGCCGGGTGCGCGGATAGTCGGTCTGCTGGGTCTCCCAGGTGACGATGCCGCCCTTGACATAGATCTTCCACGAGCATGAACCGGTGCAGTTCGCGCCATGGGTGGAGCGCACGATCTTGTCGTGCGCCCAGCGCTGGCGATACGCCTCCTCCCAGTGGCGGTCTTCCGCGGTGACGATGCCATGCCCGCCCGCGAATTCGCCGACGACCCGGTTGAAGAAGGTGAGACGGTCGAGAAGATGGGACATCCTCCGCTCCTTTATCTGGCGGTTTTTTCGAGGTTGAAGTCGGGGGCCGCGGCGGGAGCGCGATTGCGCTCCACGTCATGGAGCAGCCCGCCTTTGCGCGTGTAGACGAACCAGGTGATCGCGATGCAGCTCAGGTAGAAGATGAAGAAGCCCCACAGCGCGGCCTGCGGCCCGCCGGTCATGGCGATGGACGTACCGTAGCTCTTCGGGATGAAGAAGGCGCCATAGGCCGCGATCGCCGAGGTGAAGCCGATGATGGCCGCGCTCTCGCGCTCCGCCTGCCGGGTCCGCGTCTCGGCGTCGGCCTGCGGCATCAGGCGGTCCATCTCCTTGCGCATGATCGCGGGGATCATCTGGAAGGTGGAGGCATTGCCCACGCCGCTGACGAAGAACAGGAACAGGAACATCGCGAAGAAGCCCGCAAAGTTCCCGCTGTTCAGGAAGTGCAGCACGCCATAGACGCCGACCGCCATGCCGATGAACACCCAGAAGGTGACACGCCCGCCGCCCCAGCGATCCGAGACCCAGCCCGTCATCGAGCGGCTCAGCGCGCCGACCAGCGGCCCGAGGAAGGCGTATTGCAGCACGTTCACGTCCGGGAACTGCGTCTTGGCGAGCAGCGGGAAGCCCGCCGAATAGCCGATGAACGAACCGAACGTGCCCGTGTAGAGCCAGCACATGATCCAGGTCTGCGCGCGCGCGAAGATGACCGACTGCTCGGTGAAGGAGGCGCGCGCCGAGGCGATGTCGTTCATCCCGAACCATGCCGCGAAGGCGGACGCCGCAATGAACGGCACCCAGATGAAGCCGGCGTTCTGCAACCAGAGCTGCGAGCCGTCCGGCAAAGTCTGGCCCTCGCCGCCGATCGCGCCGAACACGCCCGCCGTGATGACGACGGGGACGACGAACTGCACCACGCTCACCCCGAGATTGCCGAGGCCGGCGTTGAGCGCGAGCGCGTTGCCCTTCTCCGCCTTCGGGAAGAAGAAGGAGATGTTCGACATGGAGGAGGCGAAATTTCCGCCGCCGAAACCGCACAGCAAGGCGAGAGCCAGGAACAGCCAGTAGGGCGTATCCGGGTTCTGCACCGCGAAGCCGATGCCCAGCGCCGGGATCATCAGCGACCAGGTGGCAAGCGTCGTCCAGAGCCGCCCGCCGAAGATCGGCACCATGAAGGAATAGAAGATGCGGAGCGTCGCACCCGACAGGCCGGGCAGCGCCGCAAGCCAGAACAGTTGCGCTGTGCTGTACTGGAAGCCGATGGCGGGCAGCTTCGCCACCACGACGGACCAGACCATCCAGACAGCGAAGGACAGGAGCAGGCAGGGGATCGACAGCCAGAGATTGCGCTGCGCGATGCGGCGTCCCTTCGCGTTCCAGAACACCGGGTCTTCCGGCCGCCAGTCCTCCAGCACGTGGCCGGACAATGCGCCCTCGTGCTTGGGCTCGTGGATCGGCTTCATCTCCGGGAGTTCCGGCAGCCTGCGCAGCACCGGCTCGGCGGCCTCGCGTTCCATGCGGCGGATGGCGACGTGCATCCAGACGAGCGCCAGGCTCACGAGCGCGAAGAGCAGCATGAAGCAACTCGTCCAGATGCCGGTGAGGTCGAGCATCACGCCGAACAGGATCGGCAGGATGAAGCCGCCAAGCCCGCCCACGAGGCCGACGATGCCGCCCACCGCGCCGACCTTGTCGGGATAGTAGACGGGGATGTGCTTGTAGACCGCCGCCTTGCCGAGGCTCATGAAGAAGCCGAGCACGAAGACGATGACCGTGAAGCCGACGAGACCCATTTCCAGCGTGAAACTGATCGGCCCGCGAATGCCTTTCACGGTGTAGTCCGTCGGCGGATAGGCGAGCAGAAAGCAGCAGACGGCCGAGACGAAGAACGTCCAGTACATGACCGTGCGCGCGCCGTATTTGTCGGAGAGATGGCCGCCATAGATGCGAAACAGGCTGGCCGGCACCGAATAGAATGCGGCGATCATGCCGGCGCTCTTGATATCGAGGCCGTAAACGCCGACGAGATAGCGGGGCAGCCAGAGGGCCAGTGCGACGAACGCGCCGAACACGAAGAAGTAATAGAGCGAGAAGCGCCAGACCTGAAGGTTCGCCAGCGGCTTGAGCATCGCGGTGAACGGCTCGGGTTTCTGCCCGGTCTGGCGGCGGCGTTTCAGATCGGGGTCGTCAGACGTGGTGAACCAGAACAGCACCGCCATGGCGAGCAGCGCGGCCGCCCACACCTGCGCGACGGTCTGCCAGCCGTAAGCCACGAGCACGAAGGGCGCGACGAACTTCGTGACGGCCGCGCCGACATTGCCCGCGCCGAACACGCCGAGCGCGGTGCCCTGCTTTTCCCGGGGGTAGAACTTCGAGACGTAGGCGATGCGAAGGAGCCGCCCGCGATGCCGACGCCGAGCGCGGCCACGAGCATCATCTCATAGGTCGTCGCATAGGAGAGAAGGAAGGTGGCGATGGCCGCCGCGATCATCGTCCAGACATAGACGACGCGGCCGCCATACTGATCCGTCCAGATGCCGAGAAAGATGCGCGTCAGCGATCCCGTGAGGATGGGAGTGCCCGCAAGAAGTCCGAATTGCGTATCGGAAAGGCCAAGCTCCTGCTTGATCCGAACGCCAATGATCGAGAAAATCGTCCAGACCGCAAAGCATACGGTGAACGCCAGCGTGCTCATGCCAAGCACACGTCTTTGCTCGGCGGGGGTTACTCCCGCGAAGTCTTGCATGATACTCCCCCTTCATTTCATCCGCACAAGACGGAATTCATCGCAAGGGAGAAACTAGAGTGCCAGGGGAAGGCCAAGCTTGATCTGGATCAAGCGGTCCGGCAAGCGGCAGCGAAACAACCGGCACGGTTGCGATGTTCGGTTGTCAGGTTATATTTAATCTACTGTACAAGGTGCGCCACCCAGTTTAAGGCTTGATCTTTATCAAGCGCCCTCTTGCAGCCGCGAGACCGTGAGCCTACGGAACGATGATCTCAGCGCCGTTCGCGCGCTCGCCCTGTTTCGCGATATGTCCGACGAGACTTTCGCGAAGCTCATCAAGGGCGCTTTTCTCCAGCGCTTCCCCGGCAAGGTGGAGCTGATCTTCGAAGGCGAGCCCGCGGACTTCCTCTATGTGATCGTGGAGGGCAAGGTCGAGCTGTTCGCCACCGCCAATCGCCGCGAGACCACGATCATCATCGTGAAGCCGGTCGCCACTTTCATCCTCGCCGCCGCCGTGAAGGATGCGGTTTATCTTATGTCCGCGCGGACGCTCGAACCGTCCCGCCTGTTCATGATCCCGTCGGCGAATGTGCGCCAGATCATCGATACCGATCCGGCTTTTTCTCGCGCTATGGCACAGGAGTTCGCGACCCGCTACCGCGACCTCGTCAGGGCGATCAAGAACCAGAAGCTGCGCACGGGCGTTGAGCGGCTTGCGAACTACCTGCTCGTCCACCGCAAGGAAGAGAACGGGGAAGCGGCCGTGACCCTCGACATCGAGAAAACGGTGCTCGCGTCGCTGCTCGGCATGACGCCCGAGAACCTGTCGCGCGCCTTCGCGACCCTGCGCCCCTACGGCGTCGAGGTGGACGGCCCGCGCATCCGCCTGACGAAGCTCAAGGATCTGGAAGTCCTCGCAAAGCCGACGCCGCTCATCGACGACGATGCGACTTGAAAGCCTCGGCTTGGCGGTTTATTCGCCCGCCGGCACGAGCGCCTTCGATTTCTCCGACGTGAGCAGCAGTCCGCGCACCGTCTTGGATGCCGCGATCACCCCGTTGTTCACATAAGCCTCGTGGTTCCGCTCGATGTCCCTCAGATCGTAGCGATAGTTCACCATGACGCTCAGTGACTGCTTTATGCCCTTTTCCGATGTGTCGCCAAGCCAGTTGATCCGTTCCAGGCGGGCGCCATTCCCGAGATGAAAGCGCGCGACAGGATCGAAGGGGCGGCCAGTTTTGTCTTTTTCGATCAGGAAGTAATGGGCGGCCGCCGCGCGGATGACGGGCTTGAGCGCGTCCTGCGTCTTCTCGTCTTCCGTCCAGCCATCCTCGCGCAGACGGCTCAGGAGCGAGGTCTGCTCCTCGCTCAAATAATCGAGGCCGCCCTTGTCGAGCATGCGATAAAGCCACGCGCGGAAGCCGGGAACGGGCGACAAGGTGACAAAGGTGCGGAGCGAGGGCATTTCGCGGGCAAGGTCCTCGACCACCTGCTTGATGAGGAAGTTGCCGAAGGAGATGCCCTTCAAGCCGGGCTGGCAGTTGGAAATCGAATAGAACACCGCTGTTGTCGGCGCGTGGCCCTCCATGCGGGCATGCCCATCGGATTCGAGAAGCGACTGAATGGACTCCGGAATATCGTCCTCAAGCGCGACCTCGACGAAGATGAGCGGCTCGTCCACCAGCGCGGGGTGGAAGAAGGCGAAGCAGCGGCGGTCGTGCGGAGCGAGCCTCCGGCGCAGATCGTCCCACCCTTTGATTTCGTGAACCGCCTCATACTGGATGATCTTTTCGAGGATCGAGGCGGAGGTCGACCAGTCAATGCGCGCGAGAACGAGGAAGCCGCGATTGAACCAGCTGCTGAACAGGTGGACGAAATCATTGTCCGCGCGGGCGAGCGCTTCGCTGGTCTTGGCGCGGTCCAGCAGGTCTTCCCGCAAACGCACAAGCTGCGATGTCGCGCCGGGAGCGAGGTTCAGCCGCCGCAGGAATTCCTGCAAGGGGGGTTCGACGACCGCCGAAAGGCGCCCCAGCGTCGCGCGGGAGGGGTTGTCGAGATAGGATTGCGCGGCCGCGCGCACCTCGTGCTCCGGCGGAACGAGTTCCTCGGCGATAAATTGGAGGAAATCGGTCTTTTCCTGCTCGTCGAGCGTCTCGTAATGGTGCAGAATTTGTCGCGCGATTGCGACGCCTGAAGCCTCGCCGCGCGTCGAAATGAGAGCGCGGCACAAATCTTCGACGGATTCGGGATCGCTCGACCCGATGAACGACAGATCGAGAAGTTGCCTGCCCCGGTCCGAAATCTTGCCGAGAAGTTCTTGAAAGAAGGAAACGTTCAAGACGGGTCTCCGATTGTGGTGTCCGGCCGCATGTACCGCCTCACGATTGTGATCATATTCGGCGCTGCGGGCAATCGTTCAGCAGGGTGACGTGACCTGCCCAATGTGTCGCATCGCGCGTAACATCCTCCCGCTTACGGTGAATTGCTAATGTGCGAGAATTATAATATTCGTATGCTCGCGTAGCGGGAGCGGGACGCCCAGGCGGACCGAGACCGAGCCGAATTCCGGCAGGATCAGGGCACTCCCCTCCATGCCGAATAAGCCCTACTCAACGAATAATATAAACAAACGATAAAAACTGTTCCCATGGGCTGTTCAGCAAGACTTCCTGTATGGATGTGGAAACACACCTTCAATCAATTTTTTGATAATATTCTTAGTTCCCATAATATCTGATAGAAAGATAGCTCAAGCTGGAGCAAAGAGCATGGCATCATCGCAGGCCGAACGATTGCGGGCGCAGATCGAAGACGAGATCCTGTCGTTCAAGATCAAGCCCGGAGAACGGCTTGACGAAACTCGCCTGGCGGAGCGCTACGGCACGTCGCGAACCCCTGTGCGCGAGGCTCTGCGGCAGCTCTCGGCGAACGGGCTGGTTGAGATCATCCCTCATAAGGGCGCCGCGGTCATCAAGCTCGGTGTGCGGGATCTGTTCGAACTCTTCGAGGTTCTGGCCGAACTGGAAGGGGCCTGCGCCAAGCTTGCGGCGAAGACCCGTCTGCGCGCGGACCTGGAAGCGATCCGAGGCGCCCATCAGGCGTCGCAGCGCTTTGTCGAACCGGGCGATGATCTGTCCTACTACAAGGCCAACATCGCCTTTCATGAGGCGATATACCGGGCGAGCCATAACGCGACCCTCATCAGGATGGTGATCGGCGTCCACAATCGCATCGCCCCTTACCGGCGGCTGCAACTGGAGCAGGTGGACCGGATCAAATCGTCCTATGAGGAGCACGAGCAGCTCGTGCTCGCGATCGAGAGCGGCCGGGGCGATGATGCGGACCGCCTGGCACAGTCCCATATCCTCAACACGGGACTGGACGTGCGCCGCCTGCTTTCGCTTCTCTCGGATGATCCGGCCGAGCAGCCGCAACTTGGTCTGATGGAAGACTTGCCGCGCCTGGGTCATAGAAACGGAGCGGTGCCCGTCAACAAGCTCAATGCCGCCGAATAGCGGGCGCGTGGCGAATTCGTTTTCAGGAAATGGTCGGAGCGGCGAGATTTGAACTCCCGACCCCCGGTCCCCCAGACCGGTGCGCTAACCGGGCTGCGCTACGCTCCGACACGCGCTGAATGTGCGCAGAAAGATCTCATCCGTCAAGGTTCACGGCTTGGCCGGTCACACCTGGCGCTGCGCTCCTAGGGTCACCCCCGGGCGCGCTTCTTCGCGGCTTTCGGCTTGAGCAGACCCGCGTTGATCCGCTCCTTCATGATGTTGCTCGCGCGGAACACCACGACCCACCGTTCCGTGATAGGCACGACTTCACCCGTCTTCGGGTTCCGGCCGACACGCTCTTTCTTTTTGCGAAGTCCGAATGAGCCGAACGATGAGAGCTTGATCGACTCCTTACGCTCCAGCGCATAGGTGATCTGCTTGAGGACGAGTTCCACCACTTCGGCAGCCTCGTTCCGCGGCAAACCAACCTTATCACAGACGGCTTCGGCCAAATCGGCCCGTGTCAGCGTTTTTGTGCTTCCTGTCATCTGCTCTGCCTCCCTCCCCGAAGAGTCGAGCAGCTAGAAGCTTAATTCTAAATGTCATTTCGAGCAAACCCAAAGATAATTAATTGCGCGGTCCGTGCGCCCTCGGGCGTAAGCCTTTCGGTGTAATCAGATCGTCGCAGCACATTACCAGCGCGCGAGCACGGCGCCCCAGGTGAACCCGCCGCCCATCGCCTCCATCAGCACGAGGTCGCCCCGCTGCAAACGGCCGTCGCCTTCTGCTTCGGCGAGCGCGAGCGGGATGGACGCCGCGGACGTGTTGCCATGATGGTCGAGCGTGATGACGATCTTGTCCGGCGCGATATTGAGCTTCTTCGCCGTGCCGTCGAGGATGCGCTTGTTGGCCTGATGAGGCACGAACCAGTCGATATCCTCGGCCTTGAGGCCGTGACTGTCCAGCGCCTCCTCGATCACGCCCGCGATCGCGTTCACGGCGAAACGGAACACCTCGCGGCCCTGCATGCGCAGATGGCCGACGGTTTTGGTCGAGGATGGCCCGCCGTCCACATAGAGCTTGTCGCGGTGCCGGCCGTCGGAGCGCAGGAAGGACCCCATGACGCCGCGCGCATTGTGGGCTCCGTTCAGCGGTTGCCCTTCGAGCACCACGGCTCCGGCGCCGTCGCCGAACAGGACGCAGGTGGAGCGGTCCTCCCAGTCGAGGATGCGCGAGAACGTTTCCGCGCCGATGACCAGGGCGCGTTTCGACTGCCCCGACCGGATGAAATTGTCGGCGGTGCTGAGCGCGTAGACGAAGCCCGAGCACACGGCCTGTAGATCGAAAGCCGCGCCCTGCGTAATGCCGAGCTCGGCCTGTATCGTCACGGCGGAGGCGGGAAAGGTCTGGTCCGGCGTCGATGTGGCAAGCACGATCAGGTCGATGTCGGACGGCTCCAGCTCGGCTTTTTCCAGCGCCCGGCGCGCGGCCGCCAGCCCGAGATCCGAGGTCAGCTCGCCCTCGGCCGCGATGTGGCGAGCCTTGATTCCCGTCCGCTCGGTGATCCACTCGTCGCTGGTATCGACAATCCGCGCGAGGTCGGCGTTCGTCAGAATCCGTTCGGGAAGATAGGCTCCGCAGCCCTTAACCACGGATCGAAGCATTGTCACTGCGCTACGGCCTCAACGGCGTTCAGGGGTTTGTTTTGCAAGGCGTTATGGAAACGCTCCACATCCTTGGCGATGCTGGCGACGAGGTCGCTCGCAGCCATGTCGTAGCCCAGATCGATGGCGCTTGCAAAGCCGACCGAGTCGGCTCCCCCATGACTTTTTATTACAATTCCATTCAATCCGAGGAACATGCCGCCATTCATCTTGCGCGTGTCCATCTTCGCGCGCAGAGCCTGGAACGCGCCCTGGGCGAGCACGGCGCCGATGCGGGCGGAGATCGAGCGGTTCATGGCAGCCTTCAGGTAAGCGGCGATCTGTTTCGCGGTGCCTTCCGCCGTCTTGAGAGCGATATTGCCGCTGAAGCCTTCCGCGACAACCACATCGACGAGACCTTTGCCGAGATCGTCGCCCTCTACGAAACCGTGATAGACGATCGGCAGATCCGGCTTTCGCAGCGCCGCCGCCGCGATCTTGATCTCGTCCAGGCCCTTGACCTCCTCGACGCCGATATTCAGAAGCGCGATCGAGGGCTTCTCCACATTGAACAAGGCGCGGGCGAGCGCGGCGCCCATGCCGGCGCAATCTACGAGCTGGCGGGCGTTCGCGCCGACATTCGCGCCGACATCGAGCACCACGCTCTCGCTGACGAGCGTCAGCCA
>CAZNAH010000022.1:16405-17031 GCA_964570735.1 uncultured Hyphomicrobiaceae bacterium | reverse complement strand
CGTGGGCAGGACCGAGACGATCGCGGGGCGGTCGATGCCCGGCAGCGTCCGCAGGCAGAACTTCGCCATTGCCATCAGCGCGCCCGTGTTCCCGGCAGAGACGGCGGCCTGAGCCTCGCCCTTCTTCACCGCTTCGAGGGCGAGCCACATGCTGCTCTTCCAGCGTCCATGACGCAGGGCCTGGCTGGGGCGGTCGTCCATGGAGACGACGACATCGGTATGCACGATGGTCGTGACCTGCGCGAGCGGGGAATCGTCGCTCATATGCTCGCGGATGGCGCGCTCGTTCCCGAACATCAGAAAACGCACGTCGGGGTGGCGGATCAGCGAGAGCGCTGCCGCCGGAATGACGACGCTCGGGCCGAAATCGCCACCCATAGCATCAAGGGCAATTGTGATCCGCGACCCCATGAGACACTAAACCTGACGCGCTGAACCGCGCTCCACCTGAAAGCCCCGTCTGCAAGGCGGAGCAGACCATAGCGATTTGGAGTTGCGAGACAACGAAAAAAGAAATCGGTTCGGTAACGCGAAAAGCTTAACGGACACGCGGGCCGGTATCTAGCCCCGCGGCTGTTTCAGCTTGCCGAGGACCGCGAACGGGCTCGGCGGCTGTTCATCCTCGC
>CAZNAH010000022.1:12993-16381 GCA_964570735.1 uncultured Hyphomicrobiaceae bacterium | reverse complement strand
CTCGTAGACGAAGTTTTCCCCGGCAGCCCGGGGATAGGGCTCCATCGCGACGGCCAGCAGCTCGCATGTCAGGCGCCCTATGCCGAGCCGGCCGTTCTCGATGGGCTCGGGCACGTCGTCCGTGGGCGAAACGTCCGCCGCGCCGTCATCCTCGCCGCGCGGCGCAAGCTCCGATGCGGGCCAGAATTCGGCCGCGAATGGCTCGGCGATGTCCTCATCCACGATATCGAGGCTGACCACGCTCTTCTGCCGCAGATGCGCGCGCACCGTGCCTTTTGCGCGGTATCGTCCGCCGGAAAGCGGGGTCGCGCGGATGTGCGTGCGCAAAGCCGTGACTTCCGGGACACCCAGATAAACGGCGACGGCCCCGCGCTCCTCTGCGCTTGCCTCGAAATCCCGTTCGACCGGCCCTTGCGCAAGCGCCGCGACCTCGATCGCCCATGTCAGCGGGGGCGGGTGATCCATTTGCCTCAGACCGCCTGCTTCAGCCCATATACCTCTGGGAAGTTGAGATGGCCCTGAAGCAGCATATTCAAAGGCATTTCGCGGATATTTTTGATCGCCTGGAAGACGTAATCCGCGATTTCGGTGGCGGCGACATTCGCGGTTTCATCGCCGGACTGGAAACTCTTCCACACCGCGTCAGCGAGCGCCGTGCGGTTCCGCTTGTCTACGGCCTCCGTATAGACCACGAGCTGGCCGTAGAACAGGCTCGCGATCTTCCGCACCTCGTTGGGCACCTGCGGGTCCGCGACGCCGAGATCGCGGACCATGCTGTCCATCTCCTTGACGAACGCCTCGACGATCTCGCGGCCGAGAAGCTCGCCCTCGGTTCCGCCCATCTTCAGGTTCTGCATCACGATGAACATGTGGATGACGAGCATGTCGAACCGGCCGGACAGCGTATCCGGCACGCCGCAGCGGACGTAGAACACAGGATTGCGCGACTGCGCGACGATGGCATCGTAGATTTTCTCGGCAGCCTCGCGACGCGCTGCCCTTTCGGCGAACCAGCGGAACATTCTGTCCTAGCACTCCAGTTGAGCCGTAACCGCCTGCCCCGTTCCCAACACTCCGATGCCATAGGCTTGCAAACTTCTCAAGGCAAGGATAGGTCAGGTTGCCGAGAAACGAGGCGAATGAATCGCAAGGCTGGGGGGCGCATGTCAAATAAATCCTACCGGAATGTCGGGCTTTCCGATGCCGGACATCGGGCGCGCGCCGGCACAGCCATCGAAAGGGAGCCGCGCAAGCGGATAACCGGGCTAATCGTTTGCGTGGCGGGGGCGCTGGTGCTCGCGGGCTGCCAGGGCGAGGTCATCCGGCACGGTCACGTCTTCCAGGAAGAGGATTTGCAGCAGGTTCAGGTGGGCATGTCGCGGGATCAGGTCCTGCTGGCGCTCGGCACGCCGGATACGCAGTCCACCGTGGGCGACGGCGCGATCTATTACATCTCGACGACGGCGGAACGGCAATTCGCCTTCCTGGATCCGAAGGTGGTCGATCGCCGGGTCGTGGCGGTTTATTTCGACAAGAACGATCAGGTCCAGCAGATTGCGAATTACGGCCTGAAAGACGGCAAGGTGTTCGACTTCATCAAACGCGAAACGCCGTCCTACAGCCGCGACGAAGGGCTCATCCGGCAGATCTTCCGCAATATAGGCCGTCCGCAGGCGACCCAGAAAGCCGAGTAGGCCCGTGTCAGGCGGGGCACGCGTTCAGCGCGAGCGCACGACGAGCGTGCCGGTGCTCCCGTCCACGGCAAGCCCCTGCGCGCCGGCCACTTCCGCCAGACGCTCGCCCCCGCCTGGATAATCGAGCGTGATCTGCGCGCCGCGCGGGTTGACCGCCTTCACCTCGAAATTCTGCAAGCCCGGCAGCCGCTGGAGCTTCGCGCGGATGGCCTGCCACTCCTTGAGGCCCGAAAACTCAGCCGTCAGCGATACCGGCGTCAGCGGCGCGAGCCCTCCGGCTGCGGCGATGGCGCTCGACGAGCGGGTCAGCTTCCAGCGCTGCTGGATGGCCTCATAAGTCACCCCGGCGGCAAAATCGGCGATGCTCTCCTCCGATGCGTCCTTGAGCCGCAGCGTCCGCTCCAGCGTAAACGGGCCGAGGCTGTCCGACCCGACGAGCCGCAGCACGAGGGAATCGCCATCGCCCGCAAGCTCCGCCACGGCCAGCACGAGGCTTTGCGTGCGATGCTGGCTCTGCAACGCCTGAAGCGCGGATTCCGGCGACGCGATATAGGCGTTCGCGATGGCCGCGGTGATGTCCGTGCGGGTCGGCGCCAGCGCCAGCGGCACCATGCCGTTGTTGAGGTCGAGCCGCGCCAGCGCCGCGCGCCACGGATTGCGGTCGCTCGTCTGCGCCGCGCCGCCCTCGATGTAGACCGGCACGATCAGCACGCCCGGCGAGCGCTCCTCGGAATAGGGCAGCGCGAACTGGTTCAGAAGCGCCTTCACCGCGCGATCGGAAAAGCCCACGTCGAACGTGGCGCGGTAGGTGGTACCGGAAAAGCCTTCGTCGCGAACGTCGATGTTGCTCACGAGGCGCTCCACTTCGGTCGGCTGAACGGAAGGGATGCGGGCGTGCAGCCGGAAGTCCGTCAGGCGCTGGACCAGACTGCGGAACGCCTTCTCCTGCGCCCGTTCGATGGCGACCCTTTTGGCTTCCACGGCGTTATCCGCCCTGGCCTGCACGGAAACGTTGGCGACCGTGTAAAGGTTGCCGGGACCGCCCTGCGCGCGGGCGGAGCCAGAGTTGAAGGCGGCGGCAAGGGCAAGCGAGGCGGCAAGCACCACCCGAGATTTCGTCAAGGGCACGCGGCAGGCTCCTGTCTTTCCTCTTGGAATGGCATGCGCTCTGTTATAAGCGCTCGGCGTGATCCACCTCTAGTGCGGAGAGGCGCGCCCGGCAAGCAGAGCTTCGGGGCGGCCCGCGCCACCACCGCGAGGAAATGCACCGATGTCCACCTATGCCGCCTCCGGCGTCGATATCGCAGCGGGCGAGGCGCTGGTCGAAGCGATCAAGCCGCTCGCCAGATCGACCGCGCGGCCCGGAGCCGACGCCTCGCTCGGCGGCTTCGGCGGGCTGTTCGATCTCAAGGCGGCGGGCTTCGCCGACCCGATCCTCGTTGCGGCGAATGACGGCGTCGGCACGAAACTCAAGATCGCCATCGAGACGGGGCGGCACAGCACCATCGGCATCGACCTCGTCGCCATGTGCGTCAACGATGTGATCGTGCAGGGTGCGCAGCCGCTGTTCTTCCTCGATTACTTCGCCTGCGGGCGGCTCGACAACGCTGTCGCGGCGTCGGTGATCGCAGGGATCGCGCAGGGCTGCCGCGAGGCGGGAGCCGCGCTGATCGGCGGCGAGACGGCGGAAATGC
>CAZNAH010000022.1:0-12961 GCA_964570735.1 uncultured Hyphomicrobiaceae bacterium | reverse complement strand
TTCTGCGTCGGCGCGGCCGAGCGCGGTCGCCTCCTGCCGCAGGCGGGAATGACCGCAGGCGACGTTCTGATCGGCGTGGCCTCGTCAGGGGTTCACTCGAACGGCTATTCCCTCGTCCGGAAGATCTGCCGCGATGCGGGTCTCGCCTGGGCCGACCCCGCGCCGTTCGAGCCGGGCGCCTCGCTGGGCGAGGCGCTGCTCCGCCCGACCCGCATCTATGTCAAGCCGGCGCTGGCGGCGATGACGGCAGGCCGCGTCAAGGCGTTCGCGCATATCACGGGAGGCGGTCTGCCGGGCAATGTGCCGCGCGTGCTGCCGGACGGGCTCGCGGCCGCGATCGGCCTCGCGGCGCTGCGCCCGCAACCGGTTTTCCGCTGGCTCGCCCGCACCGGGCAGGTCGATGAGGCGGAAATGCTCCGCGCCTTCAACTGCGGCATCGGGCTTGTCGCCGTGGCGGCGGCTGAGGACGCGCAAGCGGTCATCGCGTCGTTCGAAGCATCGGGCGAGGACGCACGCGTGATCGGTGAAATCATCGAGCAGCCGGGCGAGGCGGGCGTCGCGTTCTCCGGCGCGCTCGATCTGTCATGACGAGCGGCAGAAAGCGCGTCGGCGTGCTGATCTCTGGGCGCGGCAGCAACATGCTCTCGCTGATCGAAGCGTGCCGCGATCCCGGCTATCCGGCGGAAATCGCGCTCGTCATCTCGAACCGGCCCGATGCTGCGGGTCTCGCGCGGGCGTGTGAGGCGGGCATTCCCGCCCGTGTCATAGACCATAAAGCGTTCTCCTCGCGCGGTGCATTCGATGCCGCGCTCACGGACGCGCTGCGCGCGGCTGGCGTCGATCTCGTCTGCAATGCGGGCTTCATGCGCCTCCACAGCCCCGACTTCGTGGAAGCCTGGTCAGGCCGGCAGTTGAACATCCACCCCTCGCTGCTGCCCGCTTTCCGTGGATTGCACCCGCAGAAGCAGGCGCTCGATGCCGGCGTGCGCATTTCCGGGGCGACGGTGCATTTCGTGACGGCCGAGATGGACGCAGGCCCGATCATCGCGCAAGCTGCGGTGCCCGTGCTGCCCCGCGATACGGAGGACGGCCTTTCGCGGCGCATCCTCCTGGCCGAACACCGGCTTTACCCGCTCGCGCTCTTCATGGTGGCGAGCGGCGCGGCGCGGCTGGAGGGCGCCCGCGTGATCTACGCCAACCACGCGGTGCCGTATTTAGGACAGCCGCCGCAACTGCTGGATGCCGCCGCGCCGGGCGGCGATCCCTGCGACCAGTCCTAGGACGGCCGCTGCGGCCAGCACACGCGCCGGACCGTACTGATCCGTCGCTTTCTCGATCTGGTGGCTGATGTCATCGGTCGTGGGAAGCTGCGCTTGCAGAGCCCCCATGGGATCGCGCATCACCCTCGGCTTTTCGGGCTCCGCTGCGCCATAGGCGATAAAGACGATCAAAAAGCCAAGCAAGGCCAGAATCGCCGCCATGATGCCTGCGGCCTCGATCCAGTCGTTGCTCCACAGAACCAGCGCCCAATAGCCCGCTAAGATCACGAAGATCAGAGAGCTTAAAAAGACCAGTCCCGCCACGCCGAGGATCAGGTATTTCATCACGAGGCCCTGGGCGTAGCTTGTCAGGCTGCTCCCGACCTGGCTGATTGCTGCGAAACTGAGTGCCTGTCTCAACATGGCGAGCTCTTCAGCGGGACACGAGTGCGCCGATGAGGAACCCGATGCCCGCCGCGATCAGCGTCGATTGCACGGGCTTGTCGCGGATCATGCCTTCGACTTCGCCCATCTTCTGCTTCGCCGTCTCCTTCGCCTCGTAATAGGTCTCGGCAGCGCGGCTGCCATATTTGTCGGTCAACTCTTTCACCTGCTGGCGAAGCTCATCAATCTCCTGCTTCGAGCGGTCGGCTGTGTAGTCGGTGGTGCGGTTGATGTCGGTCACGGTGTCGGACTTGGCCATAGCGGATCCTTTCGCGTTATGGATGGAAAAACTCGGCGCGCCAGAGCGCTCCCTAGCCAAACGCAGAAGGCTGAAGACCGTTCCATCGCGGATGGCTTATGGCAACGCGAACGCTTAAATCCCGGGCTAGCGCGGCTCAAGGCTCTGGCTGAGCCGTGCCTCCTCCCGCCGCGCCAGGGCAAGCAGCAGGCTCACGAAGGCGGCGGCGCTCTCGCGAAGGTCACCGGAATTGTCGAGCGGATGAACCGGAGGCGCGATGCGGCATTCCGGATCCGATGCCCGCGCGACGCGCATCTCGATCTCGCGGCGGGTCTCGCGTCCGCGCGCGACAAGGCGCTCGCGCAAGACCGCCGGATCGACTGTCACCGATATGACCTCCGTGAACGGCCATAGGGCGCGGGCCGTCTCCACCACGCGGCGGGAGACATTGACGACGACGCAGCGCCCGGCCTCAAGCTCCGCGCGGACCGAGCCTGGCACGGCATAACCCAACCCGTGCGCCTCCCAGGACAGGAAGAATTCGCCGCGAGCCTGCGCGCGGAAAAACGCCTCGAAGCTGACGGGCTGATGGTCCTCGCCCGTCGGGTCGGCGCGTGTCACGAACCGCTTCGGGAATGCGAAACCGGCCTCGGCGTTCAAGCGCGCGCGGGCGGCCGCGATGAGGCTGTCTTTGCCCGCGCCCGACGGGCCGGCGACCAGGATGAGCACCCCCGCAGCCACCGCCGCCGCCTCTAAAGGTGGAGCTGATAGGTGGCCTGAACCCAGCCGTAACCGCCATCTTTCTTCTTCTGCACGTAGCCGAACGACGGAAAGGGCATGTGATAGCCGGTCACCGGAATGCGGTCGGCGGACACCATGTCGAAGATACGCTTGCGGGTCTGGGCGGCGGCTTCCTTGTCCATGTCGAAGCGAACGTGCCAGTCGGGGCGTTCCAGCGACATCACCCAGTGGTTGGTGACGTCCGCCCAGATCAGCAATTGCTTGCCGCCGCTGTCGATCCGGAAGGCCAGCATCCCGGGCGTATGGCCGAAGGCGTCCACCGCCGTGATGCCGCTCGCGACCTCCTGCTCGGGCTTCAGGAAGGTGATGCGGTCCTTGAGGGGAACGACGTTCGCCTGCACGAGCTTTGCGTTATCGGCGCGCGCACCCGACGCCATCTCGGGCGCCGTCCAGGCCGCATATTCGGCCTCGCCCGCGAAGAAACGCGCGTTCGGGAAGACGAGCTGCCCGTCCCGCATCAGGCCGCCGATATGATCGCCGTGGAAGTGCGTGAGCACGACGATATCCACCTGAGAAGGCTGAATGCCGGAGCCCGCTAGACGGCTGAACAGCGCGCCCGTGCCCGGACGGCGGCCCATGCCGTTGCCGGTGTCGAACAGGATGATCTGGCTTCCGGTATTCACGACGATGGGCGTGAAGGAGATTTCCATTTTCTCGGGGGGCAGCAGATTTTCCGTCGCGAAAGCCTGGACGGCTTCCTTGGGCTGGTTTTCCCCGAAAATGGGGTGGGGGCCGTCAACCTGCACAGCGCCGTCGAGGATGCTCGTCACCTCGAAATCGCCGATCTTCACGCGGTAGAGGTCGGGACGCAGCGGTCCCTGCATGGCAGCGGCAGCTTCGGCTGGACGGCCGCCCGCTGCGAGCGCCGCCCCGGCCAGCGCCGCCGCGGAGCCAAGCGCCTGTCTGCGCGTGATGGGGAATGGGTTGCCTGCCATTTTCGTCTCCTCGCGTTTGAACCGGGGCCGGGACGGGTCACGCGACCCGCTCGCCTTCCACCCATACATCCTGGATGACTGCGAGATCATGATGACAGCGCAGCCGGACCAGATCCGCCCTGAGTCCCGGCTTGATCTCGCCGCGATCCTCGAAACCGGCGGCGATGGCCGGGTTTCGCGTCACCGTGGCGATGGCCTGAGGCAGGCCGATGCCGGGCACGGTCCGCTCCAACAGCAGCGCGCCGGTCATGAGCGAGCACGGCACATAGTCGCTCGACAGAATGTCGAGAAGCCCGCGTTCGGCCAGTTCGCGCGCCGAGACGTTGCCCGAATGCGACTGGCCGCGCACGATGTTCGGGCCGCCCATCAGAATGGCCATGCCCGCCTTGTGGGAGAGCGCGGCGGCCTCGACCGTCGTCGGGAACTCGGCGACGGAAATTCCGTCGCGGATCGCCTCCGCGACATGGCCCGCCGTGGCGTCGTCGTGGCTGGCCAGCGGAACGCCCTGCGCCCGTGCCATGGCCACCACGCGGTTGCGGTTCGTCGCGCTGTAAAGCTCCTGATCGCGGCGGCGCTGGGCCATGAACGCCTCAAGCTCGGCGTCGCTCATGCCGAATTTGCCCTTATAATATTCTGCGTAACGCTCAACGTGCACGAACTGGCGCTGCCCCGGCGTGTGGTCCATGATGGAGACGAGGCGCAGGCGCGGATGCGCCATCAGAGGCTCGACCAGGTCCATCAGCCCGCCATAGCTGATCTCGCAGCGCCAGTGCAGATAATGATCGGCCTTGAAGACGCCCGCGGCGTGATGCGCGTCCATGGCCTCGCGAATTTCCTCCAGATGACCGAGGCGGATCGAGCGGGAATGAACCTCGCCGACGCATAGCGCGTTCAGCACGGTCGTGATGCCCGACGAGATCAATTCACGGTCGTGGTTGAGCATCGCCGAGCCGACGGGCCAGAGCGTACCCGGCCGGGGCAGGATGTGCCGCTCGACATTGTCGGTGTGCAGTTCCACGAGGCCCGGAACGAGGAAATCGCCGCCGCAGTCGATCGCGCCGGGCTGCGCGGACCGGCCCTCCCCGATATCCGCGATCAGCCCGTCCCGCACGACGACCGAGCCCGTTAGGACGCTATCGGCAAGGACGATTTGCGCATGGGTGAAGATGCGTTCCGGCGCGGTCATGTCTGGCTCTCACATGTTCGGGAGGTGCGTGACGGCCCGCCTTCCGAGCCGGGCTTTGTCTTCTCTCGGGATGCAGAAAATAACCGAGGAAAAGCGGCAAAACCACGGGAAAGCGGAACGGACGTGATGGCGCGCTTCGGGCGCGGAACTTTTTGCCGCGCTTTCGCTTTGCCGGTGAGCGCAGACGCGCTGCGTTTGCTGAAAAATTGCGATATGGCTTCAGTGAATTTCAAAGGAGGCGGTTATGGTTTTCCCGATCGGCGACGACAACAGCGCGCGGCGCGTCTTTCCGTTCGTCACCTATGCCCTTATTGCGATCAATGTCGCCGTCTTCGTTCTGCAACTGCAGCGTGGCGAAGCTTTCATTCGCGAGTGGGCCTTCATTCCCGCCGAGTTCCTGCGCGATCCGGCCGCAGAATTCGCGACCCTTTTGACCGCGATGTTCATGCATGGCGGCTGGCTGCACCTCTTCGGCAACATGCTCTACCTCTATGTGTTCGGCGATAACATCGAGGACAATTTTGGCCATATCCCGTTCCTGCTGTTCTATCTTGTCGCAGGCTTCGCGGCGACCTTCGCCCAGATGGCGTTCAACCCCGACAGCGCCATTCCGAATGTGGGGGCTTCCGGCGCGATCGCGGGGGTTCTCGGCGCCTACATCCTGATGTTTCCGAGAGGGCGCGTGCATCTGCTCACCCGCGCGGGGGTGATGGCCGTGCCCGCGATCTTCGCGATCGGCTTCTGGGTGCTCCTCCAGTTCATCAGCCTTGGCGGTGAGATGGCCGTGACCCAGACGGCGCAGACGGGCGGCGTCGCCTACATGGCTCATATCGGCGGTTTCGCGGCGGGCCTTCTGCTGGCTTTGTTCTTCCGCAACAGGGCCCACGGCACGTGATACGCGCGCCACAACGATGCTTCTATGCATCAGTCAACAAATTTCCGATTCACGCCTTAATTTAGTCGCAGCGCCGAGTCATAAAAATCACACGAGACGGCAGCCTGACGCCCACGGGAAGCCGGATCGGTGTGGAGTACCAAGCAGTGCTGCGTCATTAGTGTGAGTTGGATGTGCGTCGCGAGTTGCGTAAACGCCCCTTCAGCGTGTGGCCCGGTTTTGCGTAGCGCTGGTGAGTATTCCGGACAGCGGCGTTATAGTTAAGTTTACGGTCCCCGCTTACAGTAGGGACAGCGAGAGGTTGGAAGCTCAATAAGTAAAGAGTGGCCCGCCAGCCCTCGCGAAACGGTTGCCCCTGAGAGACGGAGCCACCTGCATGGCCCCCACCCCCCGCTAGCCAAAGGCTCCGTCTCTCGCCTTTCCCTCTGAAAAAACACTCATAAAAGCTGAGCGAGGATCGCGCTCGCATCGTCGCGCGGCTTCATGCGCGGATGGTTGGCGCAATCCGGGTCCGCTGCCTCCAGGGCGCGCAGCTCCTCCACCATGGCGGGCAGCCCCTTCCCGAACGCGGCGTTCAAAAGCTCATCGTGTGTGTAGCGGCTGAAACTCTCTTCGAGCCGCGCGAAACCGTCCGTCATAGCCAGCAGACGTGTGCCGCTCGGCGCGGCGATGTGCTCATGATGGACGAGGTCCGGCGGAGGCATGTCGAGGCTGAAGACGCTGTAGCCGCCCGGGAGGTTCATCCGGGCCCGCCCGCCGGAGCTTTTCGCATGAAGTGATTCGCGCGCCGCCATCCAGGAGAGGCCGTGCTGCTCCGCATGCCGTGTGACGCGCGCGATGGCGTCACGATCGCCGAGGCGGGTCGGATCGACGCCACAGAGAACGCCGGGCTCGCCGGGCTTGGCGATGACAAGCACGCAATCCCCCATGCTCAGGATTTCCAGCGTCCCATCGCGCAGCCTCAGGAGGAGACCGGCCGCGGAGGGGCGGAAGCCGCGCAGGGGAGCGGGCTTGATGCGCGCGGAGTCGAAAGCCTGCGAGACGCGGCGCGTGGCGTCTTCCGCCAGCGCCAGAAGGGATCCGGGATGGCCCGGCGCGAGATCCGCGAAAGCAGTGGAGAAGGCATCGGCCAGCCAGGCCGCGTCGCTGCCGCCGGGGAGCAGCTTGTCCGCGCACTGGTCCGTCGCCCCGTCGAGCACCCAGAGAGTGTCGGCGGCGAAACCGACCCTGTCATCGTTCACCGCCCCTCCCGGGTCGCTCACGGCGTCTGCAATTTCGAGGTGCCGGGCCGCGCGCACTTGATCCAGCATGATGTGAGAGGATAGCCGAACTGCGCAACAGTGATGCGACAACGGCGGAGAAGGCGCAAGCTGCTTGCGGCGGAGCAGCTTCAAGCAAAAAAAGGCCGAACCCTAATCGGGAGGTTGAAAGGGCGGAGACGTGATCTCCGCCCTTTGTGGTCGGCGTGGCCAACCACCCCCGCCAGCAATCCCAATAAATGAAAAGAAAAAAGGTTCCCGCCCGGCGCGTCATTCCGCGAACGGCCGCAACAAAGCGAGGTCAGTGACAAATCTGCCATATTCTGCGCGCGCCTCGGCCGGGTCTTCGATGCGCAGCAGAAAGGACGGATGAACCGTGATCAGGCCGCGCGCGCTGCCCAGGGGCAGGAACTGCCCGCGATTCCTGTTGACCGGAGTGGCTTTGCCCAGCACGGCGTGAGCCGCAGTTGCGCCCATGGCGACAACGACATCAGGCTGCACGAACTCCATCTCCCGCTCCAGCCACGGCCGGCAGGCTTTGATCTCCGGCGTCGCCGGCTTCTGATGGAGCCTGATTTTCCCGCGCGGCACGAATTTGAAGTGCTTGACGTTGGTGACATAGATGGTTTTCCGGTCGAGGCCCGCATCGCGCAGGGCTTGATCGAGTTTCTGGCCGGCTGGCCCGACGAACGGTTTGCCGGCGATGTCTTCCTTGTCGCCGGGCTGCTCGCCAACGAGCATGATCCGGGCGGGCACGGGACCTTCGCCGAACACCGTCTGCGTCGCAGGCTCCCAAAGGTGGCAGTTCCGGCAGAACCGGGCAGCCGCGCGCGTCTCCTCGAACACCGCGAGCGGCGAGCCATGGGCCAGACCTGCGTTAAAAGAGAATTCGGCCTGTTGCGATTTCCGGGGCATTGGGGTTCCTGCGATGCAAGCGGATGGCTTTATGCCGTCTCATCCACGGTGGCGACAACACGCGAAAAATTCGATTGACGCCATTAAGAGACTAGTACATTTATAGAACAAATCAAGCTCATTGCGTGTCCAACAGATGGCTTGTGTCGGGTGTCCCACGTGCCGAGCGGGTGCGGATAATCCATTCGCGCGGCCAAATCATCGCTTGGAGGGAACGGAAATCCTATCCCGCCGTTGCCAGCACGCTGGCTTGCGGGTGTTACGCTCTCAGGCCGGCTCGCGATCTTTTTCGACAGGGTTAGGTTACGCATTAAAAAGCCGTGATCTTGCATCATAGGACGAACCGGGGACGCTTCCCGATCGCGGCGGGACGTTCGACCTCGTCTTCAGCGGCTACAAATCAAAAAATCAGTCGGTGCAGGAACGGTCAGGGAACGAGGGCTAGCATGCGGTTGAAATCTCACATCTGGGTCAGCGCTTATTTGCGGAGGCTCGATTACGCCATGATCCCGGCAGCAGTCGTGCGCCGGGGCGATGCGGATGCCGGCGCAATCTACATTAAGGTTTCCATGCTGGAAGGGCAGTCGCAGATCCTGGCGCCCATCCCCGCCTATGCGCTCGATGGCCTCAACGGGAAAGGCAGCAGCGTTCTTCAGGAGGAAGGGCGCGCCTGGCAGGCGGTCTACGGGATACCGGCCGAGGATCATGAGGCGGATGCCTACCTCCAGCGCCAGGCTTCGATGGACCCCGACATGTGGATCATCGACGTGGAAAACCGCAACGGCCGCCACCTTGTGGGCGATCTCACGCCGGCGGGCATCGAGGCGCTTTAGGACGGGCTTCAACCGAAAAGCTCGAATGAACGGCGGGCTATCTCTATGACGAGAAAGCCTCCCGTCGTGATGAACCCTAAAAGGGGCACCCAGCGCGGAACGGCGAACACGCCGGTCGGTGCCGTCTCCCGCCCCTTCAACCGCCACAGCGAGAGATTGACCAGCGCGAAAGCCGCCAGCGTCAGGCTCGATGTGGTCTCCGCGAGGCCGGTCAGCGACAGGCTCATGGTCAGTGTGAGCATCACGGCGATCACGAGCAGCGTGGCAATCGCGGGCGTTTGCGTCGCGGGCCAGACGCGCCCCAACATGTCGGGCAGATATCCCATGCGCGCGAGGCCATACACCACGCGGCTGGCCATCACGATCTGGATGACAGCGCCGTTCAGCACAGCCGCGATGGCAATCAGGCTCAGCCATTTCCGGTCCGCGCCGGTCAGACGCTCGAAGACCAGGGCAAGCGGAGCATCGGATGCAGCCAGCTCGTCCAGCGGAACCCCCGTCACGGCGACCAGCGCCACCGCACCGTAAAGCAGCGTCGTGATGACGAGCGTGAGGCCGATGGCGATCGGCATGACGCGCTGCGGGTTCTCCACCTCTTCGGCGACGTTGACCATATCCTCGAAGCCGATGAAAGCGAAGAAAGCGAGCAGAACCGAACTCGCAATGCCCGCGGCCAAGGCCAGATCCAGCGGGGGAGCCTGCGCAACCGCCGTGCCGACCATGCCCGCGGGGTTATCCGGCGCGGACGCCACGATGACGAGCAGCCCGCCGATCTCCACCACCGTCAGAATGGCCGCCACCGTGACGGACTGGCTGATGCCCCAGATCACGAGCGCGCCGATAATCGCGAGCGGCACGGCGATGAGAAGCCAGTCCGGCGCGGCCAGAAACTCGCGCAGATAGCCCGTACCGCCCTGTAGCAGCGTTGCCGAGGACACGCATCCCGAGGTCGCCACCCCCAGCCCCGCCAGCAGCGAGATGGAGCGCAGGCGCAGCCCGCGCCGGATGTACTCGGCTTCGCCCGCGCTGACGGGATAGCGCGCCGACAGCTCCGCGAAGCTGGCGGCCGACAGTCCGGCCAGCACGCTCGCGAACACGAAAACGAGCGGCGTGTAAAACCCCGCCCGGCCCGCCGTCGCGCCGAGGATGACATAAATTCCCGCACCGATGGTCACGCCCAGACCATAAAGCGTGAGCAGCGTGACGTTCAGTCGGCGGGCCAGGCCGACGTCCTCACGCTGTGCTTCCGGGCTTCTCATGGTGCGGCCTTAATCGTGCTTTCCTTTGGAGGCAACCCAGTGGGCGGTCTTCCGTTGCGGAACACGGAACGGCGAGGAAAACGTGAGCACGGGTTACAATCCCGTCATCCAGGCCATGCGCCCGTGATGTTTGCTTGATTTAGCCTCGCCGGACCATATATGCGCCAAGAGTTCGCGGCAGGGGCACGGTTCATGCTAGTGTAGTGAGGTTGCCGCGTCGTTGGCACGCACAAGGAGGTGCTCGCCATGGGTGAATTCGTGAAAGACTTCGAGCTTGAAGCCTGGGGAGAGGGAGAACTCGCTTACATCAAGCTCCTCAAGGCCAACGAAGTCAAAGAGCTGTTCCCGCAGCTCAAGGGCCTTCCTGATGGAATCGATCTCTATGCGGTGGTGTCGGCTGATGGGACGCCCATGGCGCTGACCGATACCCGGACGTCGGCTCTTGAAAATGTGGAAGAGAACGATCTGGAACTCGTCACGCTTCACTGAGCAAAACTGAGGCAGATTACCCAATAAACCAATGCCGCGCCGAAAAGCGCGGCATTTTTTTGCGCGGCGACTACGCGGCGTGGGATGCGGCCTTCTCCGTGAGCACGGCGTAAAGCGCGGCCCGGTCGCGGCAGCCGCGAATGCGCTCGACGGAGCGCTGCTCCCGCAGCAGACGGGATACGCGGGCGAGGGCTTTCAAATGGTCCGCGCCGGCGCCCTCGGGCACGAGCAGCACGAAGATCAGGTCAACCGGCTCCTCGTCGATGGCATCGAACTCGATCGGCTCATCCAGCCGGGCGAAGAGGCCGACCGTCTGGCGCAAGCCCGGCAGCCTGCCGTGAGGCGTGGCGATGCCGCCGCCGAAGCCGGTCGAACCGAGCCGTTCACGCTGCGTGAGCGTGTTGAAGATATCGACCGAGTTCAGCCCCGTCAGTTCCGCCGCCCGGTCGGCGAGGAGCTGAAGAGCATGCTTCTTGTTGTTTGCCCTCAGGGAAGGCATCACGCCATACGGCGTAATCAGGTCGCTCAAGTCCATGTTTTATCCCACGCGCCGATGCCCAACCGAAGTGTACTGGCCCAAGTTCAGGAGCGAGACATATCACGATTTTTCTTGGGAAACGACGCCGCTTGGATCGATCCAGCCGATGTTTCCGTCTGACCGGCGGTAGACCACGTTGACGCCGCCATGACTCGCATTACGGAATACCAGAAAAGTCTGCTCGCCCAAATCCATTTGCATCACGGCATCGCTCACGGACATGCGCCGCACTTTTGCTGGCAGCTCGGCCACGATGACCGGCCCGTTATACTCCTCCTCAGCCCCTCCATCGTCGGAGTCGGCCTGGATGACATAATCGACCCCCACCTGATCGGTCTCGGCAGGCTCGGGCGCTGACTGCTGTTGGTGATGGTTCTTAAGGCGGCGTTTGTAACGGCGCAACCGTTTTTCGAGGCGCTCAACGGCAGCGTCCACGCTCGCATAGGCATCGGAAGCGTCGCCATTCGCTTGCAGATCGATGCCCGAGGTCAGATAAATCGAGCAGAGCGTCGAAAAACCGCTGCTGGCCCGTTCGACGCTGACATGTCCCGTCGCCTGCGGTGCGGAATATTTATCGAGCGCCTGGAGAAGCCTGTCAGACGCATAAGTGCGGAGCGAGTCCCCCAGATCGACATTCTTGCCAGTGACTTTGATCGTCATTTCTCTCGGCCGTACCATCATTTCATCCGTCAGCATGGATCTTGGAAAGTTGAAACCAGATGCCAACCTATGAGGATATAGATAAACGGACCTGCACTGCAAATTCATTCAACTCCCGTGGCGAAATTTCTTGCGCATTGATACGAAAATCATCGCAATGTCGAGCATCGAAGGAAATAAAGACGTTTACGCTTCAAAATGATCCGAAGCGTCGGCCGATTTCCAAAAGTTAATCAGCGTAGGTAATCCCAGAAGGTCTGTCAATCGAAGCTGGTCCGCCAGGTCCGCGGAAGCGAAGGCCCAAAACAGGGCCCGCTCCCGGTTCAGCGCGGAGCCAGCACCATGATCATCTGGCGGCCTTCCAGCTTGGGCTCAACCTCGACCTTCGCGAGCGGGTTGGTCTCCTCCTTGACCTTCATGAGGAGCTGCATTCCCAGATCCTGGTGGGCCATCTCGCGCCCTCGGAACCGAAGCGTGACCTTGACCTTGTCGCCTTCCTCGAAGAAACGGCGGATCGAGCGCATTTTCACGTCGTAATCATGCGTGTCGATGTTGGGACGGAGCTTGATCTCCTTCACCTCGACCGTCTTCTGCTTCTTGCGGGCTTCAGCCGCTTTTTTCTGGGCTTGATATTTGTATTTGCCGAAGTCCATGATCTTGCAGACGGGGACCTCCCCGTTCGCGGCGATCTCGACAAGGTCCAACCCGGCTTCCTGTGCCCGCGCGACCGCTTCGCGCTTGGGAACGGTGCCGTGGTTCACGCCATGCTCGTCGATAAGTTGAATCTCGCGCGCGGCGATGGCTTCGTTTATGCGCGGCCCCTCTTTAACGGGCGCGCCTCTGATCGGTCGGCGTATGTGACACTCTCCTTTGAAACGTTAACAACGAAGCGGCAATCGGGCTTTTCGCCATCATTCCGAAATTTAACTTGCCGCACTTCCGATACATAAAAACGTGCGGGGGCAAGTCAAGGCTATTTGCCTGGGTCTGCACCGGGTTGTTGCGCGGGCGCATCCCGGTTCGCTGCGCGCCTCGGTTCGAGATTGGCCTTGAACGTCTTGGCGAGCTGCGTTCCCAGTAAGTCATCATACACCATCAGGGTGCGGACCTGGAGAGAAGTTTTGGAAAAGTTTGCCGCGATCCGGTCACGTGAACCTGGCCTGAAGTGAGCAGTCTGCTCCAGCGCATCGAGCGCAAGACGCAGGGCATCGGAGAGCGCGGCCCCGTCGCCGGGGCGGAACAGCCAGCCC
>CAZNAH010000021.1:0-26728 GCA_964570735.1 uncultured Hyphomicrobiaceae bacterium | reverse complement strand
CAGCACGGCCCCGGTGACGGGGTTCGGCCGGTACGCCGTGCAGCCCTTCAGGCCCAGATCATAGGCTTCGCGGTAGAGCGACTGAAACGCCTCGAACGACAGGCTTTCCGGACAGTTGACCGTCTTCGAGATCGAGGCGTCCACATGGCGCTGGATTTCGGCCTGCATGAGCAGATGGTCGCGCGGGGCGAGCCGGTGCGCGGTGACGAATGCGTCGGGAAGCGGAGCGTTCGGGCCGAAGCGCTCGCGGAACGCGGCATAGGCGTAATCCTCGACCGTTTCCTCGCGCGCACTGCCATCGGGTTGCAGGATGCGGCGCTTATAATGCAGCTCGAAGATCGGCTCGATCCCGCTCGACACATTCCCGGCCAGAAGCGAGATGGTGCCCGTCGGGGCGATGGAGGTGAGCAGCCCGTTGCGCAAGCCTTTCGCGCGGATCGCGCCGCGAAGCGGCTCCGGCAGATCCTGCGTGGCCGGCTGTGCCAGATACGCCTCCGCGTCGAACAGGGGAAACGCGCCCTTCTCCGCGGCGAGGTCGGTGCTCGCCGCATAGGCCGTGTTCGCGATGATCGACATCCAGCGGCCCGCCAGCGCGCGCCCCTCCTCGGAGCCATAATGGGCGCCGCACATCACGAGCGCATCGGCGAGCCCGGTCATGCCGAGCCCCATCCGCCGCTTGGCCTTCACCTCCTCCGCCTGCTGCGGCAGGGGATAGCGCGAGACGTCGATGATGTTGTCGAGAAGGCGCACGGCGACCGGCACGAGGCTTTCGAGCCGACTTGTCGGGATCGCCGCTTTCCCGGTGAACGGGTTCTCGACCAGCGCGGCAAGGTTGACCGAGCCCAGGAGACACGCGCCGTAGGGCGGCAGGGGCTGTTCGCCGCAGGGATTGGTGACCGTGATGGTTTCACAATAGCCCAGCCGGTTCCGCGCATTGATCCGGTCGATGAAGATAACGCCCGGCTCGGCATAGTCGTAGGCGCTGCGCATGATCCTGCTCCACAGCGCCCGCGCATCCACCGTCTTGAAGACGCGGCCGCCGAAGACGAGATCCCACGGCGTGCCCGATTTCACCGCCTCCATGAACGGGTCCGTCACCAGAACGGAGACGTTGAACATCCGCAGGCGTTTCGGGTCGGCCTTGGCCTCCACGAACGCCTCGATGTCGGGGTGGTCGCAGCGCATCGTGCCCATCATCGCGCCGCGCCGCGAGCCGGCCGACATGATGGTGCGGCACATGGCGTCCCAGACATCCATGAAGCTGACGGGGCCTGAGGCGTCCGCGCCGGTGCCCTGCACGAGGGCGCCTTTCGGACGCAGCGTCGAGAAATCATGGCCGATGCCGCCGCCCTGCTGAAGGGTCAGCGCCGCCTCGCGGACGTGGGCGAAGATCGAGCCCATGTCGTCCTCGATGCGGCCCATGGCGAAGCAGTTGAACAGGGTGACGTCGCGCCCGGTGCCCGCCCCGGCCAGGATGCGGCCCGCCGGGATGACGGCGAAGCTTTCGAGCGCGTCCCGGAAGCGCCGCTCCCACAGCGCGCGCGCCTTGGGTTTTTCGACGCTGGCCGCCGCCTTCGCCACCCGGTCGAAGGTCTCGCTCACAGAGCCTTCGGCCGTGCCATCCGGCTGCTTGAGCCGGTATTTCTGATCCCAGATCTGGTGTGAAATCGGAGCAGTCATACAATACCTTGACCAGAAGCTCGGTTGAGCTCCCTAAATGTTCACTCTTTGTACCGAATGTCAAGGCCGGGGGTGCAGTTTCCTGGCCGCACCCCGCGCAAGGGCCGGCGCCGCCGCCGCATCATATCCCTTGGCGGCGAGTTCGGCCGCGGCCGCGTCGGCGAGCCGGGCGCTCGCAGGCTCGATGGCGGCCTCAAGACGCTCCATGAACTCGCGGCGCGGCAATCCCGGCGGGAGCGTGTCAAGAAATTCCACCGTGATCGTGCCGGGAAAACGCAAAAATGAATGCCGGGGCCAGCACACTCCGGAATTGAGCGCCACGGGGCACACCGGCACCTTCAAATCCTCGTAAAGCAGCAGCACGCCAGGTTTGTAGTCGGGCGCAGCGCCCGGCGCGCGCCGCGTTCCTTCGGGGAAGATGACGATCTCGCGCCGCTGCGCCGCGCGTTTGCGCGCTTCCTTCACCATCAGGCGCAGGGCCGCGGGTCCCAGCTCCCGCTTGACCGGGATCATCTCGAACTTGCGCGAGAACCAGCCATAGAGCGGGATCGACATGAGTTCGTTCTTCATGATCATCGCCGGGTCGCGCATCAGGAAGACGAGCGCGAAAGTCTCCCACGCGGCCTGATGCTTTGCGGCGACGATGACCGGTCCGGGCGGCAGTTTGTCGCGTCCGATGACGGCCATGCGTGTGCCGCAGAGGATGCGCAGCCACCAGACCGAGGCGCGGCCATGCGCCTTCAATCCCGCCATCGCCCAGGATCGCGGACCGAGCAGCAGCCAGCTCCCGAGGATGAGAAAGAGCGCGGAGTTGACATAAAAGACGATGAGAAACAGCAGCGAGCGCGCCGCCAGAACCGCCCTACCCCATCCGCGCATTGACGACCCGGTTCGAGTTTTCGGCGCCGCCTTCGATGAGCTGATGCGCCGCATAACGCGCGAGCGCGGTGAGGAGCTTCACATATTCCCGCGCGAGAACCCAAAGCGTGCGGCGATCGCCCCACCAGTCCTCGCCGCGCAGGGTGGGCGCCTTCACGGGATAGGGGATCAGGTCCACGTCGGGCATCACCTGACGCAGTTCGATGAGGCTGCGCGGCATGTGGTAGCTCGACGTGACCACGATCAGCGACCGGAAGCCCTGCTGCCTCGCCCACAATGTGGTCTCCGTCGCATTGTCGCGCGTGTCGAGAGCCCGCTTGTCGAGATCGACGCAGCACTGGAACAGCCGCGCGCTGCGGGGATTGAGGCTGACGAGTTCCGGCTTCGTGGTGCCGGGATTGACGCCCGTAATCAGCAGGCGGCGGGCGCGGCGCTCGGCGAGCAGCTTGACGGCTTCCGCGATGCGTTCCTCGCCGCCCGTCAGCGCCACGATGCCGTCCGCGGTGCGCTTCGTTTCGCTCTCGCTGCCGTCGGCCTGGCGCAGCGAGGAACCGGGCGCGGTGCTGACGGCATGCGCGAAGATCAGAAAGCCGACGCACAGTAAAAACGCGAGTAAAGCCGAGACGCGAAAGCTGTGCTTCAGCATCCTGTAGTTGCGATGCGTCCCTGCGGCGCGGGCCGGCCTTTCAATGGTCATGTCTGACATTGACATGCCTGATCCTACCGTCTCCTAAACTGGTTCGGCCAGCACTTTTTGCTTATCCCCGCAAGCTCCGGCTTATCCTGTTAATTTTATATAGTTTGCTGGTTCAAAATGCGGCGAACCCCGACCCGCGAGGTCATCTGGCAGATGGCGGACACGACCACCACGACCACCACGAGCAGCAGATAGCCCCAGAGGTCGAGCGTGCCCGCGCCGACGAGCCGGCGGATTTCGGCATCGGTCGCGACGGAGCCTCCGAGGAAGCTCGCGGCGAACGGAATGAGGAAGAACACCACGGCCGCGAGGGCCGCGCCCACGATCCCCGCGCGGATGCCCACCTTCAGGAAATGCACCTCGAACTGGCGCGCGATGAAACGCTCCTCCGCGCCGACGAGGTTCAGCACCTCGACGATTTCGCGGTTCGAGGCAAGCGCGCTGCGCGCCGCCGCGATGATGATGGCGATGGTCGCGGCCGCCATGAGGGCGATGATGCCGAGACCCGCGATGGCCAGCATCTGCGTGACGCTTTGGATCTGCTTTTTCCACAGGCGGTGATCATCGAGCAGCGCGCCGGGGAACTTCGCCTTGATGACCTTGGCGAGCGTGGCCATGTCGGGCGGATTGCTGCGGTCGATCTCCACGGCGATGAGCCGCGGGATGGCGAAGCTTTTCAGGACGTCGCTGCTGCCGAGCCATGGTTCCACAAGTTCCACCGACTGCTCGCGCGAGAACGGCGCGACGCGGCTCACGCCGATCTGCCCTTCCATGAATTTCGCGATTTCGGCGACCTTGGCGTCGGCGTCCTGGCCCGGCTCGACCTGCACCTGGATCGTGATTTCGTTCGCGATGTTCTGCATCCAGGTGTTGGCCGACTGGATGATGAGATAGACGCCGCCCGCCGTCAGCGAGGCGAGGAAGCACATGATCGCGATCACGAGGGTGAGCGAGCGGCCCGCGACCGATCCGGGCGGCACGACCGGCGCCTTGGCCCTTGCATATTTCGCGGGCGACTGGCTACGCGATTGAACGAGAACGGGAAGCGCTGACGATTGGTCGAGAGTGCTCATGATGGCTTACTGCTCATGGATTTCGAGGCGGCCGTTCTCCAGCAGCATCCGGGGCGCAGGAAATTGCGTCATGAGCTGGTAATCGTGGGTCGCGATGATCACCGACGTGCCCAGACGGTTCAGCTCGATGAACAGACGCAGGAGACGCCGCGCCATTTGCGGATCGACGTTACCCGTCGGCTCGTCCGCAAGCAAGAGTTCGGGCTTTCCGATCACGGCGCGCGCGATGGCGGCCCGCTGCTTCTCCCCGCCCGACAGGACCGGCGGGAAAGCCTGCATCCGGTCGCCGAGCCCCACCCATTTGAGGAGTTCCGTCACATCCTCGCGGTAATCGGACTGCTTCTTGCCCATCACGCGCAGGGGAAGGGCGACGTTCTCCCAGGTGGTCAGATGGTCGAGCAGGCGGAAATCCTGGAACACGATTCCGATCCTGCGGCGCAGGTCCGCGCGCTGGGCCGTCGTATTTTTTGCAATGTTCCGGCCGAAAAGGTAGACAAGTCCCCGGCTCGGCTTGAGCGACATGAAGAGAAGCTTGAGCAGGGTCGTCTTGCCCGCGCCGGACGGGCCGGTCAAAAAGTGAAACGAGCCGGGCTGAAGATGAAAGTTGATGTCGCGAAGAATTTCCTGTCCGACGCCGTAACGGAGTCCGACATTTTCGAATCGGATAAGAGCATGACTAGCGACCACGGCCCTAACCCCTGTTTACGCCCGACCGGCGCTTTATGATAAAGCGTGCGCCATCTATCAACGTATTTCGACGATGACGCGAGACCAAAAGCGGACAACGTTGACAATGGCTCTTAACGGAGCGCGCCTCAGATGATCATCGAATGCCCGGCCTGCGCCACGCGCTACAACATCCAAGCCTCGTTCCCGCCGGAGGGACGCGCCGTGCGCTGCGCGAAGTGCGGACACGTCTGGCGCGCCACGCCGCTCGCCGATCCCGACGAAGCCGACGCCTCTGAGGCCGACGGGTTCGCCGGTTCCCGTGATGGCGGAGAGGCGCGCGATAATCAAGAGGCGGCTGCCGGATCGCATGCCTACCTCAACGGCGGCGGCGATCCGGACGAGCGCCGCGCGGATCAGGGCGATGACGAGGAGCGCTTCCGGGAAGAGACGGACGAGGCGGACGATGGCCGCATCGGTCGTCACCATGGCGAAGACGACGGCTTTGAGGATCGCGAACCGCAGCATGACGCGGTTGCCGCCCAGACCGGGACGCCTGCTGAAGCCTTCGCCCCTTCCGCGAGCGCGGAAGCCGGCCCGGATGACCACGCGGACGGCGATGGCAAGGTGCGCTGGTTCGGCCGCTTCCGCAAAAGCGGCAAGCCAGACCGGGACCACCATCAGCTCCCCATGGCCGAGGCCAACGAGCCGCGCGGCGGCAAGACGATCCTGTTTCCGTCCCTGCAATCCGGAGCCGCCATCGCCGATACCCATGCGGAGGCCGAGGAGCCCATCCGCTCGCTGGAGGACGCGCGCGCGGCCGTTCGCGGCGTTTTCGCGAGCCTCACCGAAACCCGCCCGGCGGACAACCCGGGCCATGGCCATGGATCGCCGATCCTCTCCAACGCGGCGAGCACCTATCCTGGCCCCGGTTCTGCCGCGCCCGCCCCGCACAGCCCCGAAGGCGACCGGGACGACCTCGGCTGGTCGCCCTCTGCGCGCGATTATGCCTCTGAGGCGACCTATCGCGGGGACGACGAGGGCGAAGCGGGCGCCGGCGACGAGGAAGACCGCGGCCCATCGGACGCCGCCTATCTGCGGAGCCGAGCCAGCCTCCACGCGGACGACGACACCGACCCATCCGGCGATCCCGACGCATCGGGAGACGAGGCGCGCAGCCTGACCGGCGAGGACGGCAGGGATGATGAGTGGTCCGCCGCATCTTCCCGCAACGACCGCATCGCGCTGGAATTGCAGGATAAACTGCGCGGAGGCTCCCCAACCGCCGACGCAGACGCATTCAGACGGGAACCGGACGAGACGGAAGACGGCGCGAAGGAGCTGGCGGCATCGCTCTGGCGGCGGCCGTCCCTGCCGCTCGACAAAATCGCAGATGACACGGAGGACGCCGACCGGAGCGATTATGGCACCGCCAGCGATCCGGAGTTTGAGGAGCGGCTTGCCCGCGAAATCGAAGGACGGCGCACCCAGCACGCCTCCCCGCTCTTCGAGGAGGAAGAGGGGAAGAGGCGCGGCGGTCTTGTCGTCGCGGCAGCCTGGGGGATGTTCCTGTGTCTCGCGGCTGGCATGATCGTGGGCTTCGTCGCCTTCCGCGACATGATCGCGGCCGCCCTGCCCGGCGCGGCCCCCGTCTACCGGGAACTGGGCATGCCGGTTACGGTGCAGCCGCTCGTCTTTGAGGAGGTCAGCCATCGCTGGGCCGTCGCGGAGAACGGAAAGCCGATGCTCGTCATCACCGGCAGCATCTTCAACCGCGCCCATCGCAAGCTTCCCGTGCCGCTCCTTTATGTGGGCGTGAAAGACAAGGACCCCGCCGCCGACCGCGAATTCCGCACGCTTCTGCAAACCGACAGGAGAACCATCCGGCCCGGCCGCAGCGCCGATTTCAACATCGAACTCGTCGGCCCGCAGCCGAGCTTGCGCGCGATCGAGCTTGAGATCCGCAACATCCGCTGACCGCGTTCACCGCACCGTCCGATCGAGGGTCTTCGAGGCGCCATGGCAGACGCGGCCAACGGACTTTGGGAGCGCTATCGCCGCAAGGCCGCCACGGGCGAGATCGCGGACGACCCGGCGCAGGCTCTGGCGGTCGAGAAGCTGCAACTGCTCGCGAACCGCCTCGCCGCCTACAGCCCGCCGAGCCGGACGGACTTCTTCTCCTTCTTCACGCGGCGGCGCGGTGAAGTCCCGAAAGGTCTTTATATTTTCGGAGCGGTCGGGCGCGGCAAGACCATGCTGATGGACCTGTTCTACGAGACGGTCCCGGTCGCGGCCAAGCGGCGCATTCACTTCCACGAATTCATGGCCGAGGTGCATAATCGGATCGCGCGCGCCCGCGGCGAAGCAGGCCCGAAGGATACCGATGCCGTCTCGCATGTCGCGGAACAGATTGCCGCGGACACCAGGCTTCTCTGCCTCGACGAGCTTTTCGTGATCGACATCGCGGACGCAACGATCCTGAGCCGCCTTTTCGCGGGCTTCTTCGCGAACGACATGGTCGTCGTCGCAACCTCGAACGTGCCCCCGCGCGGCCTCTACAAAGACGGCCGCAACCGCGACCTGTTCCTGCCGTTTATTGACCTGCTCGAAGACAGCATGGAGGTGCTCGAACTCGGCGCGGCCCGCGATTACCGCCAGCAGCCCGCCTCCGAGATGGCGCTTTATTTCTGCCCGGCGGACGACAGGGCGCAGACGAACATGGACGCCGCATGGCGCAGGATCACTGGGGGCGCGCCCGCGGCCAGCGAAACGCTGACCGTATCGGGCCACGCGCTCACTGTTCCGCGTGCGGCAGCCGGAGCGGCCCGCTTCGCCTTCGCGGACCTCTTCCAGGCGGCGCTCGGCGCGGGCGATTATCTCGAACTAGCGCGCCGCTATCACACAATCTTCGTCGATGGCGTGCCCGTGATGGGCCGCGAACGGCGCAACGAGGCGCGGCGCTTCATCACCTTCATCGACACGCTTTACGACAGCCATGTCGGGCTCATCGTCTCTGCTGATGCCGAGCCCGCCGCCCTCTACACCGACGGCGACGGAGCCGATCATTTCGAGCGGACCGCCTCGCGCCTCGCTGAAATGCGCACGCAAGCCTACTTCGCGAAACGCCGAAACGCGGCTTGACAGAACGCACGCGGTGACGCCAAACCTCGCGTGACCCTTTTTTCGCGATTGGATGCGCGCCATGAAGATCAACGGAAACGAAATTCGCCCCGGCAACGTCATCGAGCACAACAACAGCCTCTGGGTTGCGGTGAAGACGCAGGCCGTGAAGCCGGGCAAAGGCCCCGCCTACAATCAGGTGGAGCTGAAGAACCTCATCAACGGCACGAAGCTGAACGAGCGCTTCCGCTCGTCCGAAACCGTCGAGCGCGTCCGCCTCGAACAGAAGGACTTCCAATTCCTCTTCGCCCAAGGCGACATGCTCGTGTTCATGGACACGGACACCTACGAGCAGATGGAAGTCCCGACTGATTTCATCGGCGAGCGCGCGGCTTTCCTTCAGGAGGGCATGACCGTGGTGGTCGAAAGCCATGAGGGCCGGCCGATCGGCATCTCCCTGCCGGACCAGGTGACGGTGCAGATCGCCGAGGCCGACCCGGTCGTAAAGGGCCAGACGGCGGCCTCCTCCTACAAGCCCGCCATCCTCGAAAATGGCCTGCGCATCATGGTGCCGCCCTTCGTGACGGCGGGTGAAAAGGTCATCGTCGATACGAACGAGATCGCCTATATACGCCGCGCGGAGTAGCATCCCAGCCGTCGCGGTTGGACCTTTCGCGCTCTTTGAAAACTTCGCTTAACGCCAGCCCATGAAGGAGCACGCGCGTGCCTGTCTCGGCGCTCATGACCATCATGATCAACGCGGCCCGCAAGGCCGGCCGCAGCCTCGCGCGCGATTTCGGGGAAGTGGAGCAGCTACAGGTCTCGCTGAAAGGGCCGGGCAACTTCGTGACGGCTGCCGATCACAAGGCGGAATCGATCCTTTTCGAAGAGTTGAGCCGCGCCCGCCACGGCTACAGCTTCCTCATGGAGGAGCGCGGGCTGATCGAAGGCCCCGACAAGACCCATGTCTGGATCGTGGACCCGCTCGACGGGACGACCAATTTCCTGCACGGCATCCCTACATTCGCGATTTCGATCGCGCTCGAACGCGAGGGGCAGCTCGTCGCCGGGCTCATCTACAATCCCGTGACCGGCGAGACCTTCACAGCGGAGCGCGGCAAGGGCGCATTCCTGAATGACCGCCGCATCCGCGTCGCCGCGCGGTCGAGCCTGGAGACGAGCGTCATCGTCACCGGCATTCCGCACCGGGGCAAGCCCGGCCACGAGCGGCACCTGCGCGAACTCGGCATGCTGATGCGCGAGGTCTCGGGCATCAGGCGCACCGGCTCGGCCTCGCTCGACCTCGCCTGGGTCGCGGCGGGCCGCTTCGATGGCTATTGGGAGCGCGACATCCAGGCGTGGGACATGGCGGCGGGCATTGTCATGGTGCGGGAAGCCGGAGGCTATGCCACGGACATCCACGGCAAGCAGGACATGCTCAGCAACGGCACGATCCTTGCGGGCAATGAGGCCATTCACCGTGATCTTTTGAAGCGGCTGACAAGCGTCGAGGCGCCCGTCTAAGATGCAAGCTGAGTGGAACGTAACTTTCCTGACCGCCTCAAATGCGCTACAGACGGGCGTATTTTCCATCTGCCGGCACTCCCACGCAAGCCGAGGCAGCACGCGACCATGAGTAAATCGCCGTTCTATAAAACATTGTCCGGACCGCAGGTTTTCGTCTGGCGCATGTTCCTGTTCCTTGTGCTCGCCGGGTTCATCGCGGCGATCCTCCACAAGCAGATCATCGCAAATTTCTCCGCCAATCCGGGGCTCAACGCCTTCATTCTCGGAGTGCTGTTCTTCGGCATCCTCTTGACCTTCCAGCAGGTTCTGCGGCTTTACCCCGAGGTGCGCTGGGTCAACACCTTCCGGCTGTCTGATCCCGGGCTCTCCATGCAGCGCGCGCCGCGCCTTCTCGCGCCGATGGCGACGCTGCTCCAGCGGCGGCAGGGCCAGGCGTCGATCTCGCCCGCCGCGATGCGGTCCATCCTCGACTCGATCGCCGCGCGCCTCGATGAAAGCCGGGAGACGACGCGCTATCTCGTCGGCCTCCTCATTTTCCTCGGCCTGCTCGGCACGTTCTGGGGCCTGCTCCTCACCATCCAGTCCGTCGGCTCGACCATCGACGCGCTCGACACCAACAACAAGGACAGCGTGACGGTCTTCGAGGAACTGAAGACGGGCCTCGAAGCGCCGCTGAAAGGCATGGGCACGGCCTTCTCCGCTTCGCTCTTCGGCCTCGCGGGATCGCTCATCCTCGGCTTCCTCGACCTTCAGGCCGGCCAGGCGCAGAACCGCTTCTACAACGAACTCGAAGAGTGGCTCTCCACCATCACCGAGCTTCAGCCCGAGGGCGCGGGCGCCGCGGGAACGCCGGCGCAAATGCGCTTCGCGATGCTCGACATGCAGCGCAGCATCACCGACCTCAGCGACAAGATCGAGCATGGGGTCATACGCGGCGGGGGCGGCGGCAACGGCGAGGCCATGATCAAGCTCACGGAGAGCATTGACCGGCTCGTGCAGCAGATGCGCGCCGAGCAGAAGGTCGTGCGCGAGTGGATCGACGAGCAGGCGCAGAGCCAGTCGGAACTCGCCTCCGTGCTGCGCGAGCAAAACCGGCTGGCCTCCGCCCTCCGCGAGATTGCATCCCGCGCACCGCGCCGCGGAGACCCGGTCGATCGCGGCTAGTGGTTCGAGGCCACCGCAACACGAACGGCATTGAAGTGAAGCCATGGCATTAGCACGATCCAGACGGCGCAACGGGGGGATGGACTACTGGCCCGGCTTCGTCGATGCGCTTTCGACGCTCCTGCTCGTCGTCACCTTCCTCATGGTCCTGTTCATGGTCGCGCAGTATTTCGTGGCGCGCGAAGCTTCCGGCAAAGACACGGTGCTCGCGCGCTTGCAGCGCCAGATCGCACAGATGGCCGAGCTTCTCGCCTTGGAACGCTCCCAGAAGAAGGACAGCATCGAAGAACTCTCGACCCTGCGGGCCAGCCTCGCGGCGGCGGAAGCCGAGAAGAGCCGGCTTCAGGGCTTGCTCGGCGCGGAAGGGGAGCGCGGCGCATCCGCCGAAAGCCGGGTCGCGACGCTCACCAAGGACCTCGACGAGCAGCGCGGCCTGACGGCGCAGGCGCTCGCCCAGGTCGAATTGCTCAACCAGCAGATCGCGGCGCTGCGACGGCAGATCGCGGCGCTTGAAAGTTCGCTCGAAGCCTCCGAGAAGAAGGACAGCGAGAGCCAGGCGCAGATTGCCGATCTCGGGCAGCGCCTCAACGTCGCGCTGGCGCGCCGCGTGCAGGAGCTTTCGCAATACCGGTCCGACTTTTTCGGCGAATTGCGCAAGGCGCTCGGCGACCGCGAGGACGTGCAGATCGTCGGCGATCGCTTCGTGTTCCAGGCGGAAATTTTCTTCGACAGCGGTTCGGCCGAGCTGAACCCCGACGGCCTGTCGGAGCTCGACAAGCTCGCCGCCGCCCTGGCCCAGCTTGAGAACACCATTCCGAGGGAGCTGAACTGGGTGCTGCGCATCGACGGGCACACCGACACGCGCCCCATCGCAACGGCCACTTTTCCGTCGAACTGGGAACTGTCATCCGCGCGCGCGATCTCGGTCGTCAAATACCTGATCTCGCGGGGCGTGCCGGCAAACAGGCTCGTCGCGGCCGGCTTCGGGGAGTACCAGCCGCTGACGCGCGGTGCGAGCGAGGACGACCTCCGCCGCAACCGCCGCATCGAACTCAAGCTCACCGAGCGGTGAGCCTCTCGGACGCGCGCCGCCGCGTTAGTGACGCCGCAGCCGCAGATAATCCTCCAGCGGGATCACGTTCGAGGATGGCCCCGCTTCTCCCGCAGGGGTGAACGCGGCCCAGGTGAGCGTGCCGGGCGGCTGCTCCACGGGGCGCCGGAACGCGCCGGGCGGCAACGGGCGCGCAGCTTTCCACAAAGCGCCGAAGCTCGCCCGCGCCTCGGCCATCATGGCGGGCGTTGCATCTTCGACGCGGTCGATGGCGGGGCGCGCATCCTCGGCGCGCCGCATGGAGTCGCCGGTCCAGCACAGCACATTGCCGAGCATCAGCCGCTCATGGGCATCGAGCAGCGCGCGGTTCCTCGCCCAGCGCACGATGGTCTGGGGCGGCTCGGCGCAACTCGCGCGCAGGGCGTCCAGCACGAAGGTCAGCGCATCGACCGGCCCGATCTGGGCAAAAATCAGGCCGACCCGCAGGAACCCCCGCTCGAACCGCGCGAGATTGATAGCAAGCGCGCGCGCCACGGGCGATGACGGCGAGCGCGCGATCAGCGTCACGGTGCGGTCCAGTTCACCCCCGCTTTCCTTCAGGCTCAAGCCGAACACGTCGAAGCACGGATCGAACCGGCTGACGGCTTGGAAGGATGGCAACGTCGATGAAATGTTCTCGTAGTCGGAGAGGAAACCCATGGCCTTTTGATCCCAGAAAACGGTCAGCGGATGAAGTGGAGGCATCCAACGGGTGCTGGGACTGTGGTAGGCCAACAGGGTTAAATAAGGCTTGAGCTTGCGCTCTTTTGGCGCGCAGGCCGCGCCTGAGGCCAAATTGCAACGCGGCGCGGGCCGGCTGCGTCAGGTGTCCTGGCCGGGCTTTTTATCGCGCTCGCCCGCAGGGGCGGTGCCGTTACCGGGCTTGCCCTCCGAGGGAGGCGGGAGCGATTTCTGGCTGCGGCCCGTCAGCACGTCGAGCCAGCCGTCGGCGGCCGCCCGGTCGCGGTCATCGCCGACCGCCTTGAGCGAACCCCGCTCCTGCGCGCCAGCGCCCGATGGCCCGGTCAATTCCGCCCTGCGTTCAGCCGCGCCGATGGCGGCGGGCGGCGGGGCTTTGCCGGAGAAGAAGGGCCGGCGCTCCCTGCGGCGGCGCGCCATTTCCTCGGCCTGCGCGGAACTTCCCACCACCTGCATGAGAAGGTTCGGCCATGCCCCCTTCTTGAAGCGGTAGAGCCGGAAGGCATCCGCCTGGCCGTAGACGCTGCCCTGCTCGTCGAGTTGGTCGCGGATCTTGGCCGTGTTGAGGTCGGAGGCCGCATCGCCGCCGAAAGGCGTTTTCCGCAACAGGCCGCCCTCGCCGTTCGCTTCCGCGCCGTTCGCTTGCGAAATGAGCCGGACGAGCCCCTCTCCTTCCAGCACAGCAAAGATGCTGGCGATGTAGCGCGAGGTTTCAAGCGGCCGGAAGCTCTCCGGATCCCGCGGATCGAAGATATCGCCGCCGCCCGTCGCGACCACCTCTTCGCCGCGTCCGCGCCGGTCCACCAGCCACTGCTGATAGTTCTCCTCGCGGAAATCGAGCGGCACGGCTGCGTGATACTCGCCCTTGTAATCGAAGACCACGTCCTGGATCGGCGCGATGAGTTGCAGCGGTGACGGGCGTTCCGCCGACCCGAACGAATTCTGGAACACCTCGTAGAAGGTGGCGAAAACGCGCTGCATCGGGCCGCGCGTGCGAGCCTGACGCATCGACTCGCCAAGGTTGAAGAACGGGCCGAACGGGCGATTGATCGAAACCAGGAAAATGCAGATATCGACGAAGATCGCGATCATCAGGGGGATGTAATCGCGCGGGCTGAGGCCGGGTGGCTGCTGGTCGAACTGGAAGCGGTCGGCGTCGCTCTGCGTGGTCACCCCTCGCTGCGCGCGCAATTCTTCCGGCGAGGGCGGCATCTCCCCGCGTGTCAGAAGCGCGATGCCGGTCGTCGTGAGGCGCCGGAAGGCTTCGACCACCGCTTCCGACCCTTCGACGGAGCGCAGCGCCGGCGCTTCTAGTTCCGGCAGGTTGTCGATGGAGCGCACGACGCCGTTGAGCGCGCTCTGAAGCTGGGGATCGGGGCAGACGAACGAGCCGCCGCGATCGTCCGGGAACACGGTCTGGTCCGCCCGGGCCGCGAATTCATCCCGGATCTGCCGGAGCTGCGGGTCGCTGCGAATCGCGTTGAAGCGGGTCGTGACGAGACCAAGCTTGCGTTCGAGGTCTTCGACGAAGGCGGCGCGGGTTCTCGTGACCGGATCAACCGTCGAAGGATCGTTGCGGGCGAGTTTCTGGAGGTCCGCCGTCAGCAGAGCGATGTCGGCGCGCACGTCCTGGGTGCGCTGCGAGATATATTCGGTCGCGAACTGGAAGCGCTGTGCGTCGGAATCGCGCAACCGCCGGCGAGGACCATCGCCGGGGCCGCTGCGCGGGCACGTGCCGCCGACATTGCGCTCAGTCTCGGCTTTCTGCGCGCTGATCGCGCTCAAGGTCGTGAAGGTCGATTGCAATTGCTCAAGCCGGGTCTGCCCCAATTGCAGCGCCTGCTGGACCTGAAGCACCGAGGTTCCGGCGGCTTGCGTGGTCTGCGCCCCGGCTTCCAGATATTTCCAGTAGAAGCCGAACGCGAAACCAGCCGAGATTGCGAACAGCACGATGTAGCCGAAAATATAGGTCGGCCAGAGCCACCACCGCAAAGTCCCGGAGAACAGGGCATCCAGGATGTAGAGGATCATCAATTGCAGCATGAAGACCGCGAAACCGATCGCGATCTGCGCGAACAGGCTGACCTGCCCCGTGCTGGCCGCGACAAGCTCCAGCATGCCGGTATAGGTCGAAATCCATGAAAGGAGGCTGAGGCCGGTCAGAAGGATGATGCTCAGCGGCGAGTATCGACTTCCGGCAGCCATCAAGAAACTCCCAACATCAGTTCAACCGGAAGCGTGTCGCGCGGAAGCCCATTGAGTGCGCCCAGAGCCCCAGCCGTCATGCGCCCGGATCACATAAATCGAATTCGATGGTTCGCGCAATGCGCCCGACTGATATTCACGAAACACACCGTCTCGCTCACGGTTGCAAGCAAGGTCTTCTCCGACAGAGAAGTGGATAGGCCGAAAGAAATTGCACCTTAATAATTGTAAAGGCTTTTAGCCTTCCCTTACGATGAGAGGGCACCGGTTGGTGGCGTGCCGAGAATTCCGAATTGAGACAAGGGTATGAAGTCCACCTCATCGCCGGGGCGGATATCGGGGCGATCCTCGCGGATGTCGATCAGGCCATCCGCCGCCCTCAGCGACGAGATGAGGCCGGAGCCGTCGCGTGCATATTTTTCGACGCTGAGCCTGCCCTCTTTTTCCACCAACCAGCCCCGGAAGAATTCGCGCCGGTCCTGTTTGCGCTTCGGGATCGAGAATGCGGCAGGCAGCGGAAACCGCAAAGGCTCGGGCCACGGCGCACCGGACCGCGCGACGAGCATCGGCCAGACATAAAGCAGTGCGCAGACGAAAACCGCGACCGGGTTGCCCGGCAGGGCGAGTGCGACCGCGCCGCCGATCTTGCCCACCCCCATGGGGCGGCCCGGCTTGATGGCGATCTGCCAGAGGCTGAGCGCGCCGCCTTCGCGCAACACCTTCACGACATGGTCCTCCTCGCCGAGGCTTGCCCCGCCGGAGGTCACGATGACGTCATGGCTGGCGGCCGCGCGCTGAAGGGCATCGCTGACGGCGTCGCGATCGTCGGGCAGCACGCCGCCATCGGTCACCTCCGCGCCGGCTGGCGCGAGAAGCGCGGCGAGCATCGCGGCGTTCGCATCATAGACGCGGCCCGGCGCGAACGGTTCGCCCGGCCTAATGACCTCGTCGCCCGTCGAAAACACCACCACGCGCGGACGGCGGAAACAGCGCACGCCGCCATAGCCCGCCGTGGCGAGCGCGGCGATATCCTGCGGGCGCAGCCGCGCGCCCGGCGTCACGATCGCTGCGCCCGCCGCCATGTCCTCGCCCGCGAGACGGCGGTTCGCGCCCTTTTTCAGCCCGCCGGGGATGAAAACAACGGCGTCGCCGTCGCGGCTTTCGACGGAGCAGTCCTCTTGCATGGCCACCGTGTCGCAGCCCTCAGGCATGATCGCGCCGGTGAAGATGCGCACGGCCCCCTGCTCGGCGCCTGTCACGAGGCCCTGCCCCGCCGCCGCGCGCCCGGCGAGAGGAAACTGCGTCCCGCGCGCCGCGTCGTAGTCTACAAACGCGAAGGCGAAACCATCGACGGCGGCGTTCGTGTGTGCGGGCACGTCGCGCGGCGCGGCCAGGCTTTCCGCCGCGATCCGGCCCGCCGCATGAAAAAGGCTGACACTTTCCGTCTCCGTCACGGGCGCGGGCAGCGTCTTCAGCAGCGCGATCGCCTCGTCATGGGGCAGGCGGCGCTCGGAAAAGGCGAAGCAGTCGTCGCGCGCGCTCACCTCGCCCTCCCGACGCCGGCGTGCTCCGCGATGAAGCCCGCGATGCCCGCCACGTCGTCGAGATCGAACACGGGCAGCCCGCCGGCCTCCACCGCGAAATCCGCGGCGATGGCGACGATGCTCGGATCGTCCGGCGCGAGCGGCGTGTTGCGCACGGCCTTTCCGCGGCGGACCTCGATCTTGGGATGGCCGTGAGTCTTGTAGCCCTCGATCAGAATGAGATCGGCCCCTTTCGCGTGGGCGAGCAGATCCGGCAGGGCAAGCTCCGGCGCGCCGCGCAGTTCGGACATCACGGCCCAGCGCACGGGCGAGGACACGATGACCGTGCCGGCACCGGCCTCGCGGAAGCGGTAGGAATCGCGGCCCTCATGGTCGATGTCGAACGCATGGTGGGCGTGCTTGATCGCCGCAACGTGAAGACCGCGGCGGCTGAACTCGGCAATGAGCTTCGTCATCAGGGTCGTCTTGCCGGAATTCTTCCAGCCTGCGACGCCGAAAATGGGGAGTGTCACGGGATATGCTCCAGCGCGAGAAGGCGTTCGGCCTCGGCGAATTCGTCCGGCGTATTGGCATTGAAGAACGGATCGACCTTCTGCCCGCCCAACCTGACCGAGGGGAAAGACACGAAGAAGGTTGGATGCCGGCCGGTCCAGTCCAGCACTTTGCGCGTGCCCGAAACGAGGGCGGCTTCGAGGTCATCCGCCAGCGCGACGGGCCATAGGCCGAAAACGGGATGCACCTGCCCCTCCGATGACGCGAGCGCGATGGCGGGGTAGGCCCCGCCCGCAGCCTCGATCAGCTTAGGCACGAAATTCGCAGGGAAAAACGGTGTGTCACACGCTGCCGTCGCGATGAAGCGCGCGCCGGGTTCATGGCGCGCCGCCCATTTCAGCCCGGCGAGCACGCCCGCCAGCGGCCCCGCATAGCCCTCGACCTCGTCCGCGACGACCGGGAGCCCAAGCTCTGCGAAGCGCGCCGGATCGCCGTTCGCGTTGATAATGATGGGGTGGGCCTGCGGTGCGAGCCGGTCGCGGACATGCGCCATCATCGGCCTGCCCGCGAGGAGCCTGAGGCCCTTATCGCCGCCGCCCATGCGCCGGGATTGCCCGCCCGCCAGCAGAACGCCGACAATCTGTTCCGTGGGCCGCGCCGTCATCACTCCTCGTCCGCCCGCGCGCCCTTGCGGCGGTGGCGCGCATCCTCGTCCTCGACCGCGGCGGGATCGAGATCGTAGACCACGCGCTCCTCGCCGGAGAGCACGACGAAACGCTTGCCGCGCATCCGCCCGATCAGCGTCAGCCCCGCCTGCCGGGCGAGGTCCACCCCCCAGGCCGTGAAGCCTGACCGCGAGGCGAGGATAGGAATGCCCATCTTGACCGTCTTGATGACCATCTCGCTCGTCAGACGCCCTGTCGTGTAGAAAATCTTGTTCTCCGGCCGGACGCCGTTCAGCGCCATGTAGCCCGCGATCTTATCGACCGCGTTGTGCCGGCCCACGTCCTCCATATAGACGAGCGGGCGATCCTCCTTGGCCAGCACGCATCCGTGAATAGCGCCCGCCTTGAGGTATAGGCTGGGCGCAGTGTTGATCTTCTTCTGCAACGCGTAAAGCCAGGAGGTCTTGAGCACGGCGGTCCTGCTCAGAGAAACGCCCTCGATCTCGTCCATCAGGTCGCCGAAGACGGTGCCCTGCGCGCAGCCGGAGGTACGCACCTTCTTCTTGAGCTTCTCCTCGAAATCGGTCGGCGCATAGGTGCGAACCACCACCGTCTCCAGTTCCTCGTCGTGCTCGATGGCCGCGATGTCGGCCCCCGACTTCAGCATGCCCTGGTTGAGAAGATAGCCCACGGCGAGCAGATCCGGGTGATCGCCGATCGTCATCATCGTCACGATTTCCTGCCGGTTCAGGAACAGGGTGAGCGGACGCTCGGTCACGACATGCGTTTCGACGGCCGCGCCCGTGTGATCACGCCCCGCGACGGCCACGGAAAGGCGTGCGTCCTCAGGGTTTGGGGCGATCTCGAATTCGCGCAGTTCGGGTTCGGTCAGCCAGGAGGTCACGGTGCCAAGCCTTTCTCGCCCAAAACTACCCTTTCGAAGTCCTTCCGCGCAAGGCTGCATCGCCTTACATATGAGGACGACAGTTCTGTGACACGACAAGCTCTGCATCGGCCCGGACGGCACGAGGGGAGAATGACCGAAACTCTGACGAAGGATCGCATCCTTGCGGCGTTGCGCGACGTGAAGGCGCCGGGAGGACGCGGCGACATCGTATCCCTCGGCCTTCTGTCCGAGGTCGTCATCAACAAGGACAAGGTCTATTTCTCGATTTCCGTGCCCAAGGCCGAAGCCCAATCCATGGAGCCGCTGCGCCGCCAGGCCGAAGAGACCGTGAAGAGCCTGCCCGGCGTGGCAAGCGCGCTCGTCACCCTGACGGCGGAAGCGCGGGGGCAGCAGGGCGCGCAGGCGCGCACCTCGCCCGTCGCCGCGAAAGGGCTGCCGAAGGACGACCGCGGCATTGCGCGGGTCAAGCATATCGTGGCGGTCGCATCCGGCAAGGGCGGCGTCGGCAAGTCCACGACGGCGGTGAACCTCGCGCTCGGGCTTGCCGCGAACGGCCAGCGTGTCGGCGTGCTCGACGCGGATATCTACGGCCCCTCCATGCCGCGCCTGCTCGCCATTCGGGGCAAGCCGGAACTGCTCGGCAACAACGTCATCCGCCCCATGGAAAGCTATGGCCTGAAGGTCATGTCCATGGGCTTCCTCGTGGAAGAGGAAACGCCGATGATCTGGCGCGGGCCGATGGTGATCTCTGCGATCACGCAGATGCTGCGCGATGTCGCCTGGGGCGAGCTTGACATCATGATCGTCGATATGCCGCCCGGCACGGGCGATGCGCAGCTCACGCTCGCGCAGCAGGTGCCGCTTTCGGGCGCGGTGATCGTCTCGACACCGCAGGACCTCGCGCTGATCGACGCGCGCAAGGGCCTCAACATGTTCAAGCGCGTGGACGTGCCCGTGCTCGGCATCGTGGAGAACATGAGCTACTTCATCTGCCCGAAATGCGGCGAGCGCTCGGACATCTTCAGCCATGGCGGGGCGCATGCGGAAGCGCGCCGGCTCGGCGTGCCGTTCCTCGGCGAACTGCCGCTGAACATGGCGATCCGCGAGACCTCCGACGGCGGGCGGCCCATCGTGGTGTCGGACCCGAACTCGACGCCCGCGCAGCTCTACCGCAACATCGCCGCGCAGGTCTGGCAGCAGGTGTCGAGCGGGGCAACCACGCCGCCCGCGCCGAAGATCGTCATCGAGTGAGCGGCGGGAGACGCCTCACGGCCACTTCACGACCGGCGGCATGGACGACAGGATCGCGTCCACATTGCCGCCCGTCTTGAGGCCGAACACCGTGCCGCGATCGTAGAGCAGGTTGAATTCCACATAGCGCCCGCGCCGGACAAGCTGCTCCTCGCGATCCGCCGGCGTCCAGGGGGTGTGCATGTTGCGCCGCACGAGCTTGGGATAGATGTCGAGGAAGGCGCGGCCCACATCCTGCGTGAAGGCGAAGTCCGCGTCCCAGTTCCCCGAATTGTGGTAATCGTAGAAGATGCCGCCGATGCCGCGCGGCTCGTTGCGGTGCTTGAGGAAGAAGTATTCCTCGCACCACTTCTTGTAGCGGGCGTAGTCCGCGACCGTGTGCTTGTCGCACGCTCCGCGCAGCGCAGCGTGAAAATCCTGGCTGTCCGGGTCGTCCTGTGTGCGCCGCCGGTCGAGCACCGGGGTCAGGTCCGCGCCGCCCCCGAACCACCATTTCGAGGTGACGATGAAGCGCGTGTTCATGTGAACCGCGGGCACGTTCGGATTATGCAGATGGGCGATCAGCGAAATGCCGGACGCCCAGAACCCGGGGCTCTCCTCCGCGCCCGGAATCTGCGCGCGGAACTCCGGCGCGAACTCGCCATGCACCGTCGAGACATGCACGCCGACCTTCTCGAAGACGCGCCCGTGCATGATGGACATGGTGCCGCCGCCGCCGTCGTTTCCGGAATGGTCCGTGCGCGTCCAGGGCGTACGAACGAAACGGCCCGGCGTCAGGCCCGCCTGAGGCCCCTCTGCAAGCTCATCCTCCAGCCGCTCGAACTCGGCGCAGATGTCGTTCCTCAGCGAGGAGAACCACACCCGCGCTTTCGATCTCTCGTGGTTGAACGCCTGTGTCTGGCCGGTCTTGTCGTCGGCGTCCGTGGAAAAAGTGTCCGAGGCCATGCCTTCTCCCGCTTCTCAGATCGAGATGAGACCTGAAAACGCATCCGTCTGTCTCATGGCCTCACCTAGCACCAGCGCCGCGGCGACGGCAACGTTGATCGAACGCATGTCCCGGCGCATCGGCACTCTGATCCGCGCATCGGCGAGGTTATGCACATGCTCCGGCACCCCGGCGCTCTCGCGTCCCAGCATGAGGATGTCCCCGGGCTTGAACGCGAAGCTGAGATAGGGCGTTTCGCCGCGGGTCGTCAGCAGCACGAGGCGCAATCCGTTCGCAGTACGCCAGCGTTGAAAGTGGTCGAACGAGGCATGCCGTGTGAAATCGGCCGCGCCGAGATAATCGAGAGCCGCGCGCTTCAAGGCCCGGTCCGATATATCGAACCCGGCCGGCGCGATGAGATCGACGGGCGTTGCAAGGCATGCGCAGAGACGGAGGATCGTGCCGGTGTTCTGGGCGATGTCGGGCTGGTACAGCGCGATACGCAATCGTGTGGCGGGGGGAGGCCCGTTTGCGCCAATTTGTGACATGGACATGACCTTTTCGGCGTGCCATATGGGCAGCACTCTGTTCAATTATTCCAATGCGTCGTTCATACGTCCCGCGGCGCTCCGATACTCAATCCGAGGATGAAGGCGTTCTCAGATGTCGATCCTGACGCATGACAAAGGCCCTCAGGCCAATATAAAAGAGCACAATGCCGAGGCGTTCGATGAGTCGCACATGTCGCGGCGGGATTTCATTCACATCGCGGCGGCGGCTTTCGCGGGCGTCGGTTTAGCGGCAGCACTTTGGCCCGCCGTCGATCAGATGAACCCGGATGCCGCCGCTCTTTCGCTCGCCACCATCGAGGTGGATCTCTCCCCGGTTCAGGAGGGGCAGGCGATCACCGTGATGTGGCGTGGAAAGCCGGTGTTCGTCCGGCATCGCACGCCTCAGGAAATCGAAATGGCGAAAGCCGTCCCCGTTGCCGAACTGAAAGACCCCATTGCCCGCGTTCTTGGCGCAACCGCCGAACTCCCGGCAACGGACGAGAACCGCACCAAGGACGGCCACGAACCCTGGCTCGTCATGATCGGCATCTGTACCCATCTCGGCTGCATTCCGAAAGGCCAGCAGCCGGCCGACAACCGCGGCGAGTATGGCGGCTGGTTCTGCCCGTGCCACGGCTCGCATTATGACACTGCCGGACGCATCCGGAAGGGCCCCGCCCCGCGTAATCTCGACATTCCTCCGTATGAATTTGTGGCCGACAGCAAGATAAAGATCGGCTGACGCCCCTCGATAAAGGTTTCGATATGGCACACGGACCCACTTATCAGCCGCAGACCGCCTTTACACGCTGGCTCGACACGCGGCTTCCCATCATCCGCATGATGCGCGAGGGTTTCCTCGACTTTCCCACACCGCGCAACCTGAACTACCTCTGGACGTTCGGCGGGATTCTGACCTTCCTGCTGTTCGTGCAGATCGTTACGGGCATCATCCTTGCGATGCATTATGTGCCGAACACCGCGATGGCGTTCGAGTCCATCGAGCGGATCATGCGTGACGTGAATTACGGCTGGCTTATGCGCTACACGCACGCCGTCGGCGCGTCGATGTTCTTCCTCGCGGTCTACATCCACATCTTCCGAGGGCTCTATTACGGCTCCTACAAGGCGCCCCGCGAAGTGCTCTGGATGATCGGCGTGGCCATCCTGATCGCCATGATCGCCACTGCCTTCATGGGCTACAGCCTCGTCTGGGGGCAGATGAGCTTCTGGGCCGTGACGGTGATCACCAACCTTTTCTCGTCGCTCGACTCGCTCATTCCCGGCCTTGGAACAAACCTGGTGATCTGGATTTGGGGCGGCTTCTCGGTGGAGAATGCGACGCTGAACCGCCTCTTCAGCCTGCACTATCTCCTGCCGTTCGTCATCGTGGGGCTCGTGGCGCTGCACATCTGGGCGCTGCACGTGCCGGGCAACAACAATCCGACCGGGCTCGATATCAAGAAGCCCGAAAAGGAGACAGTGCCGTTCCACCCCTACATCACCACGAAGGATGCCTTTGCGCTCGCGCTCTTCGCCATCCTGTTCGCCTACTTCGTGTTCTACGCCCCGAACTATCTCGGCCACGCCGACAACTACGTGCAGGCCGACCCGCTCGTGACGCCCGCGCACATCGTGCCGGAATGGTACTTCCTGCCGTTCTACGCGATCCTGCGCGCCATTCCCTCGAAGCTCGGCGGCGTTATCGCCATGTTCGGCGCGCTTTTGATCCTCTTCGCGGTGCCGTGGCTCGACACCTCGCGCGTGCGCTCGACCCGCTACCGCCCCATCTACCGGTGGTTCTTCTGGTTCTTCGTGTTCACCTGCATCGCGCTCGGCTATCTCGGCGCGAAGCCGGCAGAGGGCTGGTATGTGACTGCGGCGCAGTTCTTCACCTTCTACTACTTCGCGCACTTCCTGATCGTCATGCCGGTCGTCGGACTCATCGAGACGCCGCGGCCGATGCCGTCAAGCGTCGAGGACGATATTGGCGGGGCGGAACCGCGCGGGATGGAGCGCGGCGCCAGACCCGTGCCGGCGGAGTGAGCGATGGGAACGAATTCTATGATGCGCAGATTGAAGACATCCGCCGCTGGCGTGCTCGCGGTGATTGCCGCTACGGGGTTCGCGCCCCAGGTCGCTCATGCGGCCGGCGGCAGCGGCATCGAGATCGAACGGCAGGATTGGACCTTCTCCGGCATGTTCGGCTACTATGACCGGCAGCAGCTCCGGCGCGGCTACAAGGTCTACAAGAATGTGTGCGCCGCCTGCCATGGGATAAAATTCCTTTCATTCCGCAATCTGGGACAGCCCGGCGGCCCTGAGTTCCCCGAAGCCGTGGTGAACCAGATCGCCGCGGAGGCGACGGTGACCGACGGGCCGAACGATCAGGGCGAGATGTTTGAGCGCCCGGGCCGGCCTTCCGACCGTATCCCGTCGCCGTTCAGGAACAAGCAGGAAGCGCGGGCCGTCAATAATGGCGCCTATCCGCCCGACCTCTCCTTGATCACGAAAGCGCGCGCGGTGGAGCGGGACATCGCATGGTACATGTTCCCCGTCGTGATGCTTCAGGACATCGCGACCCAGTATCAGGAGCAGGGGTCCGATTATCTTTACGCGCTGCTGACTGGCTATGTCGATCCGCCGGAAGGCTTCCAGCTTTCGGAGGGCATGAACTACAACGCCGCCTATCCTGGCCATCAGATCGCCATGGCGGCGCCTCTCGTCGAGGGCGTGGTGGAATACGAGGACGGCACCCCGGCTACGGTCGAGCAGTATGCGAAAGACGTGACGGCCTTCCTGACATGGGCCGCTGAACCTCACATGGAAGAACGCAAGAAGATGGGCATCCGCGTTCTCATCTATCTCGCCATCCTGGCGGTGCTGCTTTACCTTTCGAAGCGCGTACTTTGGAGCCGCCTGCACTGACTGGCCGATCCGATACGCAAAAAGGCGCCCGTTGAGGCGCCTTTTCTTTATCCGCATCGCTTCGAAACGCCGTCAGCCGACGTTGAAGGCCGCGAGCGCCGCCATGTTGACGAGATCGCTGTCCGCCGCACCCAGCGATGCGATCTGCGCCGGCTGGGAAAGCCCTACGAGCAGCGGGCCTATGACCGTTCCGCCGCCCAGCTCCTGCAACATCTTGGTCGAGATGCTCGCCGAATGAAACGCGGGCATGACCAGCACGTTCGCCGTATCGGTGAGGCGCAGGAATGGGTAAAGCGACATCGCCTTGCGGTTCAGTGCGACATCGGCGGCCATCTCGCCATCATATTCGAAATCGACGCGGCGCTGATCGAGCAGGCGCACCGCCTCGCGCACCTGTTCGGAGCGCTCGCCCGTCGGATGGCCGAAGGTCGAATAGGCGAGCATCGCCACGCGCGGCGTCATGCCGAGCCGCTCCGCGACCCGCGCCGCCTCCACCGCGATATCGGCGAGATCGGACGCGCTCGGCATGTCGTGAACCGAGGTATCGGCGACGAGCACGATGCGCCCCCGGCTGATCACCACCGAGACGCCGATGACGCGATGGCCCGGTTTCGGATCGAGCACCCGCCGAATATCCTGAAATGCGGTGGACCAGTTTCGCGTCACGCCTGTCACCATGGCGTCGGCGTGCCCCATCGCGACCATGCACGCCGCGAAGATGTTGCGGTCCGTATTCACCATGCGCTGGCAGTCGCGGAAGAGGTAGCCCTTGCGTTGCAGCCGCTGATAGAGAAACTCCGCATAAGCCTGCCCGTGCTCCGACACGCGCGCGTTATGGATTTCAAAAGATTCGCGGTTGTTGATGCCTGATGCGAAGAATGCCTGCCGGATCTGCTCGTTGCGGCCCACAAGCACGGGCGTGCCAAGCCGCGAGTTGGCGAACGTGTTCGCCGCGCGCACGACGGCTTCTTCCTCCCCCTCGGCGAAGACCACGCGTTTCGGCGCGGCGGAGCGCAGCTGATCGAAGATCGAGCTGATGAAGGCGGCGGTCGGATCGAGCCGCGCTGACAGCCGCGATTTGTAGCCTTCCATATCGACGAGGGGGCGGCGCGCCACGCCGGAATCCATCGCCGCGTTCGCCACCGCCGAGGGGATCGCGCTGATGAGGCGCGGATCGAACGGCGCCGGGATAATGTAATCGGGGCCGTATTTCAGCCGCCGGCCATAAGCGGCCGCAACCTTGTCCGGCACATCCTCGCGGGCAAGCTCGGCGAGCGCTTCGGCGGCGGCGATCTTCATCGGCTCGTTGATGGTGCGGGCCTGCACGTCGAGCGCGCCGCGGAAGATATAGGGGAAGCCGAGGACGTTGTTGACCTGGTTCGGGTAGTCGGAGCGGCCCGTCGCGATGATCGCATCGTCGCGCACCTCGGCCACCTCCTCCGGCGTGATCTCGGGGTCGGGGTTGGCCATGGCGAAGATGATCGGCTTCGCCGCCATGCTCGACACCATGTCCTTGGTCAGCGCGCCCGCCGCGGACAGCCCGAAGAACACATCCGCCCCTTCCAGAGCCTCGGCCAGGGTGCGGGCGGGCGTATCGACCGCATGGGCCGATTTCCACTGGTTCATGCCCTTCTCGCGGCCCTGGTAGATCACGCCGCTCGTGTCGCAGAGGATGGCGTTGGAATGGGGCAGCCCCATCGCCTTCATCAGTTCAAGGCAGGCGATGCCCGCCGCGCCCGCGCCGTTGCAGACGAGCCTGACGTCGCGGATGTCGCGGTCGGTCAGTTGCAAGGCGTTGATGAGGCCCGCCACCGCGATGATGGCCGTGCCGTGCTGGTCGTCGTGGAAGACGGGAATGTCCATCAATTCGCGCAGCCGGCTTTCGATGATGAAGCAGTCCGGCGCGTTAATGTCTTCGAGGTTGATGCCGCCGAAGGACGGCCCGAGATAGCGCACCGCATTGATGAAAGCGTCCACGTCCTGCGTGTCCACCTCCAGGTCGATCGAATCGACATCCGCGAAGCGCTTGAACAGTACGGCCTTGCCCTCCATGACGGGCTTCGAGGCGAGCGCGCCGAGATTGCCGAGCCCCAGGATGGCTGTGCCGTTGGAGATCACGGCGACGAGGTTGCCCTTGCTCGTATAATCATAGGCGAGGCTCGGATTTTCCGCGATGGCCTCGACCGGCACGGCCACGCCCGGCGAATAGGCGAGGCTGAGGTCGCGCTGCGTCGCCATCGGCTTCGTCGGCACGATTTCGAGCTTGCCGGGGCGCCCCATGGCGTGGAATTGCAGAGCCTCCTGGCGCGTGAATTTCGGCTCCGCCGGCTTGGCGGCGGTTTTCGCGGTCTGTTCGGAAACGGGTTTTTTCGCCAGAGCGGCGGCGGTCTGGGACGGCGACATTGTGAGGGTCTCGGTCAAAACGGAAAAAAGCCTTTTATCACAACGGCGCGATGACGCGTTGCATTTTGTCGACGTTAGTCCCCCGCCCATCCCTGCACAAGCGGGGATAACGGAACGCCCCCCTCTTTCCCCATAAGGCTTTAGGCGTAAGCTCAACCCGCTGCGACTCACACGGGGCCTGGGCAATCTATGGACGCTTCCGCGCAAGAAACGGCATCGGGCGGCAAGGGGCCTCGCGCCTCCGGGCGGGGCAGGCGCGGCG
>CAZNAH010000020.1:11685-26880 GCA_964570735.1 uncultured Hyphomicrobiaceae bacterium | reverse complement strand
CTCGAAGAAGTCGGCCAGCAGTTCTCCGTCACGCGCGAGCGCATCCGCCAGATCGAGGCGAAGGCGCTCCGCAAGCTGAAGCATCCGAGCCGGTCGCGCAAGCTGCGCAGCTTCCTGGATAATTAGTCACTTGTAGTTATTAGCCATGCTTAGTTATGCGCATCGGCGTTAATGCCGGTGCGCGACTCAGAATGCTAGCTGTTCTTCGTATCACGCCCATCTGGTTCTTTTGCCACGCCTTTGAATGGACCCGGAGTTTCTTTGCGCTCCATAAATTTACCTGTTCTCTCGTCACGTTTTTGCCAGTCACCGTTCGGTTGCTGAAATTGTGTGCGGCCGGTAACTGGGCCGCGGCGAAAGCCTTTACCTGTGTTAGTCGCCATCATTTCCTCCATTACAGCTAAACTTAAATTGCCACGAGTCGTGTAGGAATTGAATGCATACGTGGTGGTCCAGTTCGAGACGGCGCTGATGTGCCATAACGCGCGCTTGAATGCCGCGGCGCCCCTCAACAATAACAATGGCGTGAAGCATCGCCTTGAGCCGTAATGCACCCCCGCCCTCCTGCGAATTGGGAGGCATCGGTCACGTGTTGGAAGGCTCCATGCTGGCGAACGTCAAAGCTCTCGAAAAATTCTCCGATCCCATCTTCACCGCGAAAGGCGAACGGCGCGCGTTTGTCTCCCTGCGCGCGCTCGAAACGCTCTGGTTCAATACGGGCACGCTTTGCAACATTGCCTGCGTGAACTGTTACATCGAGAGTTCGCCGAAGAACGATCGCCTCGCCTATCTGAGCCTTGACGATGTGACCTGCTATCTCGACGAGATCGAGCGGGATGGCCTGCCTGTCGGCCTGATCGGGTTCACCGGCGGCGAGCCATTCATGAATCCCCATTTCCTGGCCATCCTCGACGCGACGCTGTCGCGCGGCTTTCAAACCCTCACCCTGACGAACGCCATGCGCCCCCTGATGCGCCACAAGGCGCGGGTTGCGGCGCTGGCCGAAGCCCATGGCGCACGCCTCAGGCTGCGAGTCTCGCTGGACGACTGGCGCGCCGAAATCCACGACGCCGAGCGCGGCGAAGGGTCCTTCGCCAAGACGATGGAGGGCCTTGCATGGCTCACCCGGACCGGCGTGACCGTTGAAATCGCAGGGCGATTCCTGTCGGGCGACGACGAGGCGGCCATTCGCGAGGGCTTCGCGCGGCTCTTCGCTGACCACGGCATCGCCATCGACTGCGCCAACCCGCAAGCTCTGGTTCTGCTCCCGGAGATGAGCCCGCACGACGATCCGCCGGAGATCACCGAGCAGTGCTGGACCATTCTGCGCAAATCGCCGGATGATGTGATGTGCTCGAATTCGCGGATGGTCGTTAAGCGCCGGGATGCGGCCGCGCCCGCCGTGCTCGCTTGCACCCTGCTGCCCTATGACGAGCGCTTTGAACTCGGCGCAAGCCTGAAAGAGGCGAGCGGCGCTGTGTCCCTCAACCACAAATATTGCGCGACCTTCTGCGTGCTGGGCGGCGCCGTCTGCGGCACGGCTCGCACGGAGGCCGATGCATCCACGCAGGATAAGGAGTAACCGAGATGAAACATCGTTTTCTGCTTCTGGGCGCGGCCGGGCTTGCCCTCGCCGGGGCCTTCGCGTTCACAGATATCCGCCCCGCGCCTCACGCCATCGCGGCGCAGAGCCAATCGCAGGTGAGCGATGCGGCCTATGCCGAGCTTCTTGCGAAATATGTCACGACAGGCGCAAACGGCGTCAATCTCGTGGATTACGCGAAATGGAAGGCCAATGCGGCCGATATGGACAAGCTAAAGGCTTACGTTCGCGACCTCGCGCAGCAGAAGCCGTCGGGCATGGACCGCAACGCGGCCTTCGCCTATTGGGCTAATCTCTATAACGCGCTCACGTTGCAGGTTGTGCTGCAAGATTACCCCGTCGAATCCATCAAGGACATCAAGAGCAAGGGCACCGGCTTTTTCGATGTGAAAGCCTGGGTTGGCCCATGGCGCACCAAGCTTGTCACGGTGGAAGGCCGCGAGCTTTCGCTCGACGATATCGAGCATGAAATCATGCGGCCCACCTTCAAGGATCCGCGCGTCCACTACGCGGTGAACTGCGCCTCCATCGGATGTCCGAATCTGAAAGCCACGCCGTGGACGGCCGAAACGCTGGAAGCCGATCTCGAAGCCGGTGCGCGCGCCTATGTCAACAGTCCGCGCGGCGTCGTCGTAAACGCGGACGGCTCGCTCAAGGTTTCGAGCATCTATGTGTGGTTCAAGGAAGATTTCGGCGGCAATGATGAAGGCGTCATCGCCCATCTGCGCAAATATGCGGAGCCGGAACTTGCGAAAAAACTCGAAGGGCAGCCGCGCATCGCGGGCGATGACTACGACTGGTCGCTGAACCAACCCTGATGCGGCGCACGGCGGTCGGCCCGGTTGAGCATGGTTTCGCGCTCCCGCTGGCGGTTGGGGCGGGGGTTCTGATCGCTGCGAGTCAGCTCATGCTCGCGGCGCTCGCGCCCGGCCTGACCCATGGGAGCGCGACCAGCATCGCAACCGTTCTTCCGCTCATCCTCCTGATCGGTTTGCCTGCCGCTCTGGCGCTTGCGGCCACGCCGTTTCTGCTGCGCCTGCGGGATGGGCGGGCGGTGCTGATCGCCGTCATTCTATTCGGCGTTGCAATCCGCTTCGTGTGGTTTTTCGCGCCGCCGATGATCGAGGACGATTTCTACCGCTATCTTTGGGATGGCGCGGTCCTCGCCCAGGGCTTCAATCCCTACACCTATTCCCCTGCGGAAATCGCGGCGGGCGGCGGCCCGGCCGAGTTGCAAGCGCTGGCCGCCGAAGGCAGGGGCATACTCTCCGCCATCAACTTCCCCCACCTGCGCAGCATCTATCCCGGCACGGCGGAATCGGTGTTCGCGGTGGCGCACTGGCTCGCGCCGTTCAGCGTGACGGGTCTGCGCGCCCTCTTCTTCGGGGCCGAACTTGCAACCCTCGCGCTCTTGATTGCCCTCCTTGGGCGCATGGGGCTCTCGCCCCTGGGGTGCGCGCTCTACTGGTGCAATCCGTTTCCGGCCGTCATGCTGGTCGGCCAGGCGCATATGGATGCGCTGCTGCCACCCTTCGTGCTCGGCGCGCTGGTGCTCGCGGCCGACAGGCGGTTCGCGCTCGCAGGCGGCGCGCTCGCGCTGGCGGCGGGCGTGAAGCTGTGGCCGATCGTGCTTGCGCCGCTGCTGTTCCGCCCGATCCTGTTCGACATCCGCCGCATGCTGCCCGTAACCGTGGTCACGGGAGGCGTGCTGATGCTGGTGGCCGGTCCGCTCCTGCTGTCGAGCCTCGGCGCGCAATCGGGCCTCACCGCCTATGCCGCCGGCTGGGCGAACAACAACGCCCCCTATGCCTGGACGTTGTGGACGCTGCAAGGCGTGTTCGGTCCCGAACGCGCCGTCGAGACCGGGCTGCGCTTCGCGCTCGCGGCGGCGGGCGGGCTCGTCGCGCTCTGGATCGCGCTCCAGCCGAGGGCGACGATGGAAGACCTCGTGCGGGGCGCGCTGATCGTCGGCGCCGCGACGTTCTATCTCTCGCCCGCGCAATTCCCCTGGTACGCGGCCTGGTTCCTGCCGCTTGCCGCCCTGGCGCGCAATGGGCCGCTGCTCGCCGCCTCGGCGCTGCTGCCTTTTTATTACCTGTTCTTCCCGCTCTGGCAGACCGACCGCGGCGACTGGTTCGTCTACGGCGCGGCGTTTCTTCACTCCGTACCGGTCTTTACGTGGCTTGCCCTAAGCTGGTGGACCCGCGCGCCGCGCGGCGACGTGGCCGCGATGGAGCGCGCGCGATGACGGATGCCCGCGGATTGCGCGTCGGCGTCATCATCCCCGCGCGAAACGAGGCGGCGGGCCTTGCCCGCGTGCTCCCGGCTATCCCGTCCTGGGCCGCGCCGGTGATCGTGGTGGACCACAAATCGACGGACGGAACATCCGATTTGGCGGAAGCCCATGGGGCCATCGCCGTGCTTGAACCGCGTCCCGGCTATGGCATGGCCTGCCTCACCGGGCTTGCCGTCCTGCCGCCCTGCGATATAGTCGTGTTTCTCGATGCGGATGCGAGCGACGATCCGTCCGAAATGGCGCAGCTTGTGGCTCCCATCGCGGAGGGCCGCGCGGATTTCGTCCTCGGTTCGCGCACGCTGGGCCGTCGCGAGCGCGGCTCGCTCACCCCGCAGCAGATCTTCGGCAACTGGCTCGCCTGCGCGCTGATGCGCTGGATCTGGCGCGCGCGCTTCACCGACCTCGGCCCGTTCCGCGCCATCTCGACCGAGGCGCTGACGAAGCTCGGCATGACGGACCGCAATTTCGGCTGGACCATCGAGATGCAGGTGCGCGCGGCCAAGCATCGCCTGCGCTGGCAGGAGGTGCCGGTGACCTACCGCCGCCGGATCGGCAAATCCAAGGTGTCGGGTACGGTTCAAGGCACGGTCAAGGCCGGCGTGAAAATCCTCTATGTCATCTTCCGCGAGGCTGTCTTGACCCGCTGAGGGCGCTGCGGGCCGCCTTTTGTCACGCTGCCGTGAAATGACCCTGTTGCGCCGGTCACGGGCGAGCACGGCTTTTCACGTTGGGGTGAGAGGCAGTAATAGAGGCTGCCCGCGCGTCGAAATGGCTGGTAGTTTCGCTACGCAAACACGGGAACCGCCATGAAACCGCTCGCAATCCTGAAAGACCGCCGCTTCTGGCTCGCCGCCGCTGCGATCGCCGCATTCGCAGCGCTGAGATTTTCCGGTCTCGGCGACTATCTCTCGCTTGAGACCATCAAGATCTACCGACAGGAACTGACCGGCTTCGTGGCCGAGAATGCGCTGGTGGCGGGGCTCGCTTATGTGGCGGTCTATGTCGTGGCGGTCGCATTCTCCGTACCCGGCGCGGTGTTTCTCACGCTTACCGGCGGGTTTCTGTTCGGGGCGGTCACGGGCACGCTGCTGACGGTGCTGGGCGCGACCATCGGCGCGACGTTCATCTTCCTGTTCGCCCGCACCATCTTCGGTGACGATGCCCTGGAACGCTTCGGTCCGCAGGCCAAGACGCTCGCGGAGAACATCAGGAAGAACGCGGCCTCCTATCTGCTCGTGCTGCGCCTCGTTCCCCTGTTTCCCTTCTTCCTCGTCAACCTGATCCCGGCTTTCGTCGGGGTGCGCACCTCCACCTATGTGCTGACGACCTTCTTCGGCATCATGCCCGGAACGGCGGTGTTCTCGCTCTCCGGGGCGGGGCTCGGCAGCGTGCTCGACCGTGGCGAGGAGATCTCCGTCGGCTCTATTCTCACGCCCGAGATCATCGCGGGCCTCGTTGGCCTTGCGCTTCTCTCGCTGGCGGCTATTCCTCTGAAGAAGCGCTTCGCCCGGCAGGAAGCGGCAGCGGGGAAATAGATCATGGGACGTGCGGGGGTCGCGATCGGCGTGATGTGCAAGCCGCCGCGCGTCGGCGTCAGCAAGACGCGGCTCGCGGCGGACATCGGAGGAGAGGCTGCCGCGCGCCTCTCCGCCGCGTTTCTGAAAGATGTGGCGGCAAGCGCCGGGAGGGCCGCGCACCAGACCGGTGCGATCGCCTATGCCGTTTATGCCCCGGCGGATGCGGAGGAGGAATTGCGGTCTCATGTCCCGGCCGCGTTCCGCTATCTGCCTCAGCGCGAGAAGGATCTGGGGCTGACCATGCAGCGCGCGATCGCGGACCTCATCGCGCTCGGCCATCAGGGCGCGGTCATCCTGGGCGCCGACACGCCGACCTTGCCGGACAGCATCCTGATCGAGGCCGTCGAGGTCGTGCGCGCGCATCCGGAAACCGTCGTCATCGGCCCGGCCCGCGACGGCGGATATTATCTGATCGGGATGCACACGCCGCAGGCCGTGCTGTTCAGCGATGTGCCCTGGAGCACACCTGAGGTGCTGGCCATCACGCTGGAGCACGCCGCGCGCGCGGGACTGCCGGTGCATCTCCTGGCCGAATGCAACGATGTCGATGACGGGGCATCTCTCGAACACCTCCGCCGGGAGCTTTCGGGGCTGATGCCCGCTTCCACGATCGGCCCCGCCGCCGAGACGCGGCACGCTCTCATCGCGCTGGGGCTTTACGGAGATCCGCTCACCATCGAAGCGTGAGCCGTCCCATCGCGGCCCCCGCCAGCGAGACGAGGGCGATCGCGATGCTGTACCACAAGGCGACGAACAGGGGGGAGTCGTCGGGGCAGAACAGCCCGTAGAGCACGCCCCCAATCGCGCCGCTCAACAGCCCCGCCGCCAGCCCCGCCTTGACCGGACTGGTCGGCGCGCCATGCCGCAACGCGGCAAGCGTCGCGACGAGCGGTGCGGCGGCGAACAGCGGGACGATGATGAGGCATTTGAAGGCATTCACGCCCATCATGCGCTCCGGCGCGCCGGATGAGCCGAGCAGCGCAAGATCGGCCGTGACCGCGAACGCCAACGCAGCGGCGGCCAGCACCAGCCATCGCGCAGGCCCCTGCGCCCCCGGCCGAGCCAGCGACTCCGCGACGGGCAGGGCGAGGCTCGCGGTCAGCGCGAGCACGGCGATCTTGAGCGGATACCACGGCGTTTCCAGAGCAGCCCAGAAATCGGGGCGCAGCCCGAGGATGAGCGCGAACAGCACGAGGGAAATGCCGCATCCAGCCGCGAGGAAAACGCCCAGCCGATAGCCAACGCCGGGCGATAGGGTCCGGGCATCCCGCGCAAGTGCTTCGATCAGGTCGTCGGTCCGCATGGTTCAGTCTCGCCCGCCGAATTCCCTGGCCAGCTTCCCGAGCGCGCGATGCAGCGTGACGCGCACGGCTCCCTCCGTCATATCGAGTCGTGTGGCCGCCTCGGAAGCCGTCTCGCCTTCTACGATAATCGCCATGAGAACCGCCTTCTGCCGTTCCGGCAGGCTCGACGCCATCTTCATGAGGTCGCGCTGCGACAGGGCGGGTTCGTCGTCCTCGATCGCCAGCGTTTCAGACAAGGCGTCGATCGGCACGAACTGCCGGCTTCCGCGCCGGCGCAGCGCGTCGATGATCTTGTAGCGCACGATCGCGTTGAGCCATGGCAAGAACGGCGCGTCGGTCCGCCATGTATGCCGTTTGAGATGCACTGCGATCAGCGTTTCCTGAACCACGTCCTCGACATCCTGCGTGGACAGGCCAGCGCTCGACAGGTTCCGCCGGATGAAGGGCCTGAGCCGCAGAGTGAGAGCAGCCAGCAGCTTCCTGTAGGCCGCCTCGTCGCCGGCGCAGCCGGCCGCCATCCACTCCGCCCAATCCTCGCCTTCGCTGGCCACGGGATACTCGCTTCTACATTCGCGCCAGGCGCGCCGTTCGTTACGCCTGTTTACGATTTCCGTCGCTGTGCGTGTAGGGGGATGAAAGGCGAATATCCCGGCCGCCGCCGGAGGGGGTGCGCGAGGCGCGCTGAGGTGGCGCCTCGCGGATGACCAGCCTGCGTCAGGCCGGCATGCTGGAGAGATCGAAGCGCGGCTTCAGCGTCGCCATCAATTCCTCCTTCGTGACCTTGTGCTTGACGTGGAATTCATCGTTCTCGATCCGGCTGATATAGCAGTCGATCATGCCGCTATGGTCTTCCTTGCGCATGATCTTGGCGCCCTGCGGAAAGGCGATGGAGTTTTCCATCTCCATGCCTTCCATCACTTCGATCACCGCCTGATCGTCCTTCTTCGTTTTCCAGCCCGCCGCTTCGATCGCTTTCTTGAGCAGGAACAGGTTTTCCCATGCCTGCCAGGAGTGGCTTTTCGCGTTGACCCGGTCGCTGCCGATCTCGCGGGCGTGGACATCGTCCGTGCCGATCAGCGCGTTGAAGCGCTTGTGGTGCTCGTCATCCTTGTATTTCAGCATGCGCGGGAAGTTCTCGACGATATAGACGCCTTCCGCCGCGCCTTTGAGATCAGCGGGCGCGATCGCCTCAATGGTGCCCGAGACGGAATACATCCGCATCGTCTTCTCAAGTCCCATGGATTTCGCCTGCGTGTAGAACGCCACGGAAAGCGCGCCAAAGAAGACCGAGAACAGCACTTCCGTATCCTGCGGGATTTTCGTCAGGTAGGGCACGAGATCCTTGGCGTCGAGCGGCACGAAGATCGGCTCGGCGACCGTACCGCCCATGCTCTCGATGACGGCCTTGTGCTCCTTGTAGTGGCTATGTCCCCAGGCGTAATCGGGCGAGATGATGGTCCAGCGCTTGCCGAGGTTCTTCATGGCCCAGGGCGCGCCCGCAGCCGCCAGGCTGTAGGTGTCGGTGCCGGTGCGGAAGCTGTAGCGCGTGCCCTTCTCGCCGATGGCCTCGGTCGCCTCGCCCGTCGAGAAGTAGATGGTCTTCAGCTCGGTCGCGACAGGGATCGAAGCCAGCATGATGCCGGAGTGCACCGAGCCGGTGACGAACGAAGCGCCGCTGCGCTGGATGAGCGTGCGCAGCTTGCGTGCGCCGACCGCCGGGTTCGACTCGGTGTCTTCCGTGACGAGTTCGAGCTTGCGCCCCGCGATGCCGCCGCCTTCGTTGATGAGCTTCGTCGCGGCCAGCGCGCATTTGTTATGCCAGTAGCCCCACGAGGCGAAGCCGCCGGTCAGCTCGCAGTGATGACCGATGATGATGGGGTCGCCGGCCTGGGCGAAGGCCGACATATCGCGCCCCAGCCCCAGATAGGCGGAGGCTCCCGCCGCGCCGCCTGCCAGCGCCGCCTGAAGGAAGCTTCGGCGGTTCATGCGCGCGGGTTGCGCCGTGTTGTGCGGGCCGTCCGGCTGCTTTTCGTCTTTTTTCGACATGGGACACTCCTCTTATGCGTTACAGGGTCACTCCCAGATAGCGATGCACGATCTCGGGCGAGGCTTTCAGCTCCGCCGGTCCGGCTTCGTGGACGATGGCGCCGCGCTCCATCAGATAGATGCGCCGGGCGAGCTTCAGCGCGGTGCGAACGTTCTGCTCGACGATCAGCACCGAGATGCCGCGCGCCGCGATGCCGGCGATCTCATGCCGGATCTGCGAGACGAGCTTCGGCATGATGCCTTCGGTCGGCTCGTCCATCAGGATGAGATGCGGCTGCATGATGAGGCAGCGCGACAACGCGAGCATTTGCTGCTCGCCGCCGGAAAGGGTGCCCGCCGCCTGCTGCCGGCGCTCCGCAAGCCTAGGAAACCGGGCATAGATTTCGTCGCGCAGCGCGGGCTCGGGTTTGCCGGTGAGGCCGAGATAGAGATTTTCCTCCACCGTCAGCCTGGGGAAGATGCCGCGCCCCTGCGGCACATAGCCGATGCCCAGGCCGGCGAGCCGGTGGGCGGGCACGCTGCCGAGGTCTTCGCCGCGATAGCGCACACGCCCGCCGGTCCGCTTCAAGAGGCCGAGGATAGCCCGGAGCGTGGAGGTCTTCCCCACGCCGTTTCGCCCCAGGATGGCGACCGTTTCGCCCTGGCCGACCGTGAGCGACACGCCTTGCAGAACGGGGATCTTGCCGATGGTCGCCCGCAGATCGTTGACGGCGAGGATGGCGCTCATTCGTCATCCTCCTCCGAGCCGAGATAGGCATCCTGAACCTCGGCGTTCCTCGCGATATCGGCCGGTGCGCCCTCCGCGAGGATGCGGCCCTGCGCCATGACGATGATGTGGTCCGCGATGTCGAACACAAGGTCCATGTCGTGCTCGATGAGGATGACGTTGGTGGTTTTCGAGATGGCGCGGATCAGTTCGGATGTGCGCGCGGTTTCCTCAGGCCCCATGCCGCAGACCGGCTCATCGAGAAGGAGAAGCTTCGGCGCGTTGGCGAGCGCGAGAGCGATTTCGAGCAGCGCGATGTCGCCGTAAGAGAGCGTGTTGGCCACCCGGTCCTTCAGCGCGGAAAGCCCCACTGTTTCGAGAAGGTCATCGACGCGCGCCTGCACGGCCGGATAAGCCGAGGCATCGCGGAACGGCGAGCTGATCCGGTCGTGGGCGAGGACGGCGGCGCGCACATTGTCCGCGACGGTCAGCCCGCCGAACACGCTCTTGATCTGAAGCGTGCGCGCCATGCCCATCAGCGTGATGCGATGGGGCGCGAGATGCTCGATGCGCGCGCCATCGAACTCGATGCGGCCGGCGCTCGGCCTCAGTTCCCCCGTGATCAGGTTGAACAGCGTCGTCTTGCCTGCGCCGTTCGGCCCGATGATGGCGTTGAGGCGTCCTGCCGGGATATCGAGGGTCACGTCATCCACCGCCGTCAGCCCGCCGAAGCGCTTCGTCACGTTGGCGACGCGCAGGACGGGTCTCGCCGGGGTGGCCCTGTCCCTCATGGAGCGCGCGTCTCCGGAAGGGGGGCGGATAGTTCCCCGTCGGCCCGCTCTTCGTGTTTCGCGCGCGATGTGCGGGGCCGCGACAACGCTCGCCAGCCGTCACGAAGCAAGCCCGCGATGCCGTGCGGGGCGAACATGACGATGAGAATCGTGATTGCGCCGACGGCGAGCAGGTAATGCTCCCAGACGCCCGAGATCAGCTCGCGGAACACGATCAGCGCGCCGGTGCCGAGCAGCGGGCCGAGCAAGGTGCCGACCCCGCCCACGACCGCCCATACCACCGCTTCGCCCGAGACGTGATAGAACATGTAGGACGCCGATGCATAGCGCCCGAAAAATGCAAAGAGCGCGCCCGAAACGCCGGCGAGCGCGCCCGCGATGATGAAGGCCGTGAGCCGGGTGCGGTAAACGTCGATGCCGATCAGGGCGGCGCGCCGGTCGTTCTCCTTCACGGCGCGGAAGCGCAGGCCGAGGGGGCTTCGCACCAGCAGTCCTTTCAAGGCGAAGCAGGCGGCCACGACCACGAGGATCACGTAATATTGCGTCGTCTGGTCGGCGAGCGAAAGGCTCAGGCCGCCCAGGTCAAAAACCGCGGGCGCGGAAAAGGACAGGCCGTCATCGCCGCCGGTCAGCCCCCGCCAGCTCATCGCGGCGAAGTAGAAGATGAGCGAGAAGATGACGGTGATGATAGCGAAGTAATGCCAGGTCAGCCGGACGGCGAGCGCGCCCGCGATCACCGCCATCCCCGTCGCGGCGGCTGTGCCCGCGAGCAGTCCCGACCAGAACCCCGCGCCGAAATGGATCACGGCGAGCGTCGCGCCATACATGCCGAAGCCGAAGAACAGCGCCTGCCCGAACGACAAGAGCCCGACATAGCCGAACAGCAGGTTCACGCTCGCCGCCAGCAGCGACCAGATGAGGATTTCCGCGATGATGTTGACCCAGAAATCCGCGTCGATGGCGGGCAGCAGGAAGGGCATCGCGGCCAGCGCCGCCAGAAGCGCGATGAAGCCGAGACCTGCCGCGCCGCGGCTCATCGCGTTGCCCCCGCGAACAGGCCGTGCGGCCGGAGCAGCAGCACGGCGCTCATGAAGGCGAGCGAGACGATGCGCGCGACGGTCGGGTCGGTGAAGCTCGTGATGACGCCTTCGAGAACGGCGAGAAGCACCGCCGCCGCGACGGTGCCCTCCAGATTGCCGAGGCCGCCGATCACGACGGCCATGAAGCAGAACGGCAGGATATCGACCCCCGTCCGGAACTCCACGGTGGTGATCGGCGCTGCGATCGCGCCGCCGATGAACGCCGCGGCCGCGCCGATCCCGAAGGTGATGGCGCAGATCCGCCCGACCGGCACGCCGAGCGCGGTGGCCGTCTCGGGATCATGGCGCACGGCTCTGATCCACGTTCCGAGCTTCGTGTAGTTGAGGAAGATGAAAAAGCCGGCGAGACATGCGGCTGCCAGAATGGCCGCGAAAATACGGTAGAGTTCGTAATCGATGCCGAACAGCGGGATCGTGCCGTCGATGGGCGCTTCCATGCGGCGGGGCTGAGCGCCGTATGTGGCGCGGACCGCCTCCTGTAGGATGATCGACAGCCCGAAGGTCGTCACGATGGTGAGCGCGGCTTGATTTATGGTGGGCCGGATGACGAGACGCTCGGTCATGAGGCCGAATGCGAAACCGATGATCGGGATCAGCGCGAGCGCGAGCCAGAACGACCCAAGGCTCGTGGCGAGCACCAGTCCGCCGACGCTGCCGAGCATGAAGAAATCGCCATGGGCGACGTTGATGACGTCGAGCAGCCCGAAGATGATCGAAAGCCCGAGCGCGATCAGGGCGATGATAAGGCCCCAGACAAGCCCGTTTATAGCAAGGGCAAAGACGACGTCCGACACGGGCAGCGATCCCTTGACAAGAACTGTAACGCCTCGCCTGCGATGATGGAGCAGACCAAACTGATCTGTCAAGTCCATCAAACACGACAGAAGCGATCATGAGTTTTATGATTATTATATAGGCACTTGATTGCACAAAGGCTGTCCAGAGTCAGAGACTGTAGACGAAGATCGACAGCTATTGTACCATCGTGAAGTTGCCCTTTGGTGAGGGTTTCTGCCGGAGACTGGCGATGAGCCTGAGCAGGGTTCTTGTTGAGATCGGACTTCAGGAGACGGAGGCCCGGTTCTACCTCGCGGCGCTGGAACTGGGTCAGGCTTCGGTCCGGGATATCGCCAAGCAGGCCGATATCAGCCGCACCAATGCCTATGATGTCTTCGCGCGGCTGCTCGACCAGGGACTTGTGACGCAGATCGCCAGCCCATCCGGAAAGACGATGGTCGCGGCCGAGCCGCCGGAGCACCTCCTCAGCCTGTTCGAGGAACGCCGCCGCCGCCTGAAGAGCGCCATGCCCGAATTGCAGTCGCTCCACAATAATTCCACGGCGAAGCCGCGCGTCCGGTTCTATGAGGGCGTGGACGGCATCAAGACCGTGCTGAACGAGACGCTGACCTGCCGCAGCAAGATGCTACGCGGCATCCTGTCGATGCGCGATCTGTTCCAGGCGACGGGGCAGGCGTGGATGGAAGACCTCGTTCAGCGGCGCATTCTGGCGGGCGTCCGCCTGCGCGTGGTGCGCTCCCCGATCACCGACCTGAACGAGTTATGGCCGGCCAGCACCGACGATCTGCGCGAATTGCGGTTCTGCCCGGATGCGTATGTCTTCTCGATGACGACCTACATCTATGACGAGAAGGTCGCGCTGATCTCGTCGAGCAGAGAAAATTTCGCGCTGACGATCGAAAGCGCGGAGTTCGCCGCCATGCAGGGGCATCTGTTCGAGGCGCTGTGGGCGTTGAGTTCCGAGCCGGAAAGCGGGCAGGACCAGATGACGGCGACGAATGTGGTGCGGCTCCGCCCCGTCTCCGATTAGGCTTTCAGTGAAACGATGCGCAAGGTCATGCGATGGGAATGACGTATCCAGCCTTCAAAGCGGCCGCCTGCCATGTGGCGTCGGTTTTCCTCGATAGCGACAGGACCGTCGGCAAGGCGGAAAGCCTGATCGCGGAGGCCGCCCGAAACGGGGCCTCGCTCGTCGCATTTCCCGAGGGCTTCATCCCGGGCTTCCCCATCTGGGCCGCGCTGCGGGCGCCGATCTACAACCACCACTTCTTTTCGGCGCTGGCGAGCCAGGCCGTTCTGCTCGACGGCCCGGAGATCAACCGCCTGCGTCTTGCCGCGCGGCGGCACGGCATTCACGTCTCGGTCGGCTTCACGGAAGGCACGGAGGCGAGCGTCGGCTGCCTGTGGAACTCGAACGTGCTGATCGGCCCCGACGGCGCCATTCTCAACCATCACCGCAAGCTCGTGCCGACTTTCTACGAAAAGCTGGTGTGGGCGAATGGAGATGCCCGCGGGCTCAGGGTCGTGCCGACGGAGATCGGCAGGCTCGGCATGCTCATCTGCGGTGAGAATACCAACCCTCTGTCGCGCTTCACGCTGATGGCGGAGGGCGAGCAGGTCCATATCTCGACCTATCCGCCGTTCTGGCCGACGCGCCCGCCTGCCGAAGACCGCGCCTATGACCTGAAGCGCGCAATCGAGATCCGCGCCGGGGCGCATGCCTTTGAGGCGAAGGTTTACAACATCGTGTCGTCCGGCTTTGCGGACGGGACGCTGAAAGACGCGGTCTGCCAGGGCGATACCGCGTTGCGCGAGGTGGTGGAAGGCTCGCCGCGCAGCGTTTCGATGATCCTCGATCCGTCGGGCTCGCCCGTCTCGGAGGCGCTGTCCGACGCGGAGGGCATCGTCTACGGCCAGATCGACACGGCGCTTTCGGTCGAGCTGAAGCAGTTCCACGATGTGGTCGGCTATTACAACCGCTTCGACATCTTCGATCTCACGGTGGACCGTTCCGCGAGAGAGCCCGCGCGCTTCAGTGAGGGGACGCTTCCGCGCGCCCGGTTTCCCGCCGTCGAGATCGGTGAGCCGGAAGCCGGGGCACGAGACGCGGCATAAAGCTAGATTGCGTCACGCTTTCTTCAGGCGCGCGGCGGCTTCGAGAACGGCGGCGCGCCGCTTTTCCAGCACTGCGCCGAACCCGGTGCAATAGTCCTCCAGCACCTCGGCGGGGGCCGTCGCTGGCGAGCCGGCTTGAAACGGCGGCTCGGGGTTGTATTCCATGTAGAGCTGGATCTTCTCGGCGGTCTTCCGGTCTGTGAGCATGGCGGCGATGAGCAGCCCGAAATCGATCCCCGCCGTGACGCCCCCGCCCGTGATCCGGTTGCGATCGACGCAGACCCGGACGTTGTGAGGCGTCGCCCCGAACGCCGGCAGGAACTCCATGGACGCCCAATGGGTCGCCGCGCGGTAGCCATCGAGAAGCCCCGCCGCGCCCAGCACCAGCGCCCCCGTGCAGACCGAGGTGACATAGCGTGCCCGTTCGGCCTGTCGGCGGAGGAAAGCGAGCACTTCCTCATCGGAGAGCAAATCGGTGACCCCCGGCCCGCCCGGCACGCAGATCACATCGAGCGGCGGGCACTCGTCGAGGGTCGTCGTGGGGAGAAGTTGCAGCCCGGTATCGCTGACGACAGGCTCGATCCGCTTCCAGACGACATGCACCTGTGCGCCCGGTATGCGCGCGAACGTCTCGAACGGCCCGGTCATGTCCAGTTGCGTGAGTTTCGGAAACAGAAGCAAGCCGATGCTCGTCATGGAGTCCTCCTGCGCGGCTAGCGGTTCGCGCCGCCGATTGCCCTGACGACGGCGTCGGTTACGCCGCGCGTCGTGGCTGTTCCGCCGAGATCGGGTGTAAAGATCTTCGCGGCCGTCACCTGCTCGATCGCTTCCAGGACAAGGGACCGGACTGGCGGCCGCT
>CAZNAH010000020.1:0-11568 GCA_964570735.1 uncultured Hyphomicrobiaceae bacterium | reverse complement strand
TATTTCCGGTCGGCGCGATGCCGAGGCTGCCGGCCAGCGCGGCGGCGAGATCGGACAGGATGTCGGCGTGCAGGTTCGTCGCGACCACCACGTCGATGCTCTCCGGCTTCAGCACGAAACGGGTGGTCATCGCATCCACAAGCTCGAACTGCCATGCCACGTCGGGGAAGTCCGCCGAGACTTCGCGCGCGATCTCGTCCCACAGAACCATGCCGTGACGCTGGGCGTTCGACTTCGTCACGACAGTCAGATGCTTGCGGGGCCGCGACCGCGCCAGCGCGAACGCATAGCGCATGATGCGCTCCACGCCCGCGCGGGTGAAGATCGCGATTTCGGTGCCCACCTCGATCGGCAGGCCGCGATGGCTGCGCCCGCCCTGGCCCGCATACTCGCCCTCGGTATTCTCGCGCACGATAACGCAGTCGAGGCTGCCTGTCCGAACGGGGCTTTCGACGCCGGGCAGAACGCGAGCGGGCCGCACGTTCGCATATTGGTCGAGGCCCTGGCAGATGGGCAGGCGCAGGCCCCAAAGCGTGACGTGATCCGGGATGTCGGGCGCGCCGACCGCCCCGAAATAGATCGCATCGAAGGCGGCGAGGGTCGCGACCCCGTCTTCGGGCATCAGCGCTCCCTCGCGGCGATAGCGCTCCGAGCCCCAGTCGAACTCCGTGATTTCCAGCCGGAACGCGCCGTCGCGGCGGGCCAGCGCTTCGAGGATCTCAACGCCTGCGGGGATCACCTCGCGGCCGATGCCGTCGCCCGGTATGACCGCGAGCCTGTGAGTTCTCATCACCCGTCCTCCAAGAGAATATCCGCGAGGTGCATGAAATCTTCCGCGGCGACGTCGAAAGCGTGCTCGGCCCGCAGGTCTTTCGTCTGGCGCGGGCCATATTCGGTCGGCCTGCGAACGAAGGCCGTGCGCAAGCCTTCCCGCGCGGCCGCGGCGAGGTCGCCATTATGGGCCGCGACGAGCATCACCTGCCGCGGATCGAGCGCGAGATAATCGCAAGGCATCCGATAGGTCTCCGGGTCCGGCTTGTAGTGCCGGCAGAGTTCGGCGGACAGGATGAGATCCCACGGCAGTCCGGCCGACTTGGCCATGGCGGTGAGCAAGGCGACATTACCATTTGAGAGCGGCGCGATGATGAAACGCTGCTTCAGACGGTGAAGGCCCGCAAGCGTATCCGGCCAGGGCTTGAGCCGGTGCCACACGGTGTTGATGCGCTGAATCGCCGCGGGCGGGATCGGCGGCAGGCGGTACGCTTCGATCAGACGGTCGAGTTCCATGCGGTGCAGATCGTCGAGGCTCGTCCAGGGCAGGGAGCCCTCGCGGACCCGCTGCATGTTCGGCTGATACGCCGCGCGCCAATCGTCGGTGAAGGAGACCCAATCCACGGTCTTGAGCCCCAGGTCATCGCCGATCGCGTAAAGCTCGCTGATGATGCTCGTGCGCCAGTCCACCGTCGTGCCGAAGACATCGAACACCAGGGCCTTCAGGTCTGCCGGTCCGCCGGGATGCATTGTCAGGGGTGCCTTTCGCGGCTTCGGGAGCAAAAGCGCGCGATATCAAGTTAAACGCATGGTCCCGCCTTCGGCAAGACGCGCTGCGCCGGACGCCTTTCAACTTGTACTATTTCCAGCAAACCTTGCCGCACCAGGAAACGGTCATCCCGCTGAACAAAGCCCCGAGCGGGTGGCGAGCTTTCGGCAGCATTTTAAGGAGTTGATCGCCCACTCGCGCGAATGATTTCATTGTTTTCAAATACTTAAGCGTAAAAAGCTTTACCCATTACTGCTTGGCACACCCGTTGCAATTCCTGTTTGGGTCAAAGCCGACGGATCGGCGCGCATAACAGGAGAAATCGGATGAGATGGCATTCAAGGATGCTTCTTGCAGTTGGTCTGGCGATGACCCTTACGCCGGCAACGGCGGAAACCATCACCATCGGCATCGGGCATCAAAGCACGGTGACGAATACGGTTCCGGGCGGCGTGATCCTCGAAAAGCTGGAGCTTCTACAGAAATACCTGCCCAAGGACGGCAAGTATGCGGGCGTCACCTACGACATCGTCTATCAGGACTATACGTCGGGGCCGCCGATCACCAACCAGATGCTCGCGGGCAAGCTGTCGTTCGGCGTGATGGGCGATTATCCGCTCATCGTGAACGGCGCGAAGTTCCAGGAAACGGGCAAGGCCGAAACGCGCTTCATCGCGGTGACGGGCTATAACCTCAAGGGCACCGGCAACGGTATCGTCGTCCCCGTAGGATCGGACATCTATTCCATCGAGCAACTGGCGGGCAAGTCCATCTCGACGCCGGTCGGCAGCGCGGCCTGGGGCATGACGCTGAAAGTGCTGCGCGACAAGGGTCTGATCGACAAGATCGAAATCAAGAACCAGGCGCCGCCCGTCGGGGTCGCCAACATTGCGCAGGGCAAGATCGACGCGCATGCCGATTTCTGCCCGTGGTCCGAGGTGATGGAATTCCGCCGCACCGGGCGCAAAATCTTCGACGGCAGCGAAGCGGGCATCCCAACCTTCCACGGCACGGTCGTGACGAAGGAGTTCGCCGACAAATATCCCGAGATCGTCGATGCCTACATCAAGGCCACGATGGAGGCGCAGGACTGGATCGCGGCCGACCCCGTGCTCGCCGCGACGAAGGTTTCGGAATGGACGGGCATCGAAAAGGAAGTGCTCTACCTTTATTTCAGCAAGGGCGGCATCTCGACCTTCGAGGCGTCCATCAAGCCGCAATGGGTCGAGGCGCTGAAATATGACCACGCGCTGCTGGTGCAGGAAAAGAACGTTCCCCCGCTGAACTTCGATGCCTGGATCGACCACAGCTTCGTCAAGGCCGCTTTCGAGGCGCGCGGCAAGAATTACGACGAGCAGTTGAAGACCGTGGTTTCGCCCGTGCCGGATGACCCGGCTCTGAAGCCTGCCGAGATGTGGGTCGAGGGCGAGGGCATCGTCGGCTTCGACAGCATCAAGGCCATGGCCGATGCCTATCGGGCCGCCGAAAAGAACGGCAAGAAAGTACTGGCGACCTATGTCTACGACAAGGCGACCGGGCTCAAACTGTTCGGCCATGTCGCCTTTTACGCCCGCTCGGAGAACGGCGAACTGTCCGCCTTCATGAAGAAGGGCGAGGCGGAGAAGTTCGCGGCCAGCCAGAAGGGCAGCCTCGCCATCTGGGATGAACTCACCTCTTGATGCGATCAGGGGCGCAGCGCGCTGCGTTGCGCTTCCTCAATATCCGAAAAGCATAGCGGAGACGGAAACCATGTCGGCACGCAACGCGATAGAGGCTGTATCCCTGAAAGAGCGGGCCGAGGACTCGGAAGGCCAGCGCGCCGGAACATCCGGGCATCCGAAAGCCGCAGCCACGCCTATGGCGCCGCACCTGTCAGCTCACCTGCCGCGCCCCAAGGCGACACCGCCGGCACGCATAGCCCGGAAACTCGGCGCTTTCGTGCAAGCGTGGGGCGTGCAGGTCGCCTCGCTCGCCACGGCTGTTGTGCTCTGGTACTGGGCCGTCGAAACCGATTTCAACTTCATCGTCAATTTCGACAACGTCCCCTCGCCCGTGAAGGTGTGGGGGGCTTTCGTCGGCCATCTCGGTGATATGGAATTCTACTGGCATCTGCTCACCAGTCTGGAGCGAATGGCGTTCGCTTACGGGTTCGCGGCTTTGCTCGGCATTCCGCTGGGCCTCGCCATGGGGCGCTCCCGCGTCGTGCGGCGCATCGTCATCCCCTATGTCGAGATCATGCGGCCCATCCCGGCGGTCGCGTGGATTCCGCTGGCGATCCTGATGTGGCCGACGGAGGAAAGCTCGATCATCTATATCACCTTCCTCGGCGCGTTCTTCCCGATCATCCTCAACACGATGCATGGGGTGGAGCAGACCCCGGAAGTGCTGACGCTCGCCGCCCGTTCGCTCGGGGCGAAGCGCGCGCAGATTTTCATCCATGTCGCTTTCCCCGCCGCGCTGCCGAGCATTGTGACCGGCCTTGCCGTGGGCATGGGCGTCGCGTGGTTCTCGCTTCTCGCGGCCGAGATCATCTCCGGCCAGTACGGCATCGGCTATTTCACCTGGAACGCCTATTCGCTCATTCGCTACCCGGATATCGTCGTCGGCATGCTCTGCATCGGCCTGATGGGCACGATCTCCACCTATGGCGTACAGCTTCTGACGAGCCCGCTGCTGCGCTGGCAGAAGAAGACGCGGTGACGTGAGGAAGGGATCAGCCCGCGCGGGTGAGATCGCCCGCGCGGTGGATGACGATGGCGTCGCGCCGCAGCGTCAGCGTACCCTCGTCCTCGAAGCGCTGGAACGCGCTCGTCACCCACTGACGGGTGGAACCGACGATCATCGCGACCTGCTCGAAGGTGATGTCGCGCCGGATAATGACGTCGCCGCCGCGCCGCTCGCCGCGCATCTCCGCAAGGATGAGGAGCAACTGCGCGAGCCGTTCCAGCACCGAGCGCGTGCCGAGCATCTGGACGAGCGCGGAATAGCACTTGCCCTTCGCCGCCAGCGCCTCGATCAGGCACACGGCGAAAGTGGGCATGGTCTCGACGAGATGCCGCACCGCGCCGCCCGGAAGAAACGACAGGCGCGACGGCTCCAGCGTCGTCGCGGACCACATGTGAAAGCCCGTGCCGAAAACTTCCGGCCCGCCCACGAAATGGCCCGGCGTCCAGTAGGCGAGCGTGACCTCCTTGCCCGACGGGCCGGTGTAATAGGTCCGCACGCGCCCGCTCTCGATCAGGAAGATGCCGCGATGGGGGTCGCCCTGCACGAAGACCTTCTCCCGCTCGGGCAGCGTGATCGGCGTCGCGTGGCGCCGGACGTTTCGCACGTCGTCGAGGCTGAGCTGGTCGAGAAAGCCCGCGCCCGCGTTGATTTCGGAAAAGAGTTCCGTGAGGTAAAGGGCGGATGGCGCGGCGCTCTGCCCATCCCCCGATTGCAGCCGCTGCGGCCGCGCGCCGCCATTCTGCGTGCGAGGTGAGGCTCGGACCGCCATCACCTGTTCTGCTGCTCGAACGCCTTGATGCTCTCCTCGCGGATATGCTCGTGGCACACGCGCCGGAGGCGGAGGAATTCGTCTTCCAGCGTGATGTCGGGATCGCGCGGGCGCGGCAGATCGACCGCGATATCGGCGATGATGCGGCCGGGGCTCGCGCTCATCACGAGAATGCGGTCGCTGAGGAACACGGCCTCGTCGATGTCATGGGTGACGAACAGCACGGTGATGCCGAATTCCGACCAGATCTGAAGCAGGTTCTCCTGCATCATGTGACGGGTCTGGCTGTCGAGCGCGCCGAAAGGCTCGTCCATCAGCAGCACGCGAGGGTAGTTGGCGAGTGCGCGCGCGATGCCGACGCGCTGCTGCATGCCGCCGGACAGCTCGCGCGGATAGCGGGTCGCGAATTTGCTCAAGCCCACCATCTCGATGAAGGTGTCGGCGATGCTCTCGGGATGGACGCGGCCCAGCATTCGCGGACCGAAAGCAACGTTCTCACGCACCGTCTTCCAGGGAAACAGCGAATATTGCTGGAACACCATGCCGCGCTCAGGCCCTGGCTTCAGCACGATCTCCCCATCCACGCGGATTTCGCCGGACGTGGGATTGAGATAACCCGCCACCGCGTTGAGCAGCGTGGATTTCCCGCAGCCCGACGGCCCGAGGATGGACACGAACTCGCCGGAGCGGATCTGGAACGAAGTCTCGGCGACAGCCACATGGCTCGTCCCGTCCTTCTCGAACACGACCGAGACCTTGTCGATCACGACCTCGCCCTGCTTGCTGCGGAACTGGCCTTTGGCTTTTCCCGCAGCGGCCGCCTTGTTCGCCTGATCGCGGAGGTCTTTGACGATGTTCAGCATGCTGTCCGCTCTTCCTCAAACATGATTGCAGGCACTGTCAGTGACGCAAGCCTCGTGCCAGAGCATCACCAGCGTCCGCTCCGCACCCGGAACTGGAACGTGTCGAGGCGCGCGTGGATATATTCGTAATCGACCGGCCGTCCCCCGTCGTCGTGGGTCAGCCTCTTGATGCAGACCACGTTCTCGGCTTCGCGCAGGCCAAGGCAATGGGCCTGCTCGCGCGAGGCCGCGACGATCTCGATGATGAGGTCCGCGTAGGTGAGTTCCGTTTCGAGATGGTTTTCGAGCAGTAGGAAAACATCCTGCGAAGTGAGATCGAGCGCGGCCAGCGCCTGGCCGATGTCGAGCGGGAAATAGCTGACATCGAACGAGACGACTGCGCTGCCCGCCAGCCGAAGCCGCTTGATCTCGGTCACGCGGGCACCCGGCTCCAGCTTGAGCGCCTGCGCGACATCCTTGCAGGCGGGCGCTTCGGCGAGGCTGAGAACGCGCGACGAGGTCGGCAGCCCGAGCGGCGCCATCAGTTCGCCGAAGCTTTGCAGGCGCAGGAGATCCAGAACCGCTTTCAGCCGGCGCACGAAATAGCCCTTGCCCTGATGGCTGACGACAAGCCCGAGCTGGCGCAGATCGTCGAGCGCCTGACGCACGGTGATCCGGCTGACCTCGAAGCGCGCCATGATGTCGTGCTCGCTCGGCAGTTGCGAGCCGGCCCGGAACTCGCCGCTCGCGATGTTCGCGGCGAGCCAGTCCCTGATCGCCAGATGCTTGGATGGCCGTCCACGCTTCGGCAGATCGCTGCTGTGCAGACGTGACGACATCGCCATCGCTTTCCGTCCTTCCTTATCCCTTGAGAATACGGGGCTCGCGGCCCTCCGCCGTGGCGGCTGCGATCCGCGACAGCGCCCATTTCACGTTTTTGCGGACATCGGCATCCACATCGTCGGCTGCGGCCCTGAGCGCATCGGCTGCGCGCTCGTCCGCGATTTCGCCAAGTGCTGCCGCGGCTTCCTTGCGCAGGTTGGCCTGGGGATGCGCGAGCGACTTCGCGATGTCGGGCACGGCGGCGGAGGCTTTCAGGCGTCCGAGGCTGCGCACCGCTTTCAGGCGCACCTGCCAATACTCATCGTCGAGCGCGGCCATCAAATCCGCGGCGGCGCTCGCGCCATGTGCCGTCATCCCGATGGTGTCGGCCGCGATCTCGCGCACCATCCAATCATCGTCGGACAGGCTCTGGCGCAGGGTTTCGAGGCTGCGCTTCGCCTGCGAGAAGGCGAGAGCGCTGACCGCGCCGCGGCGCACATGCGGGTCGGCATCCTGGGCGGCCGCGATCAGCGCGGGGATGGTCTCTTCCAATTTCAGGAAGCCGACGACGCCCACGGCCTGCGCCCGAACCCCTGCGTCGTGATCCTGCAAGGCGGCCAACGCGGCCTGCAACGCCTCCGGTGCGCGAAGCTCCTTCAGCGCCACGAGCGCGCTCATGCGGACGAATGCCTGCGGATGGGCGACGAGCGGGATGATCGCGGGCGCGGCCTCGGGGTCTTTCAGCTCGGCCATGCTGGCCGCCGCGGCGGACGAAACCTGCCAATCCGGATCCACCACGGCCTTGGCCAGCGCCGCAGCCGTCTCGACACCGTCGAATTCGCCGAGCGCGATCGCCGCCTGACGCCGCACACCCGGGTCATCGTCGCCAAGGGCCGAAGCCAGCAGAGGCACGGCGTCCGGCGAGCCGAGGTCGGCGAGTTCCATCACGGCGACCCGGCGCTCGCCCGCGTCGGCCGCTTTCAGCCGATCCGCGAGATCCTCGATTTCGGAATATGGCTCGAACAGATCGCCCATCTCGTCCTCAGCGCAGCAAATAGGGGATATGGACCGTCACCGCGCCGGTGGGGCAATCCGCCTCGCACGGCATGCAGTACCAGCACTCGTCCCATTTCATGTAAGCCTTGCCTGTCTCCTCGCTGATGCGCAGCACATCGAGCGGGCAGACATCGACGCAGACGGTGCAGCCCTTATCAGCGATGCATTTCGCATCGTCCACGACGACGGGAACGGTTGTCTCCTGACTGGCCAGCGGCATGGTTGTCCCTCCTCCTTACGCCGTCGCTCGGATGCGCTGCTGGTCGTAAAGCCCTTTTTCCTCGTCCTCGATCGGGACGACATAAGGGTCCACGGGCCGCGTCTCGGACGTCATGCGGCCGCCGCGCTTCGAGAGAAGCGTGTGGCAGAACCAGTTCGCATCGTCTTTTTCGGGATAGTCGAGCCGCATGTGATAAAGCCCCCAGCGGCTCTCGGTGCGGTAGAGCGAGGCGAACGCCGCCATGTCCGCACAGTCCAGGATCGAGTGGGCTTCGAGCGCGCGCATCAGCTCATGCGCATCGCGCGCCATCATGCGGTTTTCGAGATCGTCGCGCACCTCGGCGAAGCGCGCCTGGGCCAGCTCATATTTGCGGACGACCTTGGGCGGCTGGAGATAGTCGTTCACGAGCCGGCGCGTCTTGTACTCGATCTGGTTCGGCGGGATGCCGTCGTCGCGCTTCGTGGGAGCCATCACGCGCGCTTTTTCCCGTTCGATCTCGCCCGCGTCGTAATCGGCGAAATCGACTTCCGTGGCGAAGTCCATGGAGGCTTCGCCCGCGACCGCGCCGTTCGTGAACGCGCCGAGCATATAATTGTGCGGCACGCTCGCCATATCGCCCGCCGCGTACAGACCCGGCACCGTGGTGCGCGCAAAATCATCGACGAACACGCCCGATGCGCTGTGCCCGGAGCAGAAGCCGATCTCCGAGATGTGCATCTCGATCATTTCGCGCCGGTAATCGACGCCGCGCCCTTTCTGGAAGTGGCCGCGCGTGGGGCGTTCCACCTTGTGCAGCGTCGCCTCGATCTCCGCGATCGTGTCCTCGTGCAGGTGGTTGAGCTTGAGGAACACCGGCCCCTTGCCCGACTGAAGCTCGCGGTAGAATTCGAGCATCATCTGGCCGGACCAGTAATCGCATTCGATAAAACGCGCGCCCTCGTTGTTCGCGGTATAAGCGCCGAACGGTCCCGCGACATAGGCGCAGGCCGGGCCGTTGTAATCCTTGATGAGCGGGTTGATCTGGAAGCATTCGAGGTTCGCCAGCGCCGCGCCCGCGTGATAGGCCATGGCATAGCCGTCGCCGGAATTCGCCGCGTTTTCATAAGTGCCGTAGAGATAGCCGGAGGTCGGCAGGCCGAGCCGCCCCGCCGCGCCCATGCACAGCACGATCGCCTTCGCGCGGACCACCAGGAACTCCGCCGTTCGCGTGTTGACCGCGACCGCGCCCGCGATGCGGCCATCTGCGGCGGTGAGCAACCGCGTCGCCATGTAGCGGTTCGTAATGAGGAGCTGCGCGCGGCGAAGCTGGCGATAGAGCGCCTTCTTTACGGTCTCGCCGTTGGGCATCGGCAGGACATAGGTGCCGATGTGATGCACCTTCTTTACGGCGAAATCCCCGTTTTCGTTCTTCAGGAAGCGGATGCCGTAACTGTCCAGTTCCTCGATGATCGAGTAGCAGTTCTGAGCATATTTCAGCACCGCCTTCTGGTTGACGATGCCGTCATTGGCGATGGTGATTTCCTTCACATACTGTTCCGGCGTGGCATAGCCGGGGATGACGGCGTTGTTCAGCCCGTCCATGCCCATGGAGATCGCGCCGGAGCGCTTCACATTCGCCTTTTCGAGCAGGATGACCTTGGCGTTCGGGTTCTTCCGCTTGGCTTTCAGCGCCGCCATCGGCCCTGCCGTGCCGCCGCCGATGACGAGCACGTCGCATGAGACTTCCTGCAAACCATCACTTATCGCATCGAGCGTCATTCGGAAGGCTCCTGATCTATCGGATATGGCGGGCTCGCATCGAGCGCCCGGAGATAGGCCCACGGGAAGATCCCGCGCGCGCGGCCATCGGAGAACTGAAGGGTGATGGCGTAGGCGCCGACCGGCTCCAGCCCGGTGATCTTCAAGTCCGCAGGCGGCGTCCTTTCGCCGAAGTCGATGGCCTGCCTGAGCGATGCGGCATCCCGGCAATTCCGCCACAGCGTGGCCGCCGAGAGATGGCGTTCGCCGTCAGCGAAACGCAGCTTCAAGGTTGAGCCTGCATCGGCCAGAATGATCTGTTCGGGTCGCATCCGTCCCCCATGTCCTGCGGGAAAGGATGGGCGAGGCTGCCGATCCCCGATAGCAATTAGTTGTCGCCCCGTGACAGGCGATGGTCAGGGTCGAGTTCCGAGGCGCGATGGTCTATGCTGCGCGCGCTATCGAGTGGAGGGGCAAGCGCGATGATCACCATTTACGGCAGGGCGAGTTCCGCTAACGTCAGGAAAGTGTTGTGGGCGGCCGATCTCATGGGGCTGCCCTATATGCGCGAAGACTGGGGGCGCGGCTTCCGCTCGGTGGACGAGCCTGAATTCCGCGCGATGAACCCGTTCGGCCTGGTGCCGGTGCTGCGCGACGGCAATCTGGTCATCCGCGAATCTCATACGATCCTGCGCTATCTCGCGGCCAGCGCGGGACGGACCGACCTGCTACCCGCCGACCCTGGCGGCCGTGCTATGGTCGAGCAGTGGATGGACTGGGTGATCGCGGAACTGAACCCCTCCTGGCAGGCCGCGTTTAAGGCTCTTATCCTGAAGGTGAACGTCGCCGGGGGAGACGAGGCCGTCGCGGCGTCCAGGAAAGCCTGGAGTGGCAACATGGAATTGCTCGACGGCGAGCTTGCCAGAACCGGGGCTTACCTGCTCGGCGATGCGCTCTCGCTCGCCGATATTCCGATGGGCGTCGCGGTCAACCGCTGGTTCGCGGTGCCGATGGAGCGGCCGGACCTGCCGGCGGTTGCGGCCTATTACGAGCGTCTCTCCCAGGCCGAGCCCTATCGCCGCCATGTGCGGAACGGCCTGCCGTGACCCTTGGCGCAGGCGTGCGCGGGAACCACAAAGCTGTGTAGAAAAGCCACGGCCTGTGGGCGGGCGAGATCGTCGTCACGGCTTTCGCCTTGCCCCTTTCGCTGTGACTCGGTAGCAACCAGAGTGATAAAGTTAACGCGACGCGCAGTGGCGCGCGCAACATCCGGCATGCGGATATGAAAGACTACAATCTTCTCCTTCTTCCCGGCGACGGGATCGGACCCGAGGTCATGGCGGAAGGCCGCCGCCTCGTGGAATGGCTCAACACGACGGGGCGCGCGCGCATTCGCATCGACGAGGATCTCGTCGGAGGCTGCGCCTATGATCAGCATGGCGAAGCCATTTCCGACGCCGCGATGGACAAGGCGAAGGGCGCGGACGCCGTGATCCTCGGCGCGGTCGGCGGGCCTAAATGGGATGATGTGCCCTATGACAAGCGTCCGGAGGCCGGGCTGCTGCGCCTGCGCAAGGATCTGGGCCTGTTCGCCAACATCCGCCCCGCGATCTGCTATCCGGCGCTTGCCGATGCATCCAGCCTGAAGCGCGAATTCGTCGAGGGGCTGGACCTCGTCATCGTGCGCGAGCTCACTGGCGGCGTCTATTTCGGCGAGCCGAAGGAGATCATCGACCTCGGCAACGGCCAGAAGCGCGGCATCGACACCCAGGTCTACGACACGTTCGAGATCGAGCGCATTGCCGGCGTTGCCTTCGAGCTCGCCCGCACGCGCAGGAACAAGGTTTGCTCGATG
>CAZNAH010000019.1:7062-28262 GCA_964570735.1 uncultured Hyphomicrobiaceae bacterium | reverse complement strand
CCGCTGCGCGCGCTGAGGTCCGGCCGGCGCGCGCAAAGCCCGAAGATCGCCTCCCGCAGCAGCGGCCCGCTGTGGGAGCGCGCGAGCGCATCGACGAGCGCCTGCCGCGTCAGAAGGCGAAGGCGGCTTCGCGCGGCGCCGAGAGCCTTGCCGAGATGCGCGAGCGTCCGCGCCGGCACGGACTGCACGTTGAGCCCGGCGGCCGTGTATGGCGCGATGAGCACCGGCGCGCCGCTCTTCAGAACGCGCCACGCCTCGCGCGTCGTCCCGCCGGGGATGCGGATATGCTCGCCTTTCACCCGGACAGGCTCCGGCAGGGCCAGCACCCGGGCCAGTGTCTCGGCGTAACGCGCGGCCGTCAGCCGTCCCGACGCGATGAGCACATCCCGGAGGGGCACGCGAAGGCGCTCCGCTTCATAAGCGGCGGCCGCGAGCGTGCCCGCGTCGAGCCCGGCTTCCAGGAAGACGCGCCGGTCGATGGCGTCAGGCTCATCCGCAGCGCCTGCCGGGTGAGCCGGCCCAACCCCGTCGCTTGCATCCTCTCGGCGGGGAGGATTATTGTGCCGAACCGAGCGCTGCCTGCGTGCGAAACTGCGATCCGGCATCTTTTACAAATTGAACAAAGATTGTTTACAAATCGGAAAAGATGGAACGGCCAGCGGGAGCCGCTGTCAATCAACCTGAGGTTGTCCGTGACGAGAACCGTTCGAAATTCCGCCGGAATGGCGCTGTCCGCCGCGCTTGGGCTCGCCCTAATGTGGCTCGCCGCCCTCCCCGCGCCGCAAGCCGCCGCGCAGGAAACACCCGCCTCGCCGGAGCAATGGAAGGAGACGCCGCTCGGCCCGCGCCCGGACTGGTCGTGGCTCACCACGCTGCGCTTTGTCACCGAAAGCGACTACCCGCCGTTCAACTATTATGACGAGGACGGGCAGCTTGTCGGCTTCAACGTGGACCTGGCGCGCGCGATCTGCCGGGAACTCGACGTGGTGTGCGAGATCAGCGCGCTGGAATGGAAGGGGCTGATCCCCGCCGTGCAGAACGACGAGGCGGACGCCATCATCGCGTCCATGTCAATCAACGCGAAAACGCTCGAAAAGGTCGATTTCACGAGCCGCTACTATGCGACGCCTGCCCGCTTCGCCGCGCGCGTCACCACCGAGACCTACGACATGACGAAGGACGGCCTGGAAGACGTCAAGATCGGCGTGGTGAAGGGCACGGCGCACGAAGCCTTCCTCAAGGACTTCTTCTCCGAGTCCGAGATCATCGCCTACGACACCAACGAACTGGCGCGCGCCGCCCTGAAATCCGGCGAGGTGGAACTGATCTTCGGCGACAGCATCTCGCTGATGTTCTGGCTGCTCGGCACGAATTCGGAGCGCTGCTGCGAGTTCCGCGGGCAGGGCTACCTCGAATCCCGTTATTTCGGCGACGGGGTGGGCATCGCCATCGCGCAAGGCAACCTGAAGATGAAGGAAGTTCTCGATTATGCCCTGGCCCGCGTGCGCGCGACCGGACGCTATGAAGAACTCATGCTGCGCTACTTCCCGCTCGCCCTGTTTTAGTCCCCGCGCGCCTAAAGCGTCTGGTGGCGCGCCCGCGCGCTGCGCTCGATCGCGGCGCAGACGAGCTTGTCGAGGCGCAGCGCATCGCGCAGCAATTCGAGCAGGCGAACCTCCTCGTCCGGGACTTTCAAATCCGCCGCGGCGACTTCAACGGCCAGCGCATAAGCCGTCTCGTAAAGCTTCTGCGGCAGGGAATCCGCAATGATGTCGAGCACGGTATCCAGCCCCGCATCCTCGCCAAGCAGATCGCCGCAGGCTTGCGCGGCCCGCACCAGATCCTCATGGTCGTAATCCATGAAGACGGGCACATGCTTGACGATGCCCGAAATGCGCTGAAGCTCGATATCTGTCATCTTCCGGTCCACCGCCGACATGGTGACCATCGCGTAGATGAGCGCTTCATGGGGCGGAACCGTCGTCATCGTCTTTTGCCTTGCCTGCCGTTTTGCGTAGGAACTCATAATCTGCGTTGCGCGCGCGAACAAGCGCCGCCTGCCGAATGAGGGAAAAGCGCGGCGGAAAAGCGCTCTTATGTTGACGCTGATCGGGCCGACACCCTACCTTCCGCCCGGCAGCACTCTTTTGCGATCCTGGACACCATGACCCTTCTCGCCGAAACCGATCTGACGCGGCTCGCGCAGTCCGCCAAAGCCTGGCCGTTCGAGGAAGCCGCCAAGGTCGTGAAACGCCTGGGCAAGCCGGGCGTGGACCGCGAGGTGCTGTTCGAGACGGGCTACGGACCGAGCGGCCTGCCCCATATCGGCACGTTCGGGGAGGTGGCGCGCACATCAATGGTCCGGCACGCCTTCGAAACGCTCTGCCCCGGCATGAAGACCAGGCTCGTCTGCTTCTCCGACGATATGGACGGCCTGCGCAAGGTGCCGTCCAACGTCCCGAACCAGGAGCTTCTGGCGCAATATCTCGACCGCCCGCTGACCGCCGTGCCCGATCCGTTCGGCACGCATGACAGCTTCGGCGCCCACAACAATGCGCGTCTGCGCAGCTTCCTCGACAGCTTCGGCTTCGAATACGAGTTCCTGTCGGCGACCGAATGCTACAGGTCCGGCCGGTTCGACGAAACGCTGCTCCGGCTGCTCGCCGTCTACGACAGGGTGCTGGAGATCATCCTGCCGACCCTCGGACCGGATCGCCGCGCGACCTATTCGCCGTTTCTGCCCATCTGCCCGCACACGGGAAAGGTGCTGCAAGTGGCCGTGATCGCCCGCGACACGAAGACCGGCACGATCACTTACCGCGACCCGGAAACCGGCGATCTCATCGAAACGCCTGTTACCGGCGGGCGCGTGAAATGCCAATGGAAGGCCGACTGGGCCATGCGCTGGGTCGCGCTCGATGTGGATTACGAGATGGCGGGCAAAGACCTGATCGACAGCGTCACGCTCTCCTCGAAGATCTGCCGCGCGCTGGGCGGAACGCCGCCCGAGGGCTTCAATTACGAGCTGTTCCTGGACGATCAGGGCCAGAAGATTTCCAAGTCGAAGGGCAACGGCATCGCGGTGGAGGAATGGCTGGCCTACGCCACGCCGGAGAGCCTCAGCCTGTTCATGTACCAGAAGCCGAAAACGGCAAAGCGCCTGCATTTCGACGTGATCCCGAAGACGGTGGACGACTATTACGCCCATCTCGACGCCTACCAGCGCGAGACCCCCGAGCAACGGCTGAACAACCCCGTCTGGCACATCCATGACGGCCTTCCGCCGCAGCATTTCGTGCCGGTGAGCTTCAGCCTCCTCTTGAACCTTGTCAGCGCGTCGAACGCGGAAACGAAGGATGTGCTCTGGGGCTTCATCCGCAACTATGCTCCCAGCGCATCGCCCGAAGACAACCCCGAACTCGACCGGCTGGTGGGCTTCGCCATCCGCTATTTCCACGACCGTGAGAAGCCCTTCAAGCAATTCCGTGCGCCGAGCGATGTGGAACGGGCAGCCTTGCTCGACCTCTACGAACGGCTCGGCCGGCTCGAAGGGCCGCAGGACGCGGAAAGCCTGCAAACGCTCGCCTATGACGTGGGCAAGGCGCACCCCTTCGAGAACCTGCGCGACTGGTTCCGCGCGCTCTACGAGGTGCTGCTCGGCGCGAGCCAGGGACCGCGCTTCGGCTCCTTCATCCAGCTTTACGGCATAGACCGAACGCGCGCGCTCATCGCGGACAAGCTCGGGCTGGCCCATGAAGCGGAGGCGATCGGAGACGCGCCGAAAGAAGACCGCAGACGCAAGCCCGTGAAGGCCGCATCGTGACCGATCGGTTCGTCTACAAGCTCATGCCCCGCGCGGAATGGGAGGCGGCTCTGGCGGCCGGCGTCTACGAGGGTTCGGCGGATGACCGGCGCGACGGCTATATTCACTTCTCCGCCGCGGATCAGCTTGCCGCAACAGCCCGCAAGCATTTTTCGGGCGTGGGCGATCTGCTCCTGCTGAAGGTCGATGCTGACGCGCTGGGGACCGACCTGAAATGGGAGCCCGCGCGCGGCGGTACGCTGTTCCCTCACCTCTATGGGCCGCTGCCGATTAACGCCGTCGTGAGCGCCAACGAGATCCGCCGGGACGGCACGGGCGTCGCAATCTTCCCCGAGGGTCTCTTTTAAGGTTTTTCAGGGTCCATTCATTCGGCCTGATGCAATCGCTCAAACCTGTTCCCGCATTCGCTCCCAGAAGGTTTTTCCCCAGTCGTTTTCCGCAGTATCGTAGGCGTCCATGACCGCACAACAGCAGATCGATTGGAGAATCGTCCTCAGAAATTTCAGGCTTCGCCACGGATATAGCCGCGTTCGCTTCGCGGCCATGCTCGGCATCACCCAGCGGACGCTGACACGCTGGGAAGGGGGACAGGGCAAGCCCGCCCCTCAGGTGCAGCGCTATTTGCTGGATCTGACCCGCGCGCCGATTGGAAACCTGCCGTCCGGCATTTTTGGGTCGATCATGCACTGCCCGCTGCCCCGCGCCTTGTCCCGGACGCAGAGGCTGACCCTGCTGGCGCTGTCGCCGTCCGCGCTCGCCAAGCGGCCATCCATGGCGAACCACATCGGCCGCGATCTCGCGCCGCTGGCCTGCGGCGTTCTCGCCGAAATGCTGGACGACCGGACCTTGCAGAGGAGCATCGCGAAAGGCGAGATCGCCTGCGTCCTCTCGACGACGAAAAGCGTCCTGCGCAGCGCGGAGCATTCGCGCATCGGCGCCTTCCAGACGACCATCACCTATTTCTTCGAGGACGGGACGCTCTACAGCGATGCGCTGTCCGTGCCCGCACCGGCGAATGCGGCTTGTGGCTATCGTTATATCCCCATGGATGCGTGCTCCGCTCCGGGGCGGGCGGCCGGATCATGAACCCGTTCTGGCGCGTTGCCCAGGCCGGGCTTCTGTTCCTCGATCCGGAGCGCGCGCACGAAGCCTCGCTGAAGGCGCTCGAAGCCGGGCTCGCGCCCCGCGCCGCAAGGCAGGACAGCCCTCGCCTCGCACAAACGCTGTTCGGCGTCACCTTCCCCAATCCACTAGGGGTCGCGGCGGGGTACGACAAGGACGCGCGCGTTTATAATGCCCTGCTCGGAATGGGCTTCGGCTCTGTGGAGGTCGGCACCATCACACCCCGGCCTCAGCCCGGCAATCCGCGTCCGCGCGTGTTCCGGCTCGTATCCGATCGCGGCGTCATCAATCGCCTCGGCTTCAACAGCGGAGGCCATGCCGCGGCCCTCGCGCGTCTGCGTGCAAAACCTCCGGCGGGCGTGCTCGGCATCAATATCGGCGCGAACAAGGACAGTACGGACGCCATCGCCGATTACGTGGCAGGCGTCGAGGCTTTCGCGCCTCACGCGGCCTATCTCACGGTCAATATCTCCTCGCCGAACACACCGGGCCTGCGCGACCTGCAAGCGCCGGACCGGCTGAGCGCGCTTCTTGAGCGGGTGGCGCAGGCGCGCGACCGCGCGGGCCGCCGCGTTCCCTTGCTCGTCAAGCTCGCGCCGGACATCCACGATGGCGACATCCAGCCCATCGCCGATTGCCTGCTCGCGCACAGGGTCGATGGCGTCATCCTGACGAACACCACACTCGCGCGCGACGGCGTCAGCGTGAACGCCCATCGCGGCGAGGCGGGAGGGCTGTCGGGACGCCCCCTGTTCCGGCGCTCCGCGCGCTTTCTCGCGCGGTTCTTCCTGGCGACGGAGGGCAAGCTGCCGCTGATCGGCGTGGGCGGCATCGATTCGGGCGCGGCAGCGCTTGGAAAGCTCGCGGCAGGCGCATCGCTCCTCCAACTCTATACGGGGCTGATCTATGAAGGCCCGGAGCTGATCGCCGACATCAAATCCACGATCCTCGCGGCCATGGATGCGCACGCCGTCCCCTTGTCGGGCCTCACGGGTAAGGAGGCGGAGCGCTGGGCCGCGCTGCCGCTGGAAGGCTGAACGCATCGCGCTCCAGCGCCGGGTAGCGGATGGCGAGCGTCACGGCGCGCGCGACGAGGAACACGGTCAGCGCGGCCCAGAGGCCGTGATTGCCGTAAGCCGGGGTCAGCACGGCCCATGCCGCGAAGAACAGGACAAGGCTCACGGCCATCATGTTGCGGATATCGGCCGTGCGGGTCGCGCCGATGAAGATGCCGTCAAGCTGGAAGCAGGCGACGCCGATCGCGGGCGACAGGGCAGCCCAGAGGAGATAATCGCGCGCGACCGCGCGGACGTCCGGTGTCACCGTCATGAAGTCGATCAGGATGCCGCCGCCCGCCAGGAACAGCGCGCTGATCGCCAAAGCGAGCGCCGCCGCCCAGGTGGAGGAAAGCGCCACCGCGCGCCGGAAAACCTCACGCCGCCGCGCGCCGATCGACTGGCCCGCGAACACCTCCGCCGCGCTCGCAAAGCCGTCGAGGACATAGGCCGAGAGCAGCATGAAATGGCGCAGCACGCTGTTGGCGGCGAGCGTGACGTCGCCCATGCGCGCGCCCTCGGCCGTGAAGAAGGTGAAGACGAACAGGAGGCACAGCGTGCGGATCATGATGTCGGCGTTGACGGCGAAGACCCGCCGCAGCCGATCGGGCGCGAAAACCGCAGCGCGCCGCACGCGCCCGCCGCGTGCCCTGATGCCGCGCACCGCGATGGCAAGCCCGATGATGAGCGCCGCATATTCCGCGATGACGGTGGCGAGCGCGACGCCCTTGATGCCCATGTCGAGGCTGAGCACGAAGACGACGTTGAGCGCGATATTCAGGAGATTGAGGAAGACCTGAAGGACGAACGCCGTGCCCGCCCGCTCCCGCCCGATGAACCAGCCGACGAGCGCATAACCGCCCAGCGCGGCGGGCGCACTCAGCATGCGCAGGCCGAAATAGTCGGCGGCTGCGGTTTCAACGGCCGTGCTGCCGTCGATCAGACCGAAAGCGAGCCTGGCGATGGGCACGTTCAGGAGAATGAGCACGAGGCCCGCCGCGCCCGCGATGAGAAGGCCGCGATAAAGATGCGCCTCCACCTCGGCGTCATCGCCCGCGCCCGCGGCCTGCGCCGTGAGACCCGTCGTGCCCATTCTCAGGAAGCCGAAGGCCCAGAACAGCAGGGAGAAGATGGTGGCGGCAAGCGCCACGGCCCCCAGCAGCGCCGCATCGTCGAGCTGGCCGATGACGGCCGTATCCGCGATGCCGACGAGGGGGATCGTCGCGTTCGACAGGATGATGGGAACCGCGACGGATAGCACCCGGCGGTTCGTCAGGCTGTCTTCCCCCGCCGCGCGAACCGCAGGCGGTTCGCTCAACGGGTTTCCCCGCGCTTGTCGTCACCCCCCAGCAGCTTGATCAGGCGCACAAGCAGCCAGATCGGGATGACGACCGCGGCGCCGAGCAGGAAATAATGGAACAGGTCGCGCACGGCATCCGCGCTGATATTCGCGATCCAGTCGGCGAGGTTGGCGATCGCGTCGAGCAGGTCGAGCGGGCTCCAGCCCAGCGCGGACAGGATCACGCCCACGATGATCGAAAGTACGATGAGGCGAAACGCGACGCCCAGGGGACTTCCGCCGAAAATCTTGTCCATGAGCCGATGCCCTTCGATGCCCCTCGCAAGCCTCTCACGCCTGGGCCGGGGGATTCGCATGGTTCTATAGCAGGGCACCGCTCAGGACGATAGACCGCAGTCGAGCCTAGCGGTCGGCAAAGGAAAAGTCAGAGCGAGCGGGATCCGGGCCGGTCACACTTCCAGCGGATGAGTTTCCAGCCGGGATGTTCGCCCATCCACTGGGCCATGTACGGCGTAGAAATCGTTGCGCAGGCAGCGGGGTTCTGGCTCGCGATGAGCTGCGGAAGCCGTTCTTCCTTGCACTGTTTCGGATCGGCAAGAAGGCAGACATAGAGCACGATTTCCATGGATGTCGATTTCCTTCGATCGTTTTTGCGAGAGTATCGGGAAGTCTGCGACCGTCCCGATTTCTGATACGGAGAAGACGCAAGAGCCGTGCCACCGTTCCCGAGAAAAAATAGGAGTAAATTTGAGCATGCGTCGGACATCCAGGCAAGGGATACAGCGGAAAAACCGATTTCTGATAAGGGGCGTCTGCTATGCACCCCTTATTATTACGCTTGTTCTCATTTTTTCTGTAGCAGCATCAACATCTTCGCACGCGGTCTTCAGCGGTGACATGAGCCCGCGCGCCCGATCCGGCGATGCGGACTACGCGGACGGCATGGAAGCCTGGGACGCGAAGAACTGGCCGGCTGTCATAGCAGCCATGCAGAAAGTTGTGGCCCGCCGCCCCCATCACGACAACGCCTGGACCCGGCTTGGCTTCGCCTTGCGGAAAATGGGCCGCTTCGAGGAATCGCTTGAAGCTTACAACAAGGCTATCACGCTCAACCCGCATCACCGCGAGGCCCTCGAATATATGGGTCAAGCCTATCTCATGCTCGACCGGCTCGGCGATGCGCGGGATGTCCTCGCGAAGCTGGACGCGGAATGCAAGCGGGTCGCCCTCGTCTTCACGGACGGCGATTTCCGGAATGGCTGCGGGGAATACAAGGAACTCAAGACAAAAATAGACGCCTACGTGGCGACCGGTGAACTTCCCGATCGCTGGTAGGCGTCTTCATTCGCTATCGCATGCAACGCACAACCCGCCTTACTCGAACGGCGTGGGCCTCAGCCGCCACTGAACGCCCGTGCGGTTTGAGCGCCGGCTAGGTGGTCGGGGAAGCCTCGCGGTTCCGGCTGCCGTGGGAAGCCTGCCCGCCCTTGCGTCCCGCTTCTGCGGCGAGTTCGCGATTGCGGGAGAAACTCCGATTTTCATCTGAAACGTTCTTGCCGCCCTTCCGACCCGCCATCGCCGCAAGCTGGCGATTCTGGCTGAAACTGCGCTTCTCATTGGGGACGCTCTGTCCTCCCTTCGAAGCGATTGCCCTTTGCTTGGCTGCGTCCATGGACGCAAAGCCGCGCGTCGATGTCCCTTTACCTCTTTGTGGAGCCATTTCAGATAGTTACCTTCTGTTGCCCTGTCCCTGGTTGCGGAACACGCTGACAACAGCGGATCGAGGCGGACGGTTCCGTGCGGCTTACGCTAAAATTTCACTTTTTCTTCACCGGGACGCGGCCCGATAAAAGCGCACGAAACCCAGCGAATCACCCGGCGGGTCAAGACGCCGCCTTGCCCCAGACCTCTTCGAGACGCGCGTCCCGGCCGCAGCCTGAGCGATACAGACGATATTTCAAAGGGTTCTTTTTGTAATAGTCTTGATGATAATCCTCTGCAGCGTAAAACTTCGGCGCGGGCTTTACTGGGGTTACAACCGGAGCGTTCAGCTTTCCGCCGCTTTCGAGACTTTGTTTCGAAGCATCGGCGAGACGCTTTTGGTCATCAGTCAAATAAAAAATGGCGGTTGTGTACTGTTCTCCGCGGTCACAGAACTGGCCGCCCGCGTCGTGCGGGTCGATGTTCCGCCAGAATACATCCAACAACTTGTTGTAACTCACCTTTTCCGGGTCATACTCGACCTTGACCGCTTCCAGATGACCGGTCGTGCCCGTGGTGACCTGGCGATAGGTCGGGTTTTCCGTGCTCCCGCCGATATAGCCGGATGTGGTCGAAATCACGCCGTCCAGCTTGTCGAAGGGTGATTCCATGCACCAGAAGCACCCTCCCGCGAAGATCGCCGACGCCGTCTTTTCGGCCCCCTGCCCTGTCTCTGGCGTTTGCGCCGAAACCGACACGCCTAGAGCCACACCCAGCATCGCGGCAAGCGCGAAGCGCACCGAAGCCATCCCGATCATTCCGCTCTCCCGTCTCAGCCCGCGACCGTTCCGCCCGAGGCGGGCACGAACTTCATCGCGATCCCATTCATGCAATAGCGCAGGCCGGTCGGCTGCGGCCCGTCCTCGAACACGTGGCCGAGATGGCCGCCGCAGCGGCGGCAATGCACTTCCGTCCGCACCATGAACCAGGAGCGGTCTTCGGATGTTCCAATCGCGTTGGGCAGCGGCTCCCAGAAGCTGGGCCAGCCCGTCTTGCTGTCATATTTCGTCTTCGAGGAGAACAGCGGCAGGTCGCAGCCCGCGCAATGATAGGTGCCCTCGCGGTATTCCTTGTCGAGGGGGCTCGTGCCGGCCCGCTCCGTGCCGTGCTCGCGCAGAACATGAAACTGCTTCGGCGTCAGAATCTTGCGCCATTCTTCCGCAGTCTTGGTGATCTCGAACGTGCCTTGCGGCTCTGCGTTTGCCGACATCAGGAGCCGGCCCGCGACGGTTGCTCCGAGCGCTGCGGTAACGGCAGCGAGAGAAAATTCACGCCGTGTCATGCCAAACCTCGTGGGATAGGAGTGATTGGATTGAGGATGGGCAGCAGGGCCATCACATGCAAATCACGATCCCGTCGTTGGGCATGACAATCCGCTAATCTTCGAGCGTCATGAGGCTCGCATTGCCGCCCGATGCGGTCGTATCGACGCTGAGCACGCGCTCCACGGCGAAGCGATGCAGATAGCGCGGCCCGCCCGCTTTCGGCCCGGTGCCCGAAAGCCCTTCGCCGCCGAAGGGCTGCACGCCGACGACGGCGCCGATCTGGCTGCGGTTCACATAGGCGTTGCCCGCCCTGATGCGCGAGACGAGAAACTCCACCGTTTCATCCACCCGGCTGTGAACGGCGGTCGTCAGGCCGTAGCCCGTGGCGTTGATCGCATCCGCCACCGTGTCGAGCCGCCCGGCCTGATAGCGCACCACATGGAGGATCGGGCCGAACACCTCGCGGTCCAGCACATGGATCCCGTCGATCTCATAGGCGCGCGGGGCGAAGAACGTGCCATGCCCGCAGTCCTCGCCAAGCGGCACCTGATAAAGGAGGCGGCCTGTCGAGCGCATCCGTTCGGCGTGGGTCTCCAGCGCTTTTCGCGCGTCCTCGTCGATGACCGGGCCGATATCGGTTTCGAGCAGACGGGGATCGCCGACTTTCAGTTCCGCCATCGCGCCGCGAATCATGTCGAGCATGCGGTCGGCCACATCGTCCTGCAAAAAAAGGACGCGCAGCGCGGAACAGCGCTGGCCCGCGCTTTACCGGTCGGCGCGCACAGGGCGACGGACAGGCCCGCGCTTTGGAAGGCGGAGGTCAGCACGTCGCGCGTCACCTGCTCGGGCAGGGCGGAGGAATCGACAACCATGGCGTTCTGCCCGCCCGTCTCGGCGATCAGCGGCAGGATCGGGCCGGGCCTTGCCGCGAGTGCGCGGTTGATGATGTGCGCGGTCTCCGTCGACCCCGTGAAGGCGACGCCCGACAGCGCGGGATGGCCGAGAAGCGCCGCCCCGATGACCGGTCCTTCGCCCGGCAGCAGATGGAGAACATCGCCCGGAATGCCCGCCTCGTGCATCAGCCGGATCGCCTCGAAGGCGACGAGCGGGGTCTGTTCGGCCGGTTTCGCAAGCACGGCATTGCCGGCGGCCATCGCCGCAGACACCTGCCCCGTGAAGATCGCGAGCGGGAAATTCCACGGCGAGATGCAGAGGAACACCCCGCGCCCGTGCAGCGCTATGGTATTGCGTTCACCCGTCGGGCCGGGCAGAAGCTCGGGCGCGGCGAAATCGGCCCGCGCGCGCGCCGCATAATAGCGCAGGAAATCGACCGCTTCGCGCAGGTCCGCGATGGCATCGGGCAGCGTCTTGCCGGCCTCGCGGACGAGAAGCATGAGCATCCGGTCACGCGCGCCTTCGAAGAGATCCGCCGCGCGCTCCAGGAGGGCCGCCCGCTCATTCGCGCCGCGGCGGTTCCAGGCGGGCTGCGCCCGCGCCGCGCTCCCGATCGCTGCGATAGCGTTTTCCGCGGTCGCCTCACGCACATGGCCCACGATATCGCGGTGGTCCGCCGGGTTGCGCACGGCGCGCTCGGCGCCGCCCTCTCCCGGCCTGCTGCCGATCAGCGGATGCGCGCGCCGCTCATCGGCCGCCGCCCTCTCCAGCCCTGCTTTCAGCCACACGAGGGCCGGCGCGTGCGTAAGATCCAAGCCCTGCGAGTTCACCCGGCCATCGGGAAACAGCGCGCGCGGCAGCGGAATTTTCGGGTTCGGAATAACCTTCAGCGCCCGCACGCGCTCGACGGGATCGGCGATGATCTCCTCGATGGGCAGGCTTTCATCCACGATGCGGTTCACGAAGGAACTGTTCGCCCCGTTCTCCAGAAGCCGGCGCACGAGATAGGCCAGCAGATCCTCATGGCTGCCCACGGGCGCGTAGATGCGCACCGCGCGCGGCTCATTGCCGGCGAGGATGTGGTCGTAGAGCGCATCGCCCATGCCGTGCAGGCGCTGGAACTCGAACGCCGCGCCGTTCGCCATCTCCAGGACGGACGCCACCGTATGCGCGTTATGGGTCGCGAAGCACGGATAGAAGGCGTCGGGCCTCGCGAACAACAGTTTCGCGCAGGCGAGGTAGGAAACGTCCGTCGCGACCTTGCGCGTGAAAACGGGATAGCCGTCGAGCCCCAGTTCCTGCGTGCGCTTGATCTCGGCGTCCCAATAGGCGCCTTTCACGAGCCGCACCATAAGGCGCCGCTCCGAGCGGCGTGCGAGGTCGGCCAGCCAGTCGATGAGCGGCGCGCAGCGCTTCTGATACGCCTGGATCGCGAGGCCGAGGCCATCCCATCCCCGCAATTCGGGCCGCCGCGCCAGCGCCTCGAAGATGTCGAGCGAGAGATCGAGCCGTTCGGCCTCCTCGGCATCGACGCACAGGCCGATGCCCGCAGCCTTCGCATCGCCCGCCAGAGCCGCGATTTGCGGTTCGAGTTCACGCAGCACGCGCTCGCGCTGCGACGGCTCGTAGCGCGGATGAAGCGCCGACAATTTCACCGAGATGTTCGGGCGGTCGATGATCTCGCCGCTGCGCGCGGATGCGCCGATCGCCGCGATCGCCTCCTGGTAGTTGCGGAAGTAGCGGCGCGCATCGGCCACGGTTTTCGCGCCCTCGCCCAGCATGTCGTAGGAGTGGCGATAGCCGCGCCGCTCCCCCTCGCGGGCGCGCTGAAGCGCCTCGCCGATGGTCTGGCCCAGCACGAACTGGCGGCCCATGATGCGCATGGCCTGCTCGACGGCCTCGCGGATGACAGGCTCGCCGGTGCGGTGGACGACGCGGCGCAGGATGCCCCACCAGCCGTCGCTGGCACTGTCCTCCATGCGGATCACGCGGCCCGTGAGCATCAGGGCCCAGGTCGAGGCGTTCACGAAGACGGAAGGCGAATTGCCCGCATGCCGCTCCCAGTTCGCCTTGCCGATCTTGTCGCGGATGAGCGCGTCGCGCGTCTCATCGTCGGGAATGCGCAGGAGCGCTTCCGCGAGGCACATCAGCGCCACGCCTTCCTGGCTCGACAGCTCGTACTCATGCATGAAGGCGTCGATGCCCGAGGCGCGGATGCGCTCGGCCCGGATCACCTCGACGAGGCGGCGGGCGCGCGCGGCGATGCGCTCCTTCGCGGGCTGAGGTAGATCGGCGAGAGCTGCCCGGTCGAGAACCGTGAGGGTCTCATCCGCACGATAGGCCGCGTCAATGCGCGCGCGGAGCGGTTCAGCCGGGGGGATCGGGTGGCGGGTGACGAAGGGCGGCGGAGTGGCCATGGCTCATCCCTGGCGAAAGATGCTTATTATTGTGAGAGCGGAGCGTTCGGGACACAAGGGCTCGCGCGATGGACGGAACGGACGAGATCGAGGCGGCCATCTTCGGCCTGCTGCACGAGCGCGGCGGTGGCAAGAGCATCTGCCCGTCGGACGTCGCGCGCGCCCTCGCCCAGGACGAGACGGCGTGGCGGTCGCTCATGCCCGCCGTGCGCGAGGCCGGGACGCGACTTCAACGGGAGGGCCGCCTCCGGGTGACCCAGCGCGGCCTCGAAGTGGATGGCGCGGCCGCGCGCGGCGCCATCCGGTTTCACTGCCGCGGGATGCGTGAGCCGCGTGTCAGGACGCGGTGTTCACCGCGGCGAGGCCGTCCGCCTCCGCGCCGAACATCGTCAGCATCGGCTCGTCCTGCAAAAGCGCCTCGTCATAGGCGCCGTAGCCGTTGAACTTGCTCGCCATGACGCGGCCATAGGCCCCGAGATTGCCGATCTCGATGAAGTCGCCCTCCTCGATCGCGGCCGGCAGCATGAACGGCCCCGGCAGATGGTCGGCGCTGTCGCAGGTGGGGCCATAGAGATCGAAGCCCGTGAGCCCCCAATCGCCGTAGACCTCGCCCGCAGCGGAGATCGCGCGCGTGGGATAGACGAACTTGCAATGCGCCGCGTCGTAGAGCGCGCCGAACGCGCCGTCATTGATGTAGAGCGTGTTGCCCTTGCGGGCGTCCACCTTCACGATGACGGACTCTGCCTCGGCCACGAGCGCGCGGCCCGGCTCGCACCAGAGCTGGCAGGACTGGCCCACGGCCATCTGCTCGAACGCGGCGTCGATCTCGCGCATATAGGCGTCGAGCGCGGGAGGCTCCATGCCGGGATAGCGCGCAGGGAAGCCCCCGCCGACATCCACGATATCGACGAGCGTGCCCGCCTGCACGATCTGATGCGAGATGGTGCGCAGCGCCTGGCCGTAGCCCTGCGGGCACATCATCTGCGAGCCGACATGGAACGTCACGCCCATGCGCTCCGAGACCTGCCGCGTGCGGCGCAGAAGGCCCGGCGCTTCGTGCCAGTGGATGCCGAATTTCCCTTCCAGCGGAATCTCGCTGAACGTTGAGGGGCAGGCCATGCGCACCATGAGCGTCAGGTCGCTCGCGCCGCCGGTCTCATCGAGGATCTTGTCGAGTTCGGCCTCGCTGTCGAGCGCGAAGGTGCGCACGCCGAAATCATGATAGGCTTCGGCGATGAACCGGCGCGATTTGACCGGATGCATGACATGGATCGCCGCGCCCGGCACCTGCGACACCTGGCGAAGCTCCGGCTGGGAGGCCACGTCGAAATGGCGGATGCCGCCCGCGCCAAGCGCCGCGACGAGGATCGGCGAATCGTTCGCCTTCACCGCGTAGAGCGTTTCGCCGGGGAAATTCGCTGTGAACCACGCAGCGGCGCGCACCGCTGCGTGGGGACGCAGGCCGAGAACCGGGCGATCTAACGGAAGGGTGCGGATAAGCTCCGCCGCCGACTGGTAAATGTCCATCGCATGGGACCTCCCACTTAAGAGTTGTCTCAATGCTGCTACGAACGCTTCACCGCCGGAGCGGATAGCCGAGAAGGAGCAGTCTGCCTTTTTGTGTCGCGTGTCAGTGCCGCTTATCGGGGCAGGGTCATTATACCTCCACGACGCTTTTTCTAGCGCAGTCGTTTCGCAAACAAGTCGCCTTAAATGGCCATATCTGACGGAAGGTCAAGAGCTTTTTTTGGAACCGCCAGAGCTAGGGGCCGAGCGCGGCGAATACCCCACAGCTTGAGCGGGGCAAAGAGCTTGCCTGCGGCCTAGGCAGCGGCGGCGCGCTTCGCTTCGATCTGCCGGATCGCGTCTTCCACGGCATCGAAAACGAGGAGTGTGGAGGCGTGGCGCGCCTTGTAGTCGCGCACCAGTTCGAGAACCGCGAGATCGGCCCAGCGGCCGGATGGCGGCTCGCCCCCCGCCGTCAGCATGGCGCGCATCTGGGCCGCGACGGCGCGCAGCTCGCCCGCCTGCGTGCCGATAATGTTGCGGCCCATGACGGAGGCCGAGGTCTGGCCGAGCAGACAGGCGCGGACATCCTGGCCGTAATCCGTGACGACATCCCCCTCCATCGCGAGATCGACCGTCACGCGCGAGCCGCACAGCTTCGAATGCGCGGTGGCGGTCGCGTCGGGCGCGGCGAGACGCTGGGTGCGCGGCATGTTCGCCGAGAGTTCGAGAACGCGCTCGCTGTAGATGTCTTCGAGATCGACCAAGGTCTGCGCTCCTGTTGGGCCTTGCCCGGATGTCCTGGCACCTTATATGCGATGCCGCGCCGTAAAGACCACTCCCTAACAGCGGCGCCAGGAAACCGCCCGTTCAAATGAACTGTCCTTCTTCCCACATTCGTATAGGATCGTGGCCTGGCGCTTGATAAGTGGGCGATAGGGCAAGCCAGCCTTGCGCTGAAATTTTTCGAGGTCCGGCATTGGTGCCGGCCAGAAAGGGTATTCTCCCATGACACTCGACCCATCGCCGGTGGAGCGCCCCAAAAGCCGCGGCCCAGCAACGGGCAACGGTCGCAAGGCTGTCGTTCAGCCTACCCGCGAGCAGGCCGAAGAGGCCGTTCGCACCCTGATCGCCTGGGCCGGTGACGACCCCACGCGCGAGGGCCTTGTCGATACGCCCAAGCGCGTCGTCGATTCCTACGAAGAGTTTTTCGCGGGCTATCACGGCGATCCGTATGAGATTCTGACGCGGACCTTCGAGGATGTCCACGGCTATGACGATCTCGTCATGCTGCGCGACATCCGGCTCGAATCCCATTGCGAGCACCATATGCTGCCGATCGTGGGCGTCGCCCATGTCGCCTATCTGCCGCGCGACCGTGTGGTGGGCATCTCGAAGCTCGCCCGTGTCGTCGAGATGTACGCCAAGCGGCTCCAGACGCAGGAGACGATGACCGCGCAGATCGCCACCGCCATCGAGGAGGTGCTGAAGCCCCGCGGCGTCGCGATCCTGATCGACGCCTTCCACGAATGCATGACCACGCGCGGCATCCATAAGCCCGGCACGTCCACCATCACGACGCGCTTCACGGGCGTCTTCAAGGACGATCCGAACTATCGCGAGCGCTTCCTGCAACTCGTCAACGGGCCGCGCACCCTCGTCGCGAGGTGACGGTGAGCGGCGATCACGATGCGTCGGCGGACGCCCTGTCCAAAGCGGAGCGCGAGGAAGGCATCATGTTCGCCCCGCGCTTCGGCACGGACGGATTGCTGCCGGCCATCGTCACCGATTGGGACGGCGCGGACGCCGTCCTCATGTTCGCCCATATGAACGCGGAAGCCCTGCGCCTCACGCTCGAAACGGGCGAAGCGCATTTCTGGAGCCGCTCGCGCGGCGCGCTGTGGAAGAAGGGCGAGACCAGCGGCAATACGCTCCGCGTGATGGAGATGCGCACCGATTGCGATCAGGACGTGCTCTGGCTGCGCGTGCGCCTCGAGGGCGAAGCGGCGTGCCATACGGGGCGGCGGACATGCTTTTACCGCATCGTGGAGCGCGGTAACGGCGGGGCGATCAGGCTCCGCTTCGCCGACGAGCCGCAGCGCTGACCGAGCCTTTCGCGCAAGCCTCGATTTTTATTCACATTTATAGCCGCAATTTGCCGGAATTTTTCTCTTGGCTCGCATATCATGGCGTTGTCATACGGCGGATGCCGGGTTGCGCTAGACCCGTATGGACTTATTGGGACGGAGTGGGATGAACATGCCGGAGACGGTCATCGGGCTGGCTTTAGGAGGCGGGGCCGCGCGCGGTTTCGCCCATATCGGAGTGCTCGAAGCTCTGGCCGAGGCGGGGCTCAAGCCTCAGATCATCGCCGGCACCTCGATCGGGGCCGTGGCCGGTGCCTGTTATGCCGCCGACAAGCTCGACGAACTGCACGACTTCGCGCAGAGCCTGACGGTGCGCAAGCTTCTGCGCTATCTGGACATCAACCTCGCGGGGTCGAGCCTCGTGGGCGGCGGCAAGATTGAGAAGACGCTCAACACCCATCTGGAAGGGCTGCTGATCGAGAACCTGTCGAAACGCTTCGTGGCGGTCGCGACCGAGCTCGGCACCGGGCAGGAGGTCTGGCTGACGCGCGGCTCGCTCATCGCGGCGCTGCGGGCGTCCTACGCGCTGCCCGGCATCTTCAAGCCCGTGCGCATCGGCGGGCGCTGGCTCATCGACGGCGCGCTCGTCAATCCCGTGCCCGTCTCGGCGGCGCGGGCCATGGGCGCCGATTTCGTGATCGGCGTTACCCTTCACGCGGGCAATTACGTGAAGAACACGCTCTTCCCCGTGGAAGCGGAGGCGAAGATCGACATCGTTCAGGAACGCCGCGAGGAGGACCGCGCGCGCAAAGGCCGGTTCGGCCTGATCAAGCGGCAGTTCTTCGGCAAGCGCGACGGCGCGCCGGGCATTCCCCGCGTCATGCTGGAAGCCTTCAACATCAGCCAGAACCGCATCGCGCGGTCGCGGCTCGCCGGCGATCCGCCGGACCTCACCATTCAGGTCAACCTCGATGGCATCGGCCTGTTCGATTTTCACAAGGCCGAGCTTGCGATCGAACAGGGCCGGATCGCGGTGCGCCGCTGTCTCAATTCCATTTCAGCGGAGGGTCGCCCGGCGCGGCTGTCTGCGTCGGCGAGGCCCTCGGCATAAGGGCACCCTGCGCGGATTACCCCGTCGCGATGTATTCGCGCATCTGCGCGGCCTCGGCTTCGGCCATCGCGAGCTTGTATTTCACAACGTCGCCGATCGAGATGATGCCGTTGAGCCCGCCCCGGTCCACCACGGGGATGTGGCGGAAACGGTGAGCCGTCATTTCGCCCATCGCCCAATCGACGCTGTGATGCTCTGAGCAGGTGACGACGGACCGCGTCATGAAAGCAGACACGGGCATGTCGAGCGCGGCCGCCCCCTTTTCGGCGAGCGTCGTGACCACATCCCGCTCGGAAATGATGCCCTGAATCTTGCGGGCGCCGTCCACCACCACAATCGCCCCGATCTTCTTGTCCGAGAGCAGTTTGATCACGTCGAGGAGCGGTGTGTCCGGAAGCGCCGTCACGACACCGCGCCCTTTCTCCCGCAGGATCCATCCCACTGTCATTGTTTTTTCCTCCCTGCCGCCGCGCAATCTGGACATCTTGTGCAAGCAAGCGCCGCGATCTGCCCGGCCTGTTGATAGAAGGTCCTTTCCGTTCTTTGCTCGAAGAGCATCCGGTATGATGCGAGGGATGCGGCAAGCTTGCAACTGTGTTCACTTTTTGTTCAAAAATCTCCCTTTTAGATTGAAAAGCATTTTAGGCTTGTGCATAGAAGTTGCGTGGGTTTCGGAACAAGTCCACGCGAACTTTTAGGACTACCGTAGCGTTTTGTGTCTAGGCTCCCTGGAGCGGAGACAGAGTATGCGACTGATTGTGTTGGGTCTTTTTGTGAGTGTTGTAGCCGGGTCCCTGCCTGCTTGGGCCTGGGACGCCGAACTCACGCTGACGCGGGGCGCCGAGCGCGTGATGACCGTCTACGGTCACGCGGCGCCGCCCCCCGGTTTCATCCAACTCTGCCGGACGGACGCGAACGAGTGCAGGGTCAACGATGACCGCACGAAAACGTCTCTTCCCGTGCGGCTAACCGCTCAACGCAAGCAGGAACTCGAAAGCGTCAACTCCCTCGTCAACATGATGATCCGGCCCGTGAGCGATCTGGAGCTTTACGGGGAACGGGAATTCTGGACCTATCCGCTAAAGGAAGGCGATTGCGAGGATTATGTCCTCTTGAAGCGCCGCATGCTCATCTCGCGCGGCTGGCCAGCCTCTTCGCTCTTGATCACCGTCGTCCGCGACGAGGTCGGCGAAGGCCACGCCGTACTGACGGCCGTGACCGACCATGGCGACCTCATCCTCGACAACAAGCAGAGCGCGATCAAGAGCTGGGCCGATACGCCCTATCAATACATCAAGCGCCAGTCCCCGCATGATCCCCTGATCTGGGTGACGCTCGCGCCCTCGCCCCCCTCGGCAGAAAACTACGCGGGCGTTTCGGCAGGAGGTTCCAAAGGCAAGTAACGCGCAGGATTTCCGGAGCTCGCCGGAACCCGAAGGCTTCTGGTGCGTTCACAGGATGAATTTGCTTGACGCGGGCGAAACCTGCCCGGCGCAGGCGAATTGAGTTACGGGCCCGGCCTCCCTAGCCCCAACCCGACCCGACCCGGGCCCATGAGAGCCGATGCTTGCCCAGCATCGGCTCTTTCTTTGCGCAGTTGGGTCCGCGCCTATCGACACTGAATGGCCTTCGGTGCGCGATGGGGCACGTCAAGCGACCAGAGCATCCAGGCGGAAGCACCGCGCCGTACCCATGTCCCCGCCGATGACAACGCGATGGCGGCACCGGATGCCGCCGCCGCGCAACGCGGTCCAGCGCGACAGGACGAGCTACCGGACCAGAACGGTGAAGTCGGTGCCCTCGCCCGTCTCAGGCCCGATGCCTTCGTCGGAAACGAGCATGGACGACCCTGGCGTGAGCATTTCGGACAGGCGCTGCCTGATCTCCTCTGGGATCTCGAAGCGGCCGAGCGCATCCTGCGCGGTCGTTTCCGGCTTGGCGTCGGCCGTCACCGCGAACCATTGCGCGGACGTTGCGTCACCGTCGAAATCCGAAACCGCATAAAGGTGATGGCCGAGCGGCTTTTCCGGCTCGCGCAGGACGACGGGGGCGTCGAACACTTCCTTGAAGTCCTGCCGCACATAAAGATGGCCATGCACGACCGGCCCTTTGTTCGCGGCGCGATGGAGCGGCTCCAGCAGATCGTCGGAGTAGGCCCCGGTCACAGGCAAGCCCGCCGCCCCCTGAAACGCCTTGATGGCCGCCCCCGTCTCCGAGCCCATATAGCCGTCGATTTCACCGGGGTCATGCCCGAGTTCCGCGAGAAGCCGCTGCACATCCATCATCCGCTCGCGCCCATTGCGGCGCGTGAGCAGCACACGCAAGGGGGCCGTCGAACGCGGCTCGGCCGACGTCTCGGCCGGTTGCGCCGCAGCCGGGCCGTCCTCCGTGGAGACGCTGACCGGTTTCAATGAGGCGGGCGACGGGGCCAGCGCGAGCCCCGGCTGCGCAGTCGGTCCGGCCGCAGGTCCGCTGACCTCATGGCCGCCGCCCCCGGCTTTCGCCTCGGCCAGGGCGGGCTGCGGCTTCGGCTGGATCAGCGCCGGATGCTCAATCGCCACCGGTTTCGCATCGCCGTGGGTGACGACCACATGCGTGCCGATCCGCGTCTTCCCGAACATCTCCTTCGCGAAACTGTTCGGCAGGCGGATGCAGCCATGCGAGGCGGGATGGGACGGCACATAGCCCGCGTGCAGCGCGATGCCGGACCAGGTCAGCCGCTGCATATAGGGCATCGGAGCCTGGCTGTAGATGTTCGAGCGGTGCCATTTGCGCTTCTGCACGATGTTGAAGAGACCCGCGGGCGTGCTGTAGCCGCGCCGCCCCGTCGAAACGCGCGATGTCTTCACGAGGTCTTCG
>CAZNAH010000019.1:0-7044 GCA_964570735.1 uncultured Hyphomicrobiaceae bacterium | reverse complement strand
CATGCGCTGCTCGCTCAAGGAGACGACGAGCGTCATCGGACCTTGCGGCGTAGAAACCGCCTTGTCGCCGGACGCCGGGCCGCCCTGCGCGAAAGCGGGCGGAACCCCGGCTGCAATGGAAAGTAGACAGGCGCCGAACAGACGGGCGCGAAACTGCAAAAACCACATGGCACTTCCCGCTATCGCCGAAAACCGCGCACCCGACGCCGGGCCGCATCCCTTCACGTCCCCGCCGGCCGGCGGGAAACACTCAAGCTACCGTGACCATGAATGACCGCCCTGAGAAATCACATTTCCGCGCGGCCGATGATCTCCGGAGTTGAATGCTAGAATGCCACAGGGCGCGGGAGCGTGCCCGGCCATGACGCGCGTTTCTGCGCTATGCTTAATCGGGGGAACGAAGCGTCAAAGCAATCTGTAAAGATGCATAGACGGCACGGCCGGACCAAAGCCCACCTTTTCATAAGCGCGCCGGGCCGGGGCGTGACTTGGGTCGCCGCCGGTCCCCACTGTAACGACCGCCACCCCACGCTCTTTCATGCGGGTCAGCACGAATTCGTACATCCTGGTGCCGATCCCGCGGCCGGCGTGATCGGGGTGAACGGCGTTCAGCCCGATTTCGCCTCTGCGCCCGTCGCGGTCCAGCGAATAGGAAACGAAGCCCACGGGCTTATGGCCGATGGTAGCCACGAAGACCTCATCTTGCGCGTCCGGCGAGCAAAGCCTGTCGAGCAGGGCGGCCTGCTCCGCTTCTGGATCACCAAGCGCCTTGAGGTAGATCTCCTCGCCCAAAATCTCGCGGAAAGACTGGAACACCGGCTTGAACGCCGCTTGCCTGATCGTCTGGATGGCCGGGAGATCGGACGGTCTGAACGGCCGGATGCTGACCTTCATCTCTGGCTTTGATTGCGAGTGCATTCTGCCGCCGTCAGCGGGGATCGGATTTGAAAATCGTCGAGGCCGCATCCTTGTGGGCGGCCTTGCGGGCGATAACCTCGCGCGCACGCTGGATCTCGGCTTCCAGCGCGGCGATGTAGCCCTGCAAATCCTCGATCGAGTAGATGGAAAGGTCTTTAGGCTTGGCGCTTGGCTTGCGCGGTTCGAGATCGTCGAGGTCCATGGCTCAAGGCTCGTCTATGTCACGCCGTCCACCGGCTTGAGGCCGGCGGCGAAACGGCGCCAGTTGCGCGCATAGCCCTCGGCCGAGCGCCGCAACTGCGCCACCTCGGCGTCGTTCAGCTCGCGCACGACCTTGCCCGGCGTGCCCATCACCAGCGAACGCGGCGGAATGGTCTTGCCTTCGGGCAGCATCGCATGGGCGCCGATGAGGCTATCCGCCCCGACAACCGTGTTGTTCAGGACGGTCGCGCCGATGCCAATCAGGCAGCCGTCGCCGATGGTGCAGCCATGCAGCAGGGCGCGATGGCCGATGGTGCAGCCGCGCCCGATGGTGAGCGGCGCGCCCATATCGGTGTGGAAAACGCAATGCTCCTGAACATTGGTGCCTTCGCCGATGTCGATCCATTCATTGTCGCCGCGCAGAACCGCGCCATACCAGACGCCGACATCGCGGCCCAGCCGCACGCGCCCGATGACGGTGGCGCTGGGCGCGATCCAATATTCGCCCTTGGGCGGCAGGTCGGGGCAGACGCCATCGAGCGAGAGAACCGGCATGGGCGTCCTGCCTCACTCGTCCAGATCGTAGGCCAGGATCGCCATCTGGAACTGATAGCTCACTTCGCCGTCTTCATCGTCCCGGTAGATCACGCCGATGAATTCCTCGTTGATGAACACCTCCACCGAGTCATCCTTCTTGTGGCGTTGCTTGACCTCGATGGCATCCATCTTGAATGTTTTCTTCAGGTATCTTTCCAGTTTTTGGATTTCAGGTCCAGTCATCGGTCGCCTGTGCTGTTCAAGGTCTAAGCTTGGCGCACACTAAAGCAGCATATGGCCGCCAAGGGAAGCCTTGGCAGCCCCGGTCTTTGGTAAAACGGGCAGCGGTGCGGCTATTCTTCCTCGCATCCGCATCCGAGAAGCTGGTTCATCGTTCGCGATGGCTGGCTGCATCCCGCCTCGCCGACAACCTTCGCGGGAACGCCGGCCACCGTCGTCTTCGCGGGCACATCCTTCAGCACCACGCTGCCCGCCGCGATGCGCGCGCAATCGCCCACATGGATGTTTCCGAGGATTTTCGCGCCTGCGCCGATCATCACCCCGCGCCCGATCTTGGGATGGCGGTCGCCCGCCTCTTTGCCGCTGCCGCCGAGCGTCACGGCGTGAAGAATGGAGGAGTTGTCGCCCACCTTCGCGGTCTCGCCGATCACGATGCCCGTGCCATGGTCGAACATGATGCCGCGGCCAATCTCCGCCGCCGGATGGATGTCGATGCTGAACACCCGCGAGGACTGGCTCTGGAGGTAAAGCGCGAAGTCGCGCTTGCCGAGGCGCATGAGGCTGTGCGCGAAGCGGTGCGTTTGCAGGGCGTGGAAGCCCTTGAAATACAAAAGCGGCTCGATCATGCGGCTGCACGCCGGGTCGCGATCGTATACGGCGGCGAGGTCCACGCGGAAGGTCTGCCCCAGGGCCTTTTCCTCTTCCATCACGCTGGCGAAGGTCTGCCGGATGAGCGGCGCGGTCACGTCGTCATGGGCGAGCCGTTGCGCGAGGCGGTGCGCGCTGCAGTCCTCCAGCCGGTCGTGGTTGAGGACATTCGCGAAGATGAAGCTCGCGAGTTCCGGCTCGCGACGGGCGATGTCCTCGGCCTCCTGCCGGATTTGCGTCCAGATGGGATCATGGCTCGCCACGCGATGATGCGCCGTCTCGCGGCCTGGTCTCACTGTCATGCGAACCTCACGAAATCCTTGCCCGCTGCGTGCGCAGTCTACTCCAAACGCCGCATTCCCGAAAGCCTCGCCGGGCCGGCGCATCTCAAGGGCGGCGGCGCAGAAACGCGAGCGCGCCCTCCTTAAAACCGCGGTCGCCCACGGCCTTCATGTGGTCGCGGCCCGGCAGATCGAGAGCTTCCGCCCCTGGAATGGCGTCCGCGAGCGGCTGTGCCGCGCCTGCGATCGCGTCGTCCGTTCCCGTAACAACGAGTACGGGGACGTTGATCCGGGCGAGATCCGCGCCCGGTATCCGGTCCCGCGAGGCGCGGATACAGGCGGCGAGCGCGCGGCGGTCGCTGCGCGTCTGATCGGCGAAGATACGGAACGCCCGGGCCGTCGCGTCCGTAGTGCTTGCGGGGTCGTCGGTGAGGAGCGCCTGCGCGATCGGCTCGGCTGGCCCGACGCCATGCATCATGTTCGCGCCGAGCCCCGCGAGGATCGCGCTGCGCACCCGTTCCGGATGTGCCAGAGCGAGGAACGTCGCGATCCGCGCGCCCATGGAATAGCCGATCACGTCGGCGCGCGCGATATTGAGATGATCGAGCAGGCGGCGCGCATCGTCCGCCATGAGTGGCCCCGCATAGGCTTCCGGCTCGTAGAGCTTGCCGCTCGCCCCATGCCCCCTGTTGTCGAGCGCGATGGCCCGGAAGCCGTTGCCTGTCAGGAACCTGATCCAGCCCGTATCCCGCCAGTTCGTCGCGATGTTCGAGGCGAAACCATGGATGAGAAGGACGGGCTCACCCTGCCCTTCGTCCGTGAAGGCGATCTCGACCCCGTCCGACAGGAAAGTTTGCAGGGGCGGCGCGGCGCCCGGCAGGTCTACCATTGCGCCGGCTCGCCATAGCGGAAGAAGCCGCCGCTCGGCCCGCTCCGCGCGATCGATACGAGGTCGGCGATCTCGCGCGCGGGCTCGGAGGGATCGCGGCTCGCGCCTGCGCCGCCCATGTCGGTCCGCACCCAGCCGGGGCAGATGCTGTTGACCTTCACGTTCTGATCCGCGCCAATCTCCGCCGCGAGGATGCGGGTCAGCGCGTTCAAGGCAACCTTCGTCATGCGGTAGGAGGGATAGCCGCCCCCCATCTCGGTGATCGCGCCGAGCCCCGACGAGACATTGACCACGCGGCCATAGCCCTGCCGCTGCATCATCGGCATGACGAGCTGGCACAGGCGGAACGGCCCGATGAGGTTCACGTCGATGACCTGCCGCAGGTCCGATTCGTCGAGCGAAAGGACAGGCGTGTCGCGATCGAGCAGGATCGCCGCATTGTTGATGAGCCCGTCGATGCGGCCGAACTTCGAGGCGACCTGATCGACGAATGTCCGGCAGCTTTCCGCATCCGCCGTGTCGAGCGCAAGCGCCGTGACGCCGGAGGCGGCGGGCATGACAGCCGGCTTGCGCACCCCGGCGATAACCTGCGCGCCGCGCCGCGCCAGCTCCTGGGCCGTGGCAAGGCCGATGCCCCGGTTTGCGCCTGTGATGACGATGATTTTTCCTTGAGGGCTTTCGACGGGTAACGGCATGGCGGAACCTTCCTTGAGGATCGGGTTACCGCATGAATGTCTGAATTGCGCGCCGTGTTCAACCTCCGCCCGCCCGATCTGGCGCGCGCGGCGATTCAGGCTCGCGCCACCGGCTGCTTGCGGTCGCGGACTTCGGCGAAGAATTCCTTGAGGAACTCGGCGAACACCGCGACCGCCGGCCGCACGGCATGAGACTTCGGCGTGAGCGCGACCGCGCGGGCGGGCGGATAACGCCTGCTGAGCGGCCTGATCATGAGCTGGCCGCCATCGTAAGTCTCGACCGTTGCAGGCGCGATGGTGTGCAGCGAGTAGCCGTGTCCGCGCGCGACAAGCCCCCGGATCAATTCGAGGGATTTGCAGCGGAACACGATGTTCGGGGTCACCCCCTCGATTGAAAACAGGCCCAGGAAATAGTCCCGGAAATGCGGCATATCGCACAGGATATACGGCTCCGATGCGATGTCGGCGAGGTTCACGCTCTCCTGGTTCGCAAGGCGATGATTGGGCGGGATCGTGACCTGCGGCTGTAAATCGATCAGATATTCGGCCTGGAAATGAGCCGGCACGGAGAAATCGTAGCCGATGCCGAGTTCCGCGCGCCCTTCCGAAACGGCGTTCAGGATCTGTTCCTGATCGCCTTCTTCAAGCCTGACGACGATTTCGGGGTAGCGCGTGCCGAATTCCATCAGCAATGCCGGCATAAAGCAGGCCGCCAGCGTCTTGTAGCAGCTTATCGTGATTTCACCGCGACGGGTTTCGCCGAGCGACTCCGCCGTGCTCGTGAATTCGTCCGCGTGCTTCAGAAGCGCGCGCGCCTCATGCACCAGCCTTTGGCCCGCCGGCGTCAGGGTCACGCCCTTGGCATGATGCCGCATGAAGATCGCAACCCCGAGCATGGACTCGAGTTCGCTGATGGCCGCCGAGACGGATGGCTGCGACACTTTCAGCTGGCGTGCAGCCTCTGTGACGTTATTGTTGTCCGCTGCTGCGACGACGTAACGCAAAAGACGCAATGAGATTTTCATACCACATTTATAGGCATTGCTTATGCTTATATGCGACTTAAAAATGTCTAATAATGTATACAGCCGGTTTTGTGAATTCGCCTTTCGTAGCGTATCGGCCATGCTTTGTCTGCGCGATTGTCCCGAAACCGTTATTAGGCCATTGTTCCGCGAAGTTAGGTCTCAAGCAGGAGTCTCCGGATGACAGTCGTAAAGCCCGCAGCGAAACTCACCTATGAAGGCGCGCGCATGGCGCTCGATGCCGCCATCGCCGCCGCAAACGCGATGGGCGTTCCGCAGGATATCGCGGTGGTGGACGCATCCGGCCATCTCCTCGCGTTTGCCCGCATGGATGGCGCGCGCACGCTTTCAATCAAGACCTCGCAGGCGAAGGCCGTCACGGCGGCGAATTTCGGCGCGCCGACGGGCAACCTGCCCGCCCATCGCGAGATGAAACTCGCCATGGCGACGGACGGCGCGCTGACCAACCTCGAAGGCGGCTTGCCGATCATCCTCAATGGCGAATGCGTCGGAGCGATCGGCGTCGGCTCCGGCTCCCCGGAGCAGGATGTCGAAGTGGCGCGTGCCGGCCTTCGCGCGATCGGCGCGGAAGAACGCTGAGCCGCGGCCCACGACCGGAAAATCCCGCATCTCCCTCCATCAGCGGCCGGATGCGCCGGAGGCTCTCCCCATGCACTCCCCACCCATCGAGCATGCGCCCCCGGCTTCCGTCTGGCGGCGCCTCCGGCTGGCCGCTGAGATGGCCCTGCTCTATATCGCGGCACCGATCGCCATCTACGACCTCGTCTATGTCGAGCGCATTCCGCTGTTCGAATTGCTGCCGTGGGTGTTCGGCGTCTTCGTCATCCTCCTGATCCTGGAGCCAAACCGGTCCTGGCTCTGGGCCTTCGCCCGCTTGCCCCGCGCGCAAGACCTGCTGTCCATCGCGGTGCTGTTCCTCGTGCTGGGCGGCGCGCTGGCCTATTACGCGAAAACGAATTTCCCCGACGGTTTCCTGCGCTTTCCCCGCGTGGCGTACGATCTCTGGCTACAGGTCATGATCCTCTACCCTGCGATTTCGGTCACGACCCAGGAGATCATCTACCGCGTCTATTACTTCCACCGCTATGCGCCGCTTCTCGTCGGCCACCCTATCGCGGCCATCGTGCTCAACGCGACGCTGTTCGCCTTCGCCCACGGCATCCTGTTCGGGGCGCGCCACACGCCGTTCCACTGGGAGTCCGTTGCGATCAGCTTCGCGGGCGGCCTCCTGTTCGCCTACCGCTTCCACACGACGCGCTCGTTCTGGGCCGCCGCGTTGGAGCACGCGCTGTACGGCAATCTGATCTTCACCGTCGGCCTGGGGCGTTTCTTCTTTACCGGCGTGTCGAATTTCTGAGGCTTAGAGCCCTGGCACGACCACGCCCCGCCCGACGATGCCGCCCTCGCGCAGGCGGCCGAGCACGGCGTTCACCTCGCTCATGCCGCAGGTGGCGACCGGAGGCGGGGCGACATCGCCATGGCGGGCCAGCACCATCAGTTCCTCAAGCTCCGTGAGGCTTCCGGTGTAAGAACCTTGAATTGTCAGCGCGCGCATGGGGATATAGGGCATCGGCAGGCTGAATTCCCCG
>CAZNAH010000018.1:20914-28343 GCA_964570735.1 uncultured Hyphomicrobiaceae bacterium | reverse complement strand
AACACGGTGCCGTCGAAGGCGAGGTCGCGGTCGTGATCGGTGAAGCCGAGCGTCGTGCCGTCCGCGCGCGTGATGCGCCAGCACCAGGCGAGCGTCGTTGCGCCCGTGTCGAGGTGGGCCTGCAGGGAGGGTGGTATGCTACGCATGGCCGTCCTCAAGCAGCGAGCGCGCAGTCGCGAGCGGTAGGACGCATAAAATCTTCACAGCCGCACCTCCACGATGGGGATATTGGGGATCGACCCGTGCCGGAAGCTGTCGAGGTTCACGGTCAGCGTGTCGGTGTCGAAGCGGGCGGGCACATCGAACTCGAAGCCCGCCGTGACCGCCTGGCCGAGCAAGGGCACGTGCCCCGGCTCGAAGGTCACGAGGCCCGTCGCGTGATCCACCGTGAACGTGCCCGCCGCCTTTTCCACACCGGCGACCGCCACGCGCACCGTGCCCCCGACAGGCTTTTTGATGGCGCGCGTCCACGGCGCGAAGGCCGAACCGTAGATTTTGACGAGCTGAAAGGCATCCTCCGCGCCGTCGCCGGTGCCGATCGGCTGATCGAGCGGGGAGACGGCCTGCCCCGGCGGGCAGGACTTGAAGTCCGCCCAGTCCTTCCAGCGGAAGGCGTGGAGCCGTCCGCGCCGCTCCTCAAAGAAGGCGATCACCGCGTGGAGGTCGTCCACGTCCTTCACGCCATAGCCCGCATTATAGGCGCGGCGCGAATCCGCCCAGCGGGAATTGCGCTCCTCGAAGCCGGAGCCGAGCGTCACGATCTCGGTGCGCCGCTCCGGCCCGCCCGATGCGCCGAGCGAGATCGCGGGCGGGAAACGCACGTCATGGAAGGCCATCAGAGATTTCTCTCCCCGCGCCGTGTGGCGCGCGTGACCATCGCCGCGATCTGGCCCTCCGAGCGGCGGAAGCTGTCCGCGTCGGGCGTGGTGACGTTGAAGGTCACGGCAATGCCGGAGCCCGCGCCTTGCGCGCGCACGCCAAGGCGGCCGTCAGGCCCGCGCGCCAGCGGCATGATCGCCTCCGCGCCCGCCTCACCGGCCAGGCCGAGCCGCCCGCCCGGAAGCGGAAAGGTCGTCGGAGCCGACAGCACGCCGCCATGCGCGAAAGCGACCGGGGCGGAACCGCCGACGCCGCCGCCCTTTGCGAAGGCGAACAGGCCGTTGAAGGCATCGCCCAGCAGCCCCGCGCCCGCCTGCTGCAAGGGCGCGAGTGCGGAGCGGAACGCCAGCCGCGACAGATCGAGCGCGAGGCCGCGCAGGACGTCGCCGAATTCCTGTCCGCTGAAGATCGCGCGCTCGAAGGCGGAGGCGAACCGCGTGGAAAAGCGCGTGCCCAGCTTTTCGAGTTCGAGGAGCTGGGTCTTGGCGGCCGACGTATCCGCCGTGATGTCGATGGCGAAGGTGGCGAGGCTATCGGTCATTGATGACGCCTGTTGGGTTTCGATCGGGATAGCGCTGCATCAGGGTGTCGAGGTCTGCGCGTGTCAGGGCAAAGGCCGGGGTGGCGCTCGGCCCGAATGCGCCCATTGCGGCGGACAATTCGCGCGGGGTCATGGCCCAGAACGCGCGAGGCGAGAGACGCAGGAGCCCGAAGCCGACCGCCATCATTTCGGCCCAGGGCAGCGAGCCCCGCCGCTCGGCGGGCACGGACGCGGGCTCCGTCAAGGCTTTCCCGGCGCGGCCTGCCCGAACGTCGCGGTGAAGAGCCTCGCGACGATATCGACATAGCCCGCCGCGCCGCCTTCCGTCTGCATCGCGGCGACGGCGGCATCGGGGATGTCGTGGCCCGCGCCGCGCAGCCCCGCCCCGATGATGCGGATGGCATCCGAAGCACTCATCCGGCCCTTCTCGAAGCGCTCGGCGAGGCTCAGCATGTCGGCGTCGCCAAGCGCGTGCTCCAGTTCCGCGAGCGCGCCGAGCGTGAGGCACAGCCGATAGGGCCTGCCGTCGAGCACGGCTTCGATCTCGCCGCGTTGAGGATTGGCCATGGCGTCAGGCTGCGGTGAAGGTCATGAGGCCGGCCGACTCCAGCGCGATCTCGAATGTGACCTCGCCGTCATGCTGGCCCGTGAACTCCAGGGACGTGATCTGGAACAGACCCTGGATCGTGCCAAAATCGGGGACGATCACCTGCCAGTCCATCACGATGCCGCCGAAGAAATAGGCGCGCACCGCTTCATCGGAGGCTGCGTCCTTGAATACGCCCGCGCCCGTGATGCGGGCTGTCTTCACGCCCGCCCCGTCGAGCAGCTCGCGCCAACGCCCGGCGGACTCGGTGTGGGTGATATCGACGGTCGCCGCATTGAAGGCGATGGACCGGCTCCGCAGTCCGGCGATCGTGGTGAAATCGCCCTGGCCGGTCGTGTCGATTTTCAACAAGAGGTCTTTGCCGCGCTGCGCGGTCATCCCGAATTCTCCTTCGGTCAGGACATCAACTCGTGGGTTCGGTGACGGCCCGAAAGCGCATCACGCCGTGGTAGGTCTCGCCGTCTGCATCGCGGCGGACATCGCTGGACTGGTGGCGCAAGTTTACAAGACTGTGCCCCGCGAGGGCGAGCGTCGCCTCATGAAGGGCATCGTAAACCGCGCTGGCCGCCTCGAAAGTCTGTTTCTTGCCGCCGCTCCTCGACCAGACGTGGAGGACGAGGCTGTGCTCAAGCCCTTGTTCGCTGCCCGTACTCCAGTCGGCGCTGGTGATCTCACCGACGACGACAAAAGGAAAGGGCTGATTGTAGGGCACGGCGTCGAAGATGCGGCCCGGGCCGATGAGCGCGGTGAGGGCTGCGTCCTGCGACAGGCAGGCGAGTACCGCCTTCTGAAGCTGGAAGGGCGCGCTCATGACCGCCTCGCAGAGGGAAGGCGCAGCCTCCGGATGCGGGCGATCAGGCGGGCCGCCCAGGGTTTGGGGGCGACCGTGAGGCTGCCATATTCGAGGAGACGCGCCGCGCTTCCGTGCCGGGGCGCGATCCGATAACCCCGGCCGGTCCGCTTCAATCGAAGCTCCGGCTCGCCCTTCGTGATGGCGTTCGCCTCGGCGGCGAGGGTGGTGGCAGTCGCTGCGAGGCGCGCCTCGACCTTGGCGAGAAAAGCGCGATCCGCCAGGGCCGGACGCAGCATTTTCCCGGAGGATTTCGCGTTGAGCTTCATGGCGTGCGCTCCTCGACGCGGCAGATCATCATGCGGCTGCGCTCGCCTTCGTCCACAACGCTCACGATGTGAAAGACGCGCGCGCCGGACCGGAAGCGCAGATCCGGGCCGAGGCCGTCGCGCCGCCTGAGCCGCACCTCGTGCGTGACGCGGGACTGAAGGCGGTCGGCCACGACGGTTTCGGCGCCCGCGACTGGGCGGACATCGGCCCAGACAACGGCAACCGCCGTCCAGACCGGCGCGACGTCGTCCTGCGTGCTATTCTGCGCGACGCGCCGTTCGAGGCTCAGCCGGTGTCTCAGGTCCGCGATGCTCATGCGAGCCTCGCTTGCCGGTAAGGCTCCATCAGAGCGGCAACCGTCAGCGGGGCTTCGAGGCGGTTCTGATCGACGAGGACGGGCTCGCGGACCTCGTACCAATGCGCGACGAGCAGGAGGATCGCCTGCCGCAGCGGCGCGGGAACCGCATCGCCCGTCTCGCCGAAGCCCGCTGTAAAGGCGATCTCGATACCGTTCGCATCGCGCCGCGGCACGGGCCAGACCGAGCCGTTGCGCCGCAAGAGGCGCGCGGGCCTTGACGCCCGGTCGAGAAAGTAGCCTTCGGCGGAAGCGATTTGCGATTGGTCCGATCCGTCATAGGTCTTCACGGCGCTGACGGCCTGGACGGGATTGAGCGGAAGCGCGACCCCGCGCGTGTCAGGCCATTCGTCGAGGAACAACGACCAGTTTTGCGTGATCAGCGCGAGGTCGAGCACGCGCTCGACATAGAGACGCGCCGCGAGGATGAGGCTCGCGATGAGCGTGTCCTCGTGCGGGCGGTCGATGCGCAGATGTTCTTTCGTCTCGTCGAGGCTCACCGGCTCGACGGCGGGGCCGGCAGTCAGGATAAGCGGCATGGGTCAGGGCCTTCATGGAAAATGCGGCCGCGGTGAGGGAGGAGACACCGCGGCCGCGCCCGGCCGGGGCTGAACGCCGGACGAGGGGAAGGGCGTCCGGCGCGAACCTCAGGTAAGGCGAGCGATCAGGCCGCCGCGAACTTCAGAAGCTTGATGGCGTCGAAGTCCTGCACGCCGCCGCCGACCCGCTTCGTCGTGTAGAAGAGGACATAGGGCTTCGCGCTGTAGGGATCGCGCAGGACGCGGATGCCGATGCGGTCCACCACGAGATAGCCGCGCTGGAAATCGCCGAACGCGATGGAATAGCTGTCCGTGCCGATATCGGGCATATCCTCCGTCTCGGTCACGGGGAAGCCCATCAGGGTCGCACCTTGGCCCGCCGTCTCGCCCGGACGCCAGATATAGTTGTCGTCGGCGTCCTTGATCTTGCGGATTTCGGCCTGGGTGGCGCGGTTCATCACCCAGTGCGCATTGCCGCGATAAGCCGATTTCAGCGTGTAGACGAGATCGATGAGATCGTCCGCCGGATCGGTGAGCGCGAAGCCGCCGGCGACGCCCGTGATGTTGAAGCCGATCTTGCCCCAGGTCCATGCGCCTTCCGCGACCTTGTCATAGGCGAGGAAACCTTTCGGCGTGTTGGTGCCGTCGCCGCTGACGAAGGCCGCGTTCTCCTGCTCGGCGAAGGCGACGCGCACTTCCTCGGCGATCCACTCGTCGATATTGACGGCGGTGTCGTCGAGCAGCGTCTGCGTCGCGGCCGGCATGGCGTAAAGCTCCATGGTCGGGAACGACAGTTCGGACAGCACCGGCGCGTTGGTCTGTGTGCGGGCCTCTGTCTCGCCGACCCAGCCGACGGATGCGCCCGTGGTCGAGAACGGCTTCTTGTAGACGTTAGCCGAAACCTGGCGCACGCCGGAGATCGCCCGGATCGGTGAGACATCCTTGAGCAGGCTCATGATGAGGTTTTCGACCTCGGTCGGCACCGTGAAGCCGCCCTCGACGCTCGCGCTGGTGATCGACTTCGTTTCGAGGTCGAGCGCGCGCGTATCGCCGGAGCGGATATAGCTCTGGAACCCGGATTTCCGGACCGCCGCGCCTTCATGTGCCGCCTGAGAGGCGCCGAAGCGCGGACGGTTCGCCTTCAAGACGAGATCGTCGATGGTGCGCTTCTGCTCGTCGAGCGCCTGGTTGATCCGGTCGAGCTTTTCCGTCGTCAGCACGTCGGACGACATGCGGCGCTCGATCTGCGACAGGCGCTCGTCGTTGACGTCCTTGAACGCCTCGAAGGTTTGCAGAAGATTTTCGTGCGCGGCGGCCGCTTCCGGCGCATAGCCGGACGCGATCGCCTTCCGCTCCAAGGGGGGAAGCGTATCGGTCATGTTTACCTCGGGTGTCAGGGGCAGGGGATCAGGCGGAGAGGGACGAAATGCGCTCGATGCGGGCCTGCGCCAGCATCGGGAAGGTGACGATGGAAATCTCCCAGAGGTCGATTTCCGTGATGAGGCGGCGGCCGGTCGCCCGGTCGCGGATGGCTTTCACGACGCGGAAACCGATCGAGAGGCCGTCGATGGCGCCGGACCGTATCAGTTCGATCAGGTCTGCGCCGCGCTGCACGCCGCTCAGGATGCGGCCCGCAGCGTAAAGGCCCTTGCCGGTCTCCTGGCAGACGTCCCACACGCCGACGGGCTGCGCGGGATCATGCTGGAAGAGCATGCGGATGGCGCCGCCGTTCCGCCGCGTCAGACTGCGGCGGAATGCGCCTGGCGCGACCATATCTCCGGCGGCGTCGGGGAGGCTGAAAACGCTGGCATAACCCATGATCGCGAGCGTCATCGCAGAACCTCGGCAGTCGCAGGCGATGCCAGACGGCCAGCAGCGATGTGATTATGATGCAACAGCATAGGCTGAGTTTTCCTGATGTTGCGAAACGGCGAAATTTGTGATTTGTGACTATCCATGCAGTTTGTTAATAGTCTTATGGATTTCATAGCAGGGGGGTTAAGAGCTGCAGGGTTTGTAAAGGGGCACAGATTTCATTTCGTAGTGATGCGTATGTAGTCCCCGATCTGAAACAGGACTGGTGACTGCAATTTTTCAAGTTGACCCCGCAGTTCACTCCTTGGCTAGTCTTTGCGAACGTTCATCCGTCCATCTCCGGGAAACCGGCTTCGCGCCTTTTCTCCGCATTTGTGAGAAAATCCGCGGCGTTGAGCCGATCCCAGAGGGTCGTGCGCTCGGAACTCAGCGCTTCGATCCGGTCGAGCGCGGGCCTTAGCTCGATAGCGCCGTGAAAGGCCGGCCCGAGCCATCCGGCCAGCGCCTTCAGCGTACGGCTGACGAGCGGCAGCACCGTCTGCCGCCAGAAAACGCGGTTGGCCTCCTGATAATTCGAGTAGGTGTTGTCGCCCGGAATGCCGAGCAGCATCGGCGGAACACCGAGCGCCAGCGCGATCTCACGCGCCGCGGCATGCTTGGCGTCGATGAAATCCATATCCTTCGGCGACATGGACATCGTCTTCCAGTCGAGCCCGCCTTCGAGGAGGAGCGGCCGCCCTGCGTTCAGCGCGCCCTGATAGTTCCGGTCGAGCTCGCTCCTCAGCCGGTCGAACTGCTCGTTCGTCATGTGGCCGGTGCCGTTCGTGTAGACGAGCGCGCCGGACGGCCGCGCCGAGTTGTCGAGCAGCGCCTTGTTCCAGCTTCCGGCCGCGTTGTGGATGTCGATGGCCGTGGCTGCCGCCTCGATCGGGCTCATGCCGTAGTAATCGTTCAGCGGATGGAAGAGCGTCATGTGCAGAATGGGCCGGACGGGCTGCGCACTCTGCGAATAGCGGAAGGTTTGCGCGCCCGTGCTGTATTCGTAGGCATCCGGCCAGCCGTCTGCGGAGGGCACAACGCGCATGCGGTCGGGCCGCAGGCTGTAAAGCTCGCGGACCTGCCCGCCGACCTGTACGGCTTCGAGATAGGTGTTTCCCGAAAGGAGCAGGTAGCCGTACCAGTTCTCGAAGAGATCCGGGCGGCATTCGAGCGGGTTCGGCTGCTCCAGAAGCGAGAGCAGCGGATGCTGGGTTGCGGGCTGGCCGCCATCATAGAGCAGCACCGGAACGGATGCGGCCGCCTCCGCGATCATGCGGACCGAGCGGTAGACGACCGCATTGCGCATGAAGCCCTCGCGCGCGAACGTGCCGAAATCGCGCGGCATCCAGACCGGCTGCCCCGGCTGTTGCAGGGCGACGAGGGGCGCGCCGACGCCCGCTTTCGCGCTCGGAGGCCCGGCGGCTTCGGAGGGCGGCTGTGCCGTCAAGGCGCGAAACGAATTCCGCATTCTGGTCCAAACGGGCATGGTCGTCTCATTCAAGCGAGAGTGCGAATTCGGGGCTCGGAGGACGGC
>CAZNAH010000018.1:12011-20879 GCA_964570735.1 uncultured Hyphomicrobiaceae bacterium | reverse complement strand
GACGAGGGCATCGAGGCGGTCGGGACTGCGCCCGCCGGGAAGGCCGCCCGGCGTAAAGCTGCACATTTCAGCTTCCAGATCGGGAAAAGCGCCCACATGGCTCACCCTTCCCTGTTCATAGAGGGCGGCGACCGGTTCCGCGCGGAGCACCTTGCCCCGCGAGGCGTGGACGGCGCGCACCGGCAGGTTCGGTTCGACCTGACGCAGCACGGCCTCCACAAGGTCGCCGCCCTGGTTGACCTCGACGACGACGCAATCGGCCTGCCATCTTTCGAAGAGCATGGCGACCGTACCCGCCCAGTCCAGCGGCGTCGTGGCGCGGCGGGTGGCGTCGTCGAGGACATAGCCGCGGCCGTCGGGCCCACGCCCGGCGACGACGAGGCCGCATCGGTCGGAGGAGGCGCGGCCCGTCACGGCCGGATCGACCGCCACGACGATGCGTTGCAGCTCCGGCGCCTGGCTCACCCGGCCGGTCTCGATCGTGCGCAGGCGCCACAATGCGCCGTCGCAGTCTTCAAGGAGTTCGCCGTCGAGTTCCTGGCGGCCGAGGGCGGTGCCGTCATAGCGCGCGACGAGCTCGGAGAGGAACGTCGGTGCCAGATGCGCGGCGTTATCCGCGGTACGCGACCGGCTCACCGCGGTGCGCGGGTCGGCCAGCAGCGCCTTCAGCAGTTTCGTCGGGCGCGGCGTCGTGGTCGCGACCTGACGCGGCGCGTCCCCGAGCCTCAGGCAGAATTGCAGCATCGACCAGGCCGCCTCATCGTGACGCCACTTGGCGATCTCGTCGCACCACGCGGCGGCGAACTGCGGACCGCGCAGGCTTTCCGGATCATCGGCCGAGAAGAGCTGTGCTTTCGCGCCGTTCGGCCATTCGAGTTCGCGCCGGGAGGGCGAGAAGGCGGGCCGTTCCGCGCGAGGATGAATGGCGAGAACACCCGAAGGCCCTTCCACCATGACGGAGCGCGCATCCTGAAGGTTTTCCCCGACGAGCGCGATCGGCGAAACCGGCGTCCGCGCGAAAGGTTCCCGCCCCATCGCGCAGCCACGCACCCACTCCGCGCCGGCGCGCGTCTTGCCTGCCCCGCGCCCGCCGAGAATGAGCCATGTGGTCCAGCCGCTTCCGCCCTGGCCGAGCGCCGGCGGGAGCTGGTCGTCGCGCGCCCAGGACAGCCAGTCATGGAGGAGGAATTCGGTTTCCGCGGCGCTGAGCGTCGCGCAGATCGCGTCAATCGGTGCTTGTCCGACGCAGGCCATCAAGGCGCGCCGCAAGCGCGTCGCGGAGGTGGTCCGCGCTGGCCGTGATAGGATCGCTGCCTCTGGGCTTGCGGCGGTTGCGTTCGTCAGCCTGCATCTCCTTCAGCTTTTCGTAGAGCGCGGCCATGGAGCCCAGGAGCTTCGCATCGCGTTCGCGATCGGCCGCCGTGCTGCCGGCCTGCCCTTGCAGGCGGTCTTCGAGGTCACTCATCGTTTTCTCCAGGGCCTGAAACAGGCGGGACAGCATGGGCCGCTTCCGGCAGGGCGGACGGGACGGCGCCGGGGCGGACGCGACCGAAGCCGTCCAGCCCTCCGCACGCAGCCTTTTCATCAGCGTCCGCCGCCTCACGGTGAAGCGGTCGCACAAGTCTTCGACCCCGCACCCGCTTTCGAAAGCGATGCGGACCGCGAGCCAATCGACGCGTCGCGCCATGGATGTCCTGTCTGATGTGTATGGGGAGCGAGGGGTTGGATCAGGTTTGCCGGGCGTTTCGCCCACTTGTCGCAATGTACTGAATTGATACCGGAGCAGCGTTACGCTGTCAACGAGAAAAATCACTCCAAGAGAGAAAAAATCACAGTGAGCGGGTCAATATCGCGCTATGTGTTATTTTCTGCGCCGTCTCCGTTCCCGGATCCAGCCGGTGATGTAGTCGGGAAGGTTCTCCACGGCCACGCGATCCTCGTGAATCGCGATGTCGCGCACGGATATGCCTGCCTGATGCACGGTCTCGGGGCTGCCCGAGACGAGCGGATGCCACCAATAGAGATCCCGCCGCTCGCTGACGAGGCGATAGGCGCAGGTCTTCGGCAGCCACGTAAGGCCGGCAACGCTATCGGGCGTGAGTTTCACGCAGTCTGGAACTTTATCCGCACGGTTCGCATAATCTCCGCAACGGCAGGAACCGATATCGAGCAGGCGGCAGGAGACGCGCGTGCGGGCGATGTCGCCGGTGTCCTCGTCTTCGAGCTTGAGGAGGCAGCATCGGCCGCACCCGTCGCACAGCATCTCCCATTCGCTCAACGTCATCTCATGCAGGGATTTGGTTTTCCAGAAGGGCTCGCTCATCGGCTGAAGCGTCAAGTGTGTGGTCAAAGAACCCAGGTCCTCGTGATTTCGCTGTTCCGTTGTCCTGATCCTTGGCATATTCCAGAGACGAGACAAGCTATCTGATTTCGGCGGCAGACGTGCGGGACTGGATTTTCAAACCGAACCGGCGCAACCGGTACGTGGACTGGCTGGCGCTCGATTCGTGGATCGACTCGTCACTTTATGGAAGCTGGTCCTGGTTCAAGGACTGGTGGTCGGCCTATAATAATTTCTTCGCGCGCTTCCGGGTGTCCGGACTGCGCAAGGCGGTCGTCGAGTTCGTCTCTGAAGGCGTGACGCTCGGAACGGGCGCGCTTTTGGTGATCCTGGCGTTCCAGATCCCCGCGATCGAGCTGACGCGCAACTCGAATTGGCGCACCGGCAGCGAATACAGCGTGACCTTTCTCGACCGCTACGGCAACGAGGTCGGCAAGCGCGGCATCCTCTATTCCGACGCGGTTCCGCTGGAAGAAGTGCCCGATCACTTGATCAAGGCGACGCTCGCCACGGAGGACCGGCGTTTCTTCGTCCATTTCGGCATCGACGTGGTCGGCACGATGCGCGCGCTCGTGGAAAACGCCCGCGCGAACGATGTCGTACAGGGCGGCAGTTCCGTCACCCAGCAGCTCGCGAAAAACCTGTTCCTGACGTCGGAACGCTCGCTTGAGCGCAAGATCAAGGAAGTGTTCCTCGCGATGTGGCTTGAAGCGAGGCTGAACAAGAAGGAAATCCTCAAGCTTTACCTCGACCGTTCCTATCTCGGCGGCGGAACATTCGGCGTCGAAGCGGCATCGCAGTTCTATTTCGGCAAATCCGTGAGAGACATCAATCTCGCGGAAGCCGCGCTCCTAGCCGGCCTGTTCAAGGCGCCGACGAAGTTCGCGCCGCACGCCAATCCCATCGAGGCGCGCGCGCGCGCGAACCAGGTGCTCACGAACATGGTCGATGCGGGTTACATGACGGAAGGGCAGGTGCACGGCGCCCGCTTGAACCCCGCCAAGGTCATCGACCGCTCGGATACCTATGCCCCGAACTACTATCTCGACTGGGCGTTCGAGGAAGTGCAGCGCATCGCGCGCGACAAGGGCGAATATGTGCTGACCGCCCGCACGACCCTCGATCCTGCGCTTCAGAAGGCGGCGGAACAGGCCGTGGAGAAGGTCTTCGAGCAGCACGCCAGAGGAAAGCGCGCGACCCAGGCCGCGCTCGTCTCGATGGACACGGACGGGGCGGTCCGCGCGATCGTGGGCGGCCGGGACTATGGCGACAGCCAGTTCAATCGCGCCACGAAAGCGCTTCGCCAGCCGGGCTCCTCGTTCAAATCCTATGTCTACCTCACGGCTCTGGCGAACGGCTTCAAGACCACATCTCGCGTGGTTGACGGCTATGTTTCATGCGGACGCTGGTCGCCCGAGAACTATTCCGGGGGCTATCGAGGCGCGATGACGCTGACGGACGCGCTGGCGCGTTCCATCAACACCATCGCCGTGAAGCTCTCGCTCGATAACCGCATCGGGCGCGACAAGGTGCTGGCGGACGTTCACAAGATCGGCCTGACCTCGATCAAGAAGACCTGCTCCATGGCGCTGGGCGATCAGGGCATCCCGGTGATCGACCACACGGCCGGTTACGCCGTCTTCGCCAATGGCGGCAAGGCGGTCCGCCCCTACGGCATCCTCGAACTGCGCAATGCCCGCGACGAGGTCATCTATTCCCGCGATACGGAGGAGGCACCCCCAGTTCAGCTTTTCGATCCGCAGAACATCGCCGATCTCAACTTCATGCTGGAGAAGGTGGTCACCGCGGGAACCGGGCGCGCCGCGCAGCTCGACTTCACGACCGTGGCGGGCAAGACGGGCACCAGCTCCAATTACCGCGATGCCTGGTTCATCGGGTATACCGGGCAGTATGTGACGGGCGTCTGGTACGGCAACGACAATTACACCAGTATGAACAATGTGACGGGCGGCAGCCTCCCGGCGCTGACCTGGAAGGAGTATAATGTCGTTGCGCACACCAATATGAACATCCCGCAGATTCCCGGCCTGCCGCTTCATCCGAAACAGGTGGAGGAGCAGCAGCGCATCGCCGAACTCAAGCGGGACGACCCGACGCTCGGCACCGTGACGGAGACGGTCGCGAATCGCATGTCGCCCCGCACGCGGAAAACCTTGACGGCGCTCTCCAAGCTCTTCAAGGATTCGAAGGCCCTGACCACGAGCCCCAACGAGAAGGGCGCCTCGCTGAGCCTGCCCCCGGTTGCCCAGAACCGATGACGCTAAGGCTGGGGTGTTCGGTGCGGGCGAGGCTCAGGGCGCAAGGATCGCGGCGTTCAGGGACGTGCCAACCGGAACCCTGCCAAGCCGCCTGAAGCCAGACGATCGACGCCATGCCGTTTCTCATCCGATTCTTCGTCTTCGCGAGCGTAGCCCTGATCGTCGGGCTGGGCTCCGCCGCCGTTTTCCTCGACCGCGGCTTTTTCGCGACGGCGAAGCAGGTCGGGCCGTGGCGCGTGTGGGTCAACTCGGGCGCGCTTGATGCCGACCCCTACACGCTGGCGCGCGTCGCGCGCTCCGGCGGCCTGCCGATCACCTCGGCCTCGCTCCTGTCCTTCTCGGCGACGGAGGACAGCGACGGCAGCCCGCTCAGCGGCGACTGCACCTATGACGTGGTGGGGCGCCCCTTCCCCTCGCTCTGGTGGAATCTCGCGGCCTTCACCGAGACGGGCCAGCCCATCGCGAACCCCGCAGGCCGCCACGCCTTCAACAACGCGAACCTGCTCGTCTCGGCGGACGGGCTGTTCATCGTTCGCGTCGCGCCGGAGGTTCAGCCGGGCAACTGGCTGCCGACGGCGAGCGGCGAAAGCTTCATCCTGATGCTCAACATTCTGCGGCCGCTCAACCGCGACAGGGTGATGGGGAGCCCGACGGGCGAGAACTTCATGCCGCGTATCGTGAAGGTGACATGCTGATGGGCGGACTCCTGCCATGGCTGGCCGCCGGCGTGATCATGGGCGGCATCCTGCACATCCTCACCGTTCTCGGCCTGCCATACATCGCGGAAAAGGATGCATGGAGCCGCCTGTCCGGCTTCGAGCGCAACAAGCTGATGCTGGCGGACGATACCAAGGTCGCGGCGCTGCCCTTTTCCTCGCCCGATGTGGTCCACGCCTATTGCGTGTTCGATCTGTCCGCGCGCAATCTCGTCGTGACGACGCCGATGCTCGACGCGACATGGTCGGTCGCGGTCTCCACGCCCCAGGCCGAGAATTTCTATCTCATCACCGGCGCGGACGCGAAGCGCAACGACATCCGGCTTCTTGTGGTCGCGCGCGAACGCCTCGCCCAGGAGGAGAGCACGGAACGCTCCGAAGAAGGCGAGGAGCAGAATATCGTGGTCTCGCCTGCCTTGCAGGGCATCGTGGCGATCCGCGCTCCGCTGCGCGGGGAAAGCTTCCGCATGCGCACCATCGAAGCGCTGAAACAGGCGCGATGCGAGGAACAGAAGCCGTTCGAGGCAGCCGTCGCCGCAGCGGAGGAGGCCGAACGGCAGGTCGGCGAAAGCAACGTGGCGGCGCCGCCGCCGCGCCGGCGCTGAGGCCGGTTTGCAGTTCCAGCCGCGCTTCTTGAAGCCCCCGGCTTCCGGTGATACAGAGCCCGACACTTCAGCCAACGAGCCGCGACGCCAGGCGGCGAGCAAGGAAAGCTCGGTCACATGACCATTCACCTGCATCGCGGGGATCTGCCGGACGGCCTTGGCTTTGGTTCCTCGGTTGCGATCGACACCGAAGCGATGGGCCTCAATCCCCACCGCGACCGGCTCTGCGTGGCCCAGCTCTCCGCAGGCGACGGCACGGCGCATCTCGTGCAATTCCAGCGCGGCTCATACGACGCACCGAACCTGAAAGCCCTTCTCGCGAACCCCAATGTCCTCAAGATTTTCCATTTCGGCCGATTCGACATCGCGCTGCTCGCGCAGTATCTCGGCGTCTATGCGCGGCCGGTCTATTGCACCAAGATCGCGGCGAAGCTGACGCGGACCTACACCGACCGGCACGGGCTGAAGGATCTGTGCCGGGAGCTTCTCGGCGTCGAATTGTCGAAGCAGCAGCAGACATCCGATTGGGGGCAGGCAGAGTTGACGCCGGAGCAGCAGAGCTACGCGGCATCCGATGTGCTTCATCTCCATGCGCTGAAAGCCAGGCTCGATGTCCTGCTCGAACGCGAAGGGCGCACCGATCTGGCGGCGGAATGCTTCCGATTCCTGCCCGCGCGCGCGGAGCTTGACCTCAACGGCTGGCTGGACGCAGTTGACGTGTTCAACCACTAGCCGCATCTTTGCAGTCGGTCACCACCGGAGATCCCCGCATGGCGCATGCCGTCAGCAGCCATAATCACGGCGATAGGCAGGCGATCCGACTTCGCGATCGCGCGGCCGAATTCCGGCGGGCGAAGCGGCACAGCACGCTGGTCCGCGTGCTGAAGGTGGCGCTCCCGCTGGCAAGCGCAGGGATTGTCAGCCTTTACGTGCTGCCCGCGGCCCTGACCGTCAGCATCGACGGCGGCAAGGGGCAGGCCAGCGTAGAGAGCGTTTCCCTGGAGGCCGGGGCCCTGAAGATGGTGAACCCCAGGGTCACGGGCGTGCACGACAAACAGGGCGAATATGACGTGCGGGCCAAGTCCGCGACCCAGGAAGCCTCAAACCCCGACATCCTCTATCTTGACACGATCGACGGCCGCATGACCGGGCCGGGCGGGCAGGAGACGATCCTCACCGCACCGGGCGCGATCTACAACAACAAGATCGAGGAGATGACCTTCGATCGGGGTTTGCGCATCGTCCGCGCGCCGGGGATGTCCGCGACGTTCGCGACCGCCACCGTGCATATCCCCGAGCAGCGGGTGGTCTCGAACACCCCCGTTCAGGTCGAGTTGCACGAAAGCACGATCCGGTCCGATCGCCTGACGCTTTTCACGGCGGAAGCCAAGGCGATCTTCGAGGGAAGGGTCAAGGTCCGCCTGGCGCGGCGTTCCGGCGATGCGGCCTCTGTTTCGCAAAGTGTTGACCCCGCTCGCGCCGCAAATGTTGGTATACAGTCGCGCAGCGAACAACCATCGTCAACTCCGGAGCAGCAGCCGGATGCCGGGGCGGCAGGCACGTCAAGGCCCTAGCCTTGCTTGCGGGCCGGAGAAAGGGACAGGACATGCAGGCATGGCACTATGCGCGGCTGGCTTTCTCGGCGCTCGCGCTTTCCCTGGCGATGGCAACAGGCGCGGCTGACGCCCAGGCGCCCGGCAACGCATTCTCAGGCTACCGTGACAATGCCTCCAAGCCGATCGACATCGAGGCCGATCTTCTGGAGGTCGACGACAAGAAGCAGGTCGCCACGTTCAAGGGCAACGTTTTCGCGGTTCAGGGCGATTTCAACCTGCGCGCCAAGGAGCTTGAGGTCGTCTACAGCCGGGGGGGCGGTTCGGGCGCGGCAACTCCCGCGCCGGCAGGCGGAGCGCAGGATGCGCTGGCCGGCGGCGATATCCGCTTCATTCGCGCGCGGGGCGACGTCCTCGTCAACGCCAAGGACAACAAGCAGACCGCGACCAGCAACGAGGCGTTTTTCGACGTGAAGGCTCAGAAGGTGACGCTGGCGGGCGACGTCACCCTGTCCCAGGGCGGCAACGTCATCAAGGGCGACAAGCTTCTCATCGACATCGCCACGGGCATGAGTACATTCGAGCAGGGCGAGGGCGGAAAGCAGCGGCTCAGGGCTGTCTTCCGCCGCCCGGAAGGCGGAGACGAGGCTAAGCCGCAGCCGGGCGCGCAGCAGGGCTCTGGCTGGCAGACCCAGAACCAGTGAAGCGCGGTTGAGACGGAGCAGGGCGTGAACATCATCGACAAGAACCGCCCCCAGAGGCCCCGCCCTCCGGCACCGCGCCAAGCCCAGGTCTATGCCCTGTCGGAAGAGGAGGTCGCGCAGCCAAGGCGGCGCATGCTCGACCGGCAGAGCCAGCTCATCGCCCACGGCATCAAGAAGAGCTTCAAGAAGCGCATGGTCGTGAAGGGGGTCAGCCTAAATGTCGGCCGCGGAGAGTCCGTGGGGCTGCTCGGCCCGAACGGCGCGGGCAAAACCACGGTTTTTTATATGATCACCGGGCTAATCAGGCCCGATGAGGGGTCCGTTTTCATCGACGGCTACGACGTGACGCGGCTTTCCATGTACCGGCGCGCGCGGCTCGGCATCGGCTATCTTCCGCAGGAAGCGTCGATCTTCCGGGGGCTGTCGGTCGAAGACAATATCATGGCCGTGCTTGAGGTCACGGAGCCGAACCGCAAGGAGCGCAAGCGCCAGCTCGATGCATTACTCGACGAGTTCAACATCGGGCGGTTGCGCAAGTCCCCCTCCATCGCGCTTTCTGGCGGCGAGCGGCGGCGCGTCGAGATCGCGCGCGCGCTGGCCAGCCGCCCGGCCTACATGCTGCTCGACGAACCCTTCGCCGGCATCGACCCGATCGCCATCGGCGACATCC